>DASRSM010000075.1:0-6178 GCA_035656415.1 Vulcanimicrobiaceae bacterium | reverse complement strand
TCGACCTACGCGCTTGCCGGCGGCTCGGAAAACATGAGCCAGTCGCCGCACGTCGTTCGCGGCGCGCGCAAAGGCTTTGCATTCGGTGCGAACGTTCAGTTCGAAGACTCGTTGTGGGAAGCCCTTACCGATTCGTACGGCAATACGCCGATGGCGATCACGGCCGAAAACCTTGCAAAAAAGTATTCGATCGCGCGCGAAGCGTGCGACGAATTTGCGCTCGCGAGTCAGGAGCGCGCGCTGGAGTCGCAAACGCAAGGCTACTTCGCCGAAGAGATAGTGCCCGTCGAGGTTCCCGGTCCCAAAGGCACCAAAGCGACGGTCGATAAGGACGAAGGTCCGCGCACCGGACTCAGCATGGAAAAACTTGGGCGGTTACCCGCCCGCTTCGCAAAAGACGGCGTCGTTACGCCCGGCAACGCGAGCGGAATCACCGACGGTGCAGCTGCGCTCGTGCTCACGACGGTAAAGCAGGCGAAGTCCGACGGCGTGAAATGGTCGGCGCGCCTGCTGAGCGGCAGCGTCGTCGGCGTAGATCCATCGATCATGGGCATCGGCCCGGCGTACTCGATTCCGCGCGCGCTGCAGCGCGCGGGCATCGCCGAAAAAGATCTGGCCGTCATGGAAATCAACGAAGCCTTCGCGCCCCAGGTGCTCGCGTGTCTACGCGAGATGGGCACTAACGGAAACGTGCGACTCAATCCACACGGCGGCGCGATCTCGCTCGGCCATCCGCTCGGTGCGTCGGGAGCGCGTTTGGCGCTGACGGCGATTCACGACCTTACCCAGCGCGGCGGCGGTTACGGCGTGGCTTCAGCGTGCATCGGGGGCGGCCAGGGTATTGCAGCGGTCTTTACCGTCGATTAAGCGCTTCGGCGCGCGGATCGTTTCGCGCGCCCTCGACGTTCTCGCGATCGTTGCCATCGGATTTATCCTTTGGAAGGTGCTGATCGCGCCGCGCAACCTCGACCCTGCGCGCGCGTATCCGGCGCCGCACGCGGCGTACGCGCGGCTCGACGGCAGCACGTTTCGCGTGAGCGACGGGCGCGGACGCGTGCTGTTCCTCGACTTCTTCGCGAGCTGGTGCGAGCCGTGCAAAATCGAGCTGCCGTTGATCGAGCGCTGGGCGCAAACCAACCCGCGCGCGCTGGTCGTGCCGATCGACGTCGGCGAACCGCAATCCGTAGCCAAAGCGTTTGCGCAAAAGTACGATCTGCACGGAGTCGCACTCGATCCGCACCAAAGCGCGGGAGCGTTTTTCGACGTTCACGGTTTCCCGACCGTGGTCGTCGTCGATCCCGCGGGGCGCATCCGCGCGAAATGGGAAGGTCTCAATCCCGCGATCGAATTGGCGATGAGCAACGCGCTATCGGGGCTTGATGCTCAAGTAGATCATCCCCAAGCTCGCAGCGGCCATTAGCGCAAACGTCGCCCATCCCCAGGCACGCGCGAGTGCCGAGCTGCGCCAGGGTCCCATAATCTCCGGATTCGACGCGAGATACACGATCGCAGCGATGACCGGCACTGCGGTAACGCCGTTGAGAACCGCCGACCAGAAGAGCGCCTTGATCGCGTCGATCCGCAACAAGTTCATCGCGATTCCGAGAAGAATGCCGGCGGCGATGACGCCGTAGAAGCGCGGTGCGCGCGCGACCGGTTCGCTCAAACCTTCGCGAAATCGAAACGTTTGCGCGGCGACGTACGCAGACGAGCCTGCGAGCACCGGAACCGCCAACATTCCCGTTCCGACCATGCCGAGCGCGAAGAGCAGCTCGGCGAAACGTCCGGCTAGCGGACGCAGCGCCTCGGCCGCCTGCTGCGCCGTCGCGATGTTGTGTCTGCCTGAAGCACCGAGCGTTGCTGCGGTCGTCACGATGATGAACAGCGCAACTACGTTCGAGAAGATCATGCCCGTGTTGACGTCGGCGTGCATCGCGCGCAGCGCTTTTTCGTTTGTGCCGCGGCGCTTCGCCAAGGTCGCGTTGCCGGCTTCCTTTTCTTCCTCGACCATTAGCGATGCTTGCCAGAAGAAAAGGTAGGGCGTGATCGTCGTGCCCAGCACGCCGACCATCGTCGACAGCCAGCTCGCATCGAAACGCACGTGAGGGAGCGCGAAACCGCGCAACACGTCG
Organism: Vulcanimicrobiaceae bacterium; assembly: GCA_035656415.1. Classification (GTDB taxonomy): domain Bacteria; phylum Vulcanimicrobiota; class Vulcanimicrobiia; order Vulcanimicrobiales; family Vulcanimicrobiaceae; genus JAFAHZ01. Next base: position 4,046 of record DASRSM010000075.1, on the reverse strand, counting down.
AGCCACGGCGGCCGCACGACGAACGCGGTGACGACGTACGCGAACAGCGAGAGCGTGAGCCACTTGAAGATGCGCGCGAGCACGGCGTACGAAAGCCAGAGCTGCACGGCAATCAGGCCGATGCCGAAGAAGAATACCCACGCGTCGATCGGCAGCGGAACCACAAGATTGGCCGCCTCGGCCATGCCGCCGAGGTCTGCCCCCACGTTGAACGTATTGGCGACGATCACCAACGATGCAAGCGTGTAGGCAAGCGGCGTCGCGAAACGCTTGCGCATGACCGACGCCAGCCCTTCGCCGGTTACCATGGAGATACGGGCGCACATTCCTTGGATCACCGACATCATCGGCGTCGAGATCAAGGTCACCCATAGCATGGAAAAGCCGGTGGTGGCACCGGCAACGGAGTACGTCGAAATCCCCGAAGGGTCGTCGTCGGCCGCGCCGGTGATCAAGCCGGGACCTAAAATAGAAAGAAAGCGCAGTAAGCGGCTCTTCATGCCCACGAGGTATACCCCGTTTGGGTCTGTCCGCGTGGCGGGCGCGCTCGATACGATACCCGCCGTGAAGGTACCGTTTGTAGATCTCCAGGTGCAGTACGCATCGATCCGTTCCGAGGTGGATCGCGCGTTTGCCGGCGTGCTCGAGCAGGCGTCGTTCGTGCTGGGCCCACAGGTCGCGGCATTCGAGGAGCGCTTCGCTGCTTATACCGGCGCCGCTCATTGCGTCGGCGTCGAGTCCGGCACGGCAGCACTGAAGCTCGCGCTGACGGCACTCGGAATCGGACCGGGCGACGAAGTCGTCATTCCGGCCAATACGTATATCGCGTCGGCGATCGCCGTTTCGGCAGCGGGTGCAGCGCCGGTGCTCGTCGACATGGACGACGCGTATTTGATCGATCCGGCGGCAATCGAAGCTGCGATAACGCCGCGCACTCGCGCGATCATGCCGGTGCATTTGTACGGCCAAGTGGTTCCGATGCAGCCGCTGCTAGAGATCGCCGACCGCTACGGGTTATCCATCGTCGAAGACGCGTGCCAGGCGCACGGCGCTAGGTGGCAGTCGAGCCGCGCCGGCAGCATCGGCACGGTCGGGTGCTTTAGCTTCTATCCAGGAAAGAATTTAGGCGCTTACGGTGACGGCGGTGCGGTCGTCACCAGCGACGCGTCAGTGCGCGATCGTCTAAAGCTGTTACGCGATTTCGGCCAGAAAAAGAAGTACGAGCACGTAATCAAGGGCGACAACTGCCGCCTTGACTCGTTGCAAGCGGCGGTGCTGGACGTCAAGTTGCGGTACCTCGATGAATGGAACGAGCGCCGGCGCGATCACGCCGCGCTCTACGACGCGTTATTGAAAGCCGCCGGATTTTCCGCGCCGAAAAATCTTGCCGCCGACGGGCACGTGTATCACTTGTACGTCACACAGGTCGCCGATCGTGAGAACGTTCAACGGCAGCTTTCCGAACGCGGAATTCAGACCGGAATCCATTATCCCATTCCGATCCATCTGCAGCCTGCCTATGCGGAGCTCGGCTTGAGGAGCGGAAGTTTTCCGGCAACTGAGGCCGCGGCATCCAAGATCCTGTCGCTTCCGATGTATCCGGAGCTAAGCGGCGACCAGATTCGTTACGTCGTCGAAGCGCTCGTCGACGTCGCTCGGCCGGCAACGCTCGCGCACGCGGGGGTCGCATGAGCGAACGCGAACTCAATGCGGCGATCGTCGGGCTAGGGTATTGGGGCCCTAACCTGCTGCGCAACTTCACGGCTTCGACGCACTGGAACGTTCGCTGGATCGTCGACGCCGACGAAGGGCGTCTCGCGCGCATGCAGCGGCTGTATCCGCGCTCGTACGCGTCGCGCGATTTCGATTCCGTGATCGCCGATCCCGACGTAGACCTCGTCGCCATCGCGACCCCGCCGTCGATGCATGCGGCAATGGCCGGTCGTGCAATCGCGGCCGGAAAGCACGTCTTGGTCGAAAAGCCGCTCGCGGAGAACTCCACCGATGCGCGACGGCTCGTCGACGCTGCCGAACGCCGCGGCGTAAAACTGTTTACGGATCATACGTTCCTGTACACCGGCGCGGTCGAGGCGATGCATCGTCTGAACGCCGAAGGCGCCCTCGGCGAGATGTACTACGCAGAGTCGCAGCGCGTTAATCTCGGACTCTTTCAGCAAACCAACGTCATCTGGGATCTCGGACCGCACGACGTCTCGATCCTCAACCGCGTTTTCGGCAGCACGCCGGAGGCGGTCTCGTGTCAGGCGCGCGCTTGCGTCAATCGCGACGTGTGGGACATGGCCTTCATGCTGTTGCGTTACGGCACGTGCGTCGCGCAGGTGCACTTGAGCTGGCTCTCACCAGTGAAAGTGCGGCGCATGATGCTCTCCGCGAGCGCGCGTATGCTGGTTTGGGACGACGTCGATCCGTCGGAAAAGGTGCGGATCTACGACAAAGGCGTCGTGCTGAACCCGAGCAGCGAAACGCTGGCCAAACAGATGGTAAGCTATCGCCTTGGTGAGGTACGCATTCCGATGGTCGACGACCGAGAAGCGTTGGGTAAACTGATCGACGACGCGTGGGAAAGCATCGTGCACGGCCGGCCCGCACGCGTTGAAGGCGCGTTCGGTTACGACGTCGTCTGTTGTCTCGAGGCCGCGTGCGCATCCGCACGCGCGGACGGCAAATGGATCGAAATCGGCGAAGCGTTAGCAGTGAGTTCAATTACCGGTACGATAACCAACGAGCGAGCGGGTGTCGTTCCCGAGCGATTCACTTCCCCTTCCACGTAGGTTTACGCTTTTCGAGGAAGGCGCACGTGCCTTCTTTGATGTCTTCGGTGTCGACGAGCGTTCCGAACTCGAGCGCTTCGAGTTCGAGTGCGTCGTCGATCGAGAGATGCGCTCCGTTGTTGACGACGCGCTTGCACGCCGCAATGGCGAGCGGCGCCTTCGACGCGATCGTCGATGCGATGCGCCTGGCTGCGTTTAACAGTTCGGCTTGGGGAACGACCTTTTGCACCAACCCGATACGCAAAGCTTCCTGCGCGTCGACGATTTCGCCCGTGAGGCAGAGATACATGGCCATGCCTTTGCCGACCAAACGCGTCGTTCGCTGGCTGCCGCCGTATCCGGGAATCAAACCAAGGTTGACTTCGGGCTGACCAAACTTCGCGTTTTCCGAAGCGATCATGATGTCGCCGGCCATGGCGAGTTCGCAGCCGCCGCCGAGTGCAAATCCGTTGATCGCCATGATCACCGGCTTGCGCATGCGCTCGATCTGGCGCGTCAGAGATTGGCCCATGCGCGCTTGGTCTGCCCCCGCGCTCGCCGACGCGAGCGCGTTGAGCTCGGAAATATCGGCGCCGGCCGCAAAGGCTTTCTCGCCGGCGCCCGTGATAATGACGGCGCGCACGTCCGGGTGCGCGTCGAGCTCGACGAGCGCGACGGAGAGCTCGGCCAACAGCGCCCCGCGCAATGCGTTGAGCACGCTCGGACGGTTGAGCGTCACTATGGCGACCGGCGCTTCGACCGATACGAGAATGTTTTCGAAGGTGCGCTCCGCGCTAGGCGTAGTCATAGAAGCCCTTTCCGCTCTTACGTCCGTAACGGCCCGCTAACACCATGCGTTTGAGCAGCGGCGGGGCGGCCATCATCGGATCTTTGAACTCGTCAAACATGATCTCGGCGATGTAATAGGTCGTGTCTAAGCCGACGAAGTCGAGCAGCTCGAACGGTCCCATCGGGTAGCCGCAGCCGAGCCGCATGCCTTTGTCGATGTCTTCCTTGCTGGCCAATCCTTGTTCGTAGACGCGAATCGCGTAGAGCAAGTACGGAATCAGCAGGCGGTTGACGACGAATCCCGGGGTGTCTTGTGCAAGGATCGGTTCCTTGCCGAGCTGGTTGGCGAAGTCGAATAGCGCGTCGATCGTGTCTTGGGTCGTGGCGATGGTTTTCACCACTTCGACCAGTTTCATAATCGGAACCGGATTGAAGAAGTGCAAGCCGGCGACCTTGCTGGGGCGTTTGGTCTTGGCCGCGAGCTCG
>DASRSM010000074.1:0-4348 GCA_035656415.1 Vulcanimicrobiaceae bacterium | reverse complement strand
TCATCGTTTTCCGTTTCAGCTTCGAATAAAGCGAGTATCGAACACGCCCGATGCGTACGCCTCGGCGGTTGCACCAAAGAACGACCACCGCCCGTCGAGATCGACCACCCGGAACTCCAAACCAACGATCGCACGCATGATTTCGAAGAGCATCTCGCGCGCCGTGCGATCCCACGAGAACTCCGCCGCCCGGGCCAACGCACCGCGTTCCAGACGCGCGCGCAGCGCGCCGTCCGCAAGCACGGAAAGTATCGCCGCTGCGGCGTCGCCGCCGTCGGCAACGATCAAACCGCTGCGATCGTGCGCGATCGCTTCGCGCAGTCCCGGCACGTCGTAAGCGATCGCCGGCGTACCGCACGCGTTGCCCTCGATCGCACCGATGCCCCAGCCTTCCATTTCGGAGAGCGTCACCGTCACCCACGCGCCCTGCAGAAGCTCGCGCTTGCGGTCTTCGTCGACGAAGCCTTCGAAGAACACGGCATCTTCCAAATGCCGTTGCCGTACGCGATCCTCGAGCCCAGGGCGCGAATCGCCCGTTCCCGCGATGCGCAACACCGCATCGGGCATCCGGCTGCGAACCTTTGCGAATTCGTCGACGAGCACGTCGACGCGCTTGTACGCCTTCAGTCGCCCGAGGTAGAGCACCGTCGGTACCGCCGCCTTTTTACCGGGAACGAGCGTCTTGTCGACGCCGCACCGCACGAGGCCGGCCGCCGAATTGCCGATGCCGAATTGCCGCATTTCCGCCAGCGTGTCCTCGGAAATCGTCACGAAATGCACGTTCCGGTAGATCATCGGGACGAGTTTCTCCTCGCAGAACGACAGCACCATCGCGAGCCAACGCGGCAAGTGGTTCTTGAAGACTTCCCGGTGCACGTGATTGACGATGCACACCTTCGGCTTCATGGAAAACAGCGGCGAGAAGAACGGAATGCCGTTCGACGAGTCCAAGATGACGTCGAAGCGATCGCGAAACTCCCGCAAGTACGTCCACGGAACGGCGAAGTACACCGTCATTGCGTTGCCGACACGGCGCACGCAAATGGACTCGATCTCGTCGTGCGGAGTACTACCCGGAAAACCGGCCGACAGCCATTCGACGTGGTGCCCCCACTGGGCCCAGCGGCGTGCCTGCTCGAAGAGATACGCTTCGGCTCCGCCCGCTTGCGGATGTTTCGGATCCCGCCAGTTGATGACCAAAATCCGCAAACGGTCGCGAGCCTTCAACGGCTGTGTCGGGAAAATGCGATCGTACATCGGCAGCACGACTGCGAAGAACGAATGCATCAGCCGTAACCGCATGAGCGCGGCAAACATCTTCAGGGACGCGGAAACCAACTGCACGCGCGAGCCGTGGATATCGATCCAGTAGGTCGGCTCCTCGCGAACGCGCATGCCGCGCAGCTTCATTGCGAACAGCAGATCGACGTCGAAGGCGAGATTCGACGTCTCCACGTCGCGCATCACGGTCTGCAAGGCTTCGCGTCGAAAGACTTTCGCACCGCACTGCGTGTCGGCGTAGCGCAATCCGAAAAATAGGCGGACGAGCTTGTTGAACGAGCGGCTTGCGACGCGCCGTTTCCACGGCTGCTTTACCGCGACCGTCGAGGTTGGAAGCCATCGCGAGCCGATCACGCCGTCGTCGTCGCCGATCGCTTCGCACAGGCGGCGCATCTCTGCCGCGGGCGTAGCGCCGTCGGCATCGACGTATCCGACGATCGAAGCGCGCGCGGTGAGAAATCCGGCGCGCACCGCTCCGCCTTTCCCGACCGCGTCGGGAATCTCGATCGCGAAAACGTTGTCGCGGCTCGAGCGGAAACGATCGACGACCTCGCGCGTGCCGTCGGTGCATCCGTTCAAAACGACGACGATCTCGGAATCGGAAAACGTCTCGGCAAAGTCGTCGAGCGTTTTGGCGATCCGGTCTTCCTCGTTGTGAGCCGGGATGATGATCGAAAAGCGCGGTTCGACGTCACCCGTGACGACGGCGGTCATGCGATCGGTGCTTGCGGCCCATCCGGCGGGCTAAGGAGGTTGCGCTCGAACTTCGCGAGGATCGTGCGTCGCGCAAGCTCGAGTTCTTCGATGCCGAGCAGACGTGCGACCGCAACGAAGACGGCACCGCCAATAGCGATTTGACCGAAGAGGAACCACGCGCGCGACGCGAGCGTCGCTTCGGGAACGACGCCCAGCGTGCCGATCCAGTGCAGCGCCGAGTACATGGCGAGTGAAGCCACGATCGTCTTCGCGAGCGGAGCCAGCAGCGCGTTCCAATCGATTCCGGAAACCAGGCGCGCCGCGAGCATGAGCAGCAGTACGGCTTGTACGCTTTGGCTGACGCTGTTGGCGAGCAGCAGTCCGCGCGCCCCAAGCGGCTGCAGCCATACCAGCGACAACAACACGTTGAGAACGACCGTTCCGACCGAAATGGTCACCGGCCAAACGGATTCCTTGCACGCAAAGCAGCAGCGCGTCAGCACGACGTTGGCCGCGAGCGTGATCAAGCCGACGGCTGCGTACGGCAGCAATCCCGCGGTGAGATCGGTTGCGGTCGCTTGGAACGTGCCGCGCTCGAAGAGCGTCTGCACCATCGGGTGCGCGAGCACGATCAGCGCGCAGGATGCGGGGATCGTGATGAAGTTCACCAGGCGAAGTCCCGTAACGAGACTACGCGCCACGCCGCGCCGGTTTTCTTGTGCGAACTGCGCCGCCAGCAAGGGAAAGATGACGGTAGCGATCGCCGCTGCAAAGATTTGCTGCGGAAAGTTGACGAGCTTGACGGCGTAGTTCATGCCGGCGATATAGCCCGGCGCGAGCGTCGACGCAAAGAAGCGGTCGAAGAACAACGCGAGCTGACCGGCCGCCGAACCGACGATGATCGGTCCGAGCAGCAGCCAAATCTTCTTCAGTCCCGGATGGTTGAGATCGACGATAAAGCGGTACTTGCCGATCGCGAGGAACGACGGGAACTGCACTAACATTTGCGCGATCAGACCGAGCGTCGTTCCGAGCACCAATGCGTAGATGCCAATCTCGTGATTGAGCGCCAGCACGCACGCGATCGTAACGACGTTGACGGAGACGCCGATTAACGCGGTCGCGCGGAAACGATGGTATGCGTTGAGCATCGCCGACAGCACGCCGCTCAAGCTGACCGCCACGATGCTCGGCATGAGCCAGCGCGTCATGCGAACCGCGACGCCCATTTGGGGCGCCGGGAAACCGTGTGCGATGACGGGCACGTAATACGGCGCCAGGAAGTAGCCGGCGATCGCGCCCAGCGTGAGCACGATTGCCAGCACGTTGAGCACGGTGCTGGCGAGGCGCCAGGCGTCTTCTTCCTTTTTATGCGTTATGTACTCGGAGAATACCGGCAGCAGCGCGGTAACCAACGCGCCGTTGAAAACGCCGAAGAGGATCGTCGGAATCGTCGCCGCGGCCAGGAACGTGTCCATCTCCCAGCGCGTTCCGTAGTACTTCGCGCTGACGACCTCGCGCATGAAGCCGAGCACCGTCGACACGAACGTGGCGCCGACGATGAACATCGTCGAAGCCGCGATCGAGAAACGTGGGTGATGCGGACGATGTGGCTCGGAGACGACCCGGAGATGCTGCTTAATGGGCTCCGTCCTTACGCAATACGGCCGGAATCGTGCGCGCGATCAAGACGAGGTCGCCCATCGGCGTCCAGGTGTCGACGTAACGATTGTCCAGCTCCATCCAGTGCTCGAACGACACTTCCGAACGGCCGTTGATCTGCCACAGGCACGTAATGCCTTGGGGTACGGAGAGGCGGCGCTGCGCGAACGCGTCGTAGTGCGCGACCTCGCACGGAAGTGCGGGACGCGGCCCGACGAGCGAGATATCGCCGAGGACGACGTTGAGCAGATTCGGGAGCTCGTCGATCGAGGATCGGCGCAAGAAGCGCCCGAGCGGGTGTAAACGGGGATCGTTACGGATCTTGAAGACCGGACCGGACACTTCGTTGAGGTGCATCAGGTCTTCGCGCATCGCGTGCGCCCCGTTGATCATGGTCCGCAGCTTGTACATCTTAAAGCGGCGGCCGCCCTGGCCGACGCGCTCCTGCGCGAAGAACGGCGAACCGCCGGTGACGCAGACGATGCCGATCACCGCCACCGCCACGATGGGCGCGACCAAAAATAACAGCGCCACGCCGACCGTGACGTCGGTCAAGCGCTTGACGGTGCGCCACGATTGTGGCACGGTGCGTTGTTCGAGCGGAGGCGCGGCAACGGCGATCTGCATGCTTGTTATCGTCCCGCGAACGCCGTAGCATGGCCGCGCGCATCGCGACGATGTCCGAACTTGGAATCGAAGTCGTTGAGAT
>DASRSM010000073.1:0-18120 GCA_035656415.1 Vulcanimicrobiaceae bacterium | reverse complement strand
ACCGTCGCACAAGAAGCCTCCGCGGTCGCCGATTTGTACCACTCGGCCGCGTATCTGCCGCCGCCGGTCGCCGCGCAAATTCGAGCCGCGTGCCGAACGTACGTTAACGTCGTCGTCGACCGCGAATGGCCCGCGATGCGTCGCGGCGCAGACAGTCCTCAAGCGCAGCTGTCGGCGCTGCGAGTGCTAGAGGTCGTCGCCCGATACCAACCACAAACGGCGGCGCAGCAGGCTCTTCAGCAAAACGCTTTGGCCCTCGCGAATCAAACGATGGACGCTCGCCGTACTCGTCTCTTCGACAACGAAGAGGGCATCCCGATGATTTTCTGGGCCGGCAACTTTTTCATCGCCGCAATTACGATGGTGTTCTGCTATCTCTTCCGCGTTCGTAACCGAGGACTCCACGTCGCGATGACGGTCGGACTCATGTGTGCGATCGCGACGCTCTTCGTTACTACGGCAGAGCTCGATTACCCGTTCCGCGGCGACAATCAGCTGCAGCCGTACCCATTCCTCAAGCTGCAGCAGACGATGGCTGCCGATTCACTGAATCAAACTCACGGAACGCGCTAGGACGATCGCGATCGTTACCAGCGAGATGAGCGCTTCCAGCATCATCAGCGCTTTCGCCCATAGGCTTAGCGGCAGCACGTCAGCCGGACTAAACGCCGTAGAGGTCGTAAACGCCACGTAGAGATAGTCGAAGAACTGCGGCTTCCACGTCGGGTTGACGCACGGAATGTCGACGCCGCCCGATATCGCCATACCCATTTGCGGAAACAGAAAGTCGGCGTTCTTGAACTCGGTCGCCGCGTTGGCGTGTGCGCGTGCGTCAGGGCCTTCACCGTCGAGCTCCCAGAACCACAACGCGAATACCAGGATGTTGGTAAACCAGATTTGCAATCCGTGACGCAGCAGCGACCCCGCCGAGTTCAGCTCTGCCGTCCGGCTGGGATGAAAGAAGCCGTTTATGAGCAGCAGTACCGAAGCGATGTTAAAAAAATTTACGATTGCGATCAGCAGAATTCCCCAACCGCGCATCCGCCGGGTTTCCGCGTGCCGCCGTGGCGCAAGAACGGAGAGGGGAATAAGGATTGCGAGGACGATGAACGGAGCGACCCAAACGGGTCCGACCGTCAGTTTCGGAGGAAGCGTAGCGTAGAGTACGAGGGCTCCGACGACGGCGAGCGATGCGTGCCAGCGCGGCTCGTGCTGGACGTACGTCTTCTCACCTTTTTGCATGCCGCGGGGTTCGCCCGCTTCGATGTCGATTACTTTATGCGGAGGTAACGCCGATGGGAAAGATGATCGAGTTTACGCGCCCCGATGGTGCAAAAGCGCCGGGTTATCTCGCCGAGTCCCAAAACGCGGGCGGAGCGCCCGGAGTCGTGCTGTTCCAAGAGTGGTGGGGCCTCGACGATCACATCAAAGAAACAGCCGACCGTCTCGCAAGCGACGGCTTCCGCGTGCTCGTTCCGGACCTTTATCGCGGTCGCGTCGCAACCGATCGCGAGGAAGCGGGCCATCTGATGGAAGGCTTGAACTTCGCCGACGCAGCGACGCAAGACGCGCGCGGCGCTGCGCGTTACCTGCGCGAGCACGGCGCGAAAAGAGTCGGCGTTACCGGATTTTGCGTCGGTGGGGCGCTCGCAATGTTGGCTTCAATGAACGATCCCGAGTTCGACGCGCTCGTCGTGTGGTACGGCTATCCGCCAGCGGAGGCGGGCGACACCTCGACCATCGGCATCCCGTTCCAAGGCCACTGGGCCAAACACGACGAGTTCTTCAAGATCGAAGGCGTCGACGAACTCGAACGAAAGCTTCAGGCCAAAAATGCGCCGTACGAGTTCCATCGCTACGATGCAAAGCACGCGTTTTACAATCCGGGCGGTATCGGTAACCACGATCCGAAGCACGCCGAAACCGCGTGGCGCCGAAGCGTCGCATTCTTGGAAAAGAACCTAAGCTAGCTTATTTTTGCTGGAACAGCTTGCCGGCGTTGATCGGGGCGACGCGCATCGCGCCCTGAGAGAGGCCCCATTTCTTGAGCAGCCGATCGTACGTTCCGTCCGCAACGACGGCCACGAGCGCCTGCTGCAGCTGAGTCATCAACGCAGCGTTTTGTTTCGAGACCGCAATGCCGTAGGGAACGACGTCAAACTGCTTTCCGACGACTTCAACGCCCTTGTCCGCACCCGCCGTGCGCCCGCGCCAGACGATGACCGGATAGTCTGCGACGTACACGGGTGCTTTGTCGGCAAGAAACGCGGCAAAAGCATCGTCGTCGGTTTTGAACGTCACAATCCCGATCGCACCGAGCCCGATCGCCTTGCACGCCGCCGATTGCTTCTCGAGATCGGTTTCGTAAGACGTGCCGCTCTCGACGGCGACGGCGTATCCGCACAGCCCATCAATTCCAAAAACGCGCAGCGGGTTGCCTTGACGCACCATTAAACCGCCCCCCGCGACGAAGTAATCGAGAAAGTTGACGAGCTTCTCGCGCGTGCTCGTGTCGGAGATTGCCGACATCGCAGCTTCGTACTGCCCGCGCTGCACCGCTTTGAGTAAATCGTCGAACTGGTGGTTAGCAACCGACGGTTGACGTCCCATCTTCGCCGCGATTGCCTGGAGCAGGTCCATGTCGAAGCCGAGCGGCGTCTTCGAGTTTGCCGGAAAGTATTCGAACGGCGCGCCCGAGACGTCCGAACCGACGGAGAGCGGTGCGGCGGCCGCAGCGGCTACCAGCACCAGCGGCGCTACGGCGAGGGCAGCCAGCAACCCGGCGAGCATAAGGCGAACGCGCATGCTGCGCTTTTTATCGTTCCGCGGCGGGGCAGCCTGCTTTCCCACCGGGGGTGGTGCCAAGGGCCGGAATCGAACCGGCGACACCGCACTTTTCAGGCGCGTGCTCTACCAACTGAGCTACCTTGGCACACGGCGCGCCAAGGGGAAATGGCGACGCTGATGGGGCTCGAACCCACGACCTCCGCCGTGACAGGGCGGCGCTCTAACCAACTGAGCTACAGCGCCAAGCCGCCTTGGCGCATGACCGGCACCGCTATTTAGCAGTCTCGGCCACCACCACCTGCCCCGGGCATTTTACTCGTCGTCCGGTACGCGCCTTGACGGGACATGTTCGATAAAGAACGATGGCGGATATGGGGCCGCGACCTTGTGGAAACGCCGCGGCTTCATCGTAAAGTCGAAACTGTCGGTGAGGCTTGCGGCACGCCCATCCGTATAGCCCGCAGATGCGGGACCGAGCACCGGCAGTCCGAAGGCCTGTTCGACGAACCTGACGATGCTGCCGAACTCGTAGGTCGTGTGCTGTACGTGCGGTCGGACGTACGGCGAGATGATAATGCAGGGCACGCGAATGCCGAGTCCGCGAAAATCGGGTTGCGGCGGCGCAACGTTGTCGAAGAATCCTCCCCAATCGTCCCACACGACGACGACCGCCGTCGATTTCCACGCTTTCGACTTTCCAATCGCATTGACGACCGCGGAGACCCAAGACGGCCCGTAATCGGTTCCTTCGTACGGATGATCCGACCATATCGCGTCGGGAATGACCCACGATACGCCAGCTAGTTTATCGTTGCGGGCATCGGCCAGCACGCGCTGAGGTGGTGAAACGACATTCTTCCAATCGCTGCCGTACCGAACGCTGTGGATGGAATCGAACGCCGACCACTCGTTTCCCGCGGGATCGGTACCCCCGACGATCGGCGCGTAGTACTTCCAGCTCACGCCGGCAGCATCTAGCGTATCGGCTAGCGTTCTGAACTGCGTGTAGCAAGGAAACGGACCAGCTTCGGTCGGGGTCTTTTTTGCGGTCACGACCGTCGACCGAGTGCCGGACGGTGCATCGCATCCCCATGGCGAGTTGCTGGGAACGTCTGCCTCGGATAAAGACGGGTTCAAGTCGACCGTCCCGGCGATCAGCGTGAGATGGGCAGTGTAGCTCGGCCCGAACATCGTCGGGAACATGCGGTCGGCAAGCACGTAACGCTTGGCCATCGTCCAGTAGGGCTCAACGAGGTTGCGTTCCAAATACGAATAGGCAAACGTTCCGATCGTTCCCGCCTCCGCCGCGTTGAGATCGAACTTATCCATCTTTCCGTTGTCGTAGTCCATGACGCCCGTCGAATAATAGTGGGCCATGTCTTTGACTTCAAACGGAATCGGTTCCAAGTTGACTCGCGTGCCGTCGTGCAGATAACCGTACGTTTGCGTATCGGCGCCGGGAAAGCCGGCGAACATATTATCGAAGCTGCGATTCTCTTGCACGATAATGACGACGTGTTTGACATACTTGCGCACCGAGGCGCTCGTGAAATCTTTCGTCGCGAAGTTCAACGCGGACACGGGGAGCGTGCCCGAAGAGCTGCCCGCACACGCTGCTAATACCGTTACGATGGGCAGCACTAAGATCGACAACCGCATGAGAACAGGCTAACCGCCGGTCGCGCTGCTCGTTAGGGTCAAAGGCCCCGCCGCAAGAGGACCAGGCGAACCAGCCTGCGCCAACCGCACGGGCGGGGGCCTGCGTCGGAAACATGGGCACGGTTGGGATTGAACCAACGACCCCCCGCGTGTGAAGCGGATGCTCTCCCACTGAGCTACGCGCCCTCGGATGCCGTCACTTGGAGGCAGCGGGCTCGCTACCCTTCCGGCGCGAAACGCCGCCATATGCTGGAGGGATTTCCGCTCGTCTCGCAGTTTACGGTGCCGTTTGCCGACATCGACATGATGCAGCACGTGAATAACGTTGCGCACATTCGATGGTGCGAGATGATGCGTTCGGAGTATTTCGCGCAAGTGATGAACGTGCCGATCAACGGCGATCGCGGCATCATTCAGGCAAACATTCACTTTACGTACGAACGCCAGTTGCGCTATCGCGAAAAGATCGCGATCGGCATCCGGATTCCGCGCATCGGAACGAAATCGTGGGATTTTGAATACGAAATCTGGAGCGAGACGCAAGGCCACCGCGCAGCCCACGGAACGACGACCGTCGTCGCCTACGACTTCCTGGCGCAGAAAACCATCGCGGTGCCGCAAGAGTGGCGCGATGCGATCGCTGCCTACGAAGCCGGCCCCCAGCGCTTCTTCGCGTGATCCTAGCCGCCGTAACGCTGGCAGCCGCTCTCACAAGCCAGGCCCCGATCGACCGCGGCCTCTTCCTCTATTACGCCTATGCGCGCAGCGCCGCGGTTGCGGCGTTCGCCGAGGCCGCCGCACGGTCGCCGGCATCACCGATGGCCTACTGGGGCGCAGCGCTGGCCTACGGACCCGACCTCAATACACCAATGACGGCCGAGAATTTCGCGCGCGGGAAAGCCGCCATCGGGCATGCCCGCGCACTCGAAGGCACTGCGACTCCCGCGGAACACTCGTACATCGATGCCATGAGCTTGCGTTATCGCGGTAACTGGTCCGATTGGGAGCGCGACAATTCCGCATATCGAGACGCGATGGTCGCTCTCGCTTCTTCCGCACCGGCCGATCCGAACGCGCAACTGCTTGCAGCGGAAGCACTACTCGAACAAGGCGATCGCTCGGCCCGCACGCTCGCGTTGATTAACGGAGTTCTCACGCGCGATCCCAATAATGCAATGGCTAACCACCTGTGCATACACGCATACGACAACTTTTCGGATCACGCGCCCGCGTTGCTCTGTGCCCAGCATCTCGACGCGATGCAGCTTCCACCCGAAGCGGAACACCTCGCGCACATGCCGGCGCACTTCTGGATCGAAACCGGAGCGTACGCAAAGGCGTTGGCGTCCAGCGAGCGCGCGTATCAGATGTTGCTTCAGCTCGACGCAAATCAGCACAGCGATTTGAGTCAACAACGCTACGCCTCGCACGACATTTCTGTCGGTTACTCGGCCGCAATGATGCTGGGAAACTACGCGACCGCATTACGGTGGGCTAATCGCATGGACGGGCTTTTCGACGGGAAGTTTGACGCGTTGACGGCGCTGCGTTTTGGGCGCTACAGCGACGCCGCCGCTGCGGGGTCCAACGAGCTCTTCGCCCCGTGGGTCGCCGGCCTCGCCGCTATTCATCTGAACCGTTTGACGGAGGCGAAGACGGCTGCCGCGACGATCCGCGGGCAATACGGAACGCCGACGCGCGGCTACATTCCGCAGCTCTTCCTTGCGCGTTTGGCCGAAGCTGAGGGCAGCGAGCGCGATGCGCGTTCGTGGCTGGAACAAGCGCAACAGAACCAACGCGCCGACTTTTACGCCGAGACAATCCCCTTCGTACCGGCGGATGAAGCGCTGGGCGGTTATCTACTGCGCACGCAACATTACGCGCAAGCCGCAAGCGCGTTCCAGACGTGCCTCGCCGCGTACCCCAACGATCCGCGCGCGCTATTCGGCTTGTCGCAGGCGTTTGCGGCGCAAGGAAAAACTGCCGAGGCGGCGCAAGCGCGAACGCGCTTCGACGCCGCCTGGGCAGGTGCCGATACGACGCTGTCGATCGGCGATCTTTAGACCTCCGCGCGCAGCGTTTGAGCTAGCGTGGCCAACGCGTCGCTCATCGCTTGAGCGCCGTTGGCGATGCGCGCACGTACGCTCGTACTTCGTCCGCTTTCCGCAAGGCGTATGAGCCGGCTGCGTTCGGCGGATTTGAAGGCGTCGTCGCGGCGCATCCGGATCTCGGTTTCCAACCAGAGTTCCATGATTCGCCTCGTTATCGAAGTGAAAAGTGAAATGAAAAAGCCTCCGGGTCGATCCTGGAGGCCTTTCAGAACGGTCGAACGAGACGAAAAACTACGTCTCTGCACCGCCTGAAGGCCCAAAAATAAGCGACCCGCTACCGCATTGCGGCGCGATATTGCGATTCCAGCGATTCGTAGTCATCGTGCCTCCCTTTTGCAGCCAGATAAGCAGTAACGTGTAAGTTCGAATGAATGTATCACGCGAAAATACGGATGTCAACGCGACGTAAAGATGGCACAGAAGGGCTTTTCGCCGCCCTCGTACAACCGTTTGACGCCCCAGGCCCGGAGTCGCTATACTCCGCAGGTTTGGCTGGTGCGGGCGGTTAGCTCAGTGGGAGAGCGCTTCCTTGACACGGAAGAGGTCATAAGTTCAATCCTTATACCGCCCACCATTGTAGCGCTGTAGAACCCTTGAGAAATCAAGGGTTTTTGCATTTCGAAGAAGCGGCGCTACCGCCGCGTAAGAATCCGCCGGGTTGCGATCGACAGCGTCAGGTGATAATGCGAGTCCGGTGCGCCGCCGTTAGTTTTTGGTAACGCTCGGGGCGTCGTTATGCGGCTTCTGGCTGTAGGAGTATTTCTCGCCGCAAATTCGGCAAATATTTAGAGGGCTGCCGAAATGCTCGTGAGGCGCGTACTCTTTAACGGCTTTTCCGCGCTTTTTGACAACGCTTTTGGATTCGATGATGTTTGTTTCGCTTTGCGGGGCGCGTGCGTCCGGAATTGGAAGCACCGCCTCTCTTCTTCGCGATTCCCTAACGAAGTGCCTTGAAAGCTCAGCAGGTGGCGGGTCCCGCTGCACCCTGCGCGCCGATCGTTGCGCCTTCATCGTTCTTGCCGCCGGGACCGCCGATTCCGGGAGGCGTACCGCTCGAGCCCTGACCTCCGTTAAATCCGAACGATGGGGCGCCGGCATGGTTCATGTACGCAAACAGGCCGTTGTCGTGCATCGTGCCGGCATTTCCGCCGGTGATGCCCGCGACCGCGGCTCCGCACAAAAGTTCCGATGGTCCGCCGTTGCCGAAGTTGAAGACGTCGATCGCCAAGCCATAGGCGCGCAGTTTGTCGACCGTAATATGCGGCGGCGGCACGAGCGTGAGCGTTCCGCCTTGACCGCCATGCGCAGAGGTACCCGGCGCAGGCGTAGGGAGCAACGAGATGTTGATCCACGCGCTGCCCCAGCCGCCGTCAAACGCCAAGTTGCCAAATTTG
This sequence comes from Vulcanimicrobiaceae bacterium, assembly GCA_035656415.1. GTDB lineage: Bacteria > Vulcanimicrobiota > Vulcanimicrobiia > Vulcanimicrobiales > Vulcanimicrobiaceae > JAFAHZ01. The sequence continues at coordinate 10,169 of DASRSM010000073.1, read as the reverse complement.
CCGTTCTTCGGCTTGGTCGGCTTATTGTTGCCGTGCGGTCCTTTCGACCCGGGGAGCGCAAGTTCGACCGTCAGCGAACCGCCGATGGACGTGCCGCTTAGCGGTGCGTTCGCGGGAAGTGCGAACTGCGGCCAGCCACTCCCGGCGGCAAACGTACCGTTAGCCCCGATCGTCGATGGATTTCCGCCATCGCCGGCGCGTTCCCAGATGCTCTTGGGCGTTTTTGCGACGATGAAGATACCGCCGCCCCCGCCGCCCGAAGCCATCGAAAGCGTCGCCGAGATTCCGTTTGGCGACGTCAGCGTACCATCGAGCGAATACGGATAATCGTCGAAACCAAAAGCGAGATCGCCGCCGTTTCCACCATTGCCTGCAGCAATGTGCGGCATGGTTCCGCCAATCGATCCGGCCGCGATCTGAACCGATCCGCCGATACCGCCGGCCGAGGGACTGAAGTCGTAACCGCCGCCGCCGATGGTGCCGAGATCGTCAGGTCGTCCTTTCCCGCCATTACCGGCGGCCAATAGCGAATCGATCGTTACTACGTCGGGCGCGAACGCGCGAAGCGTCGAATGCCCGTCTCTTTTTGCCAGCGCCTGCGTTAACGAAATCGCTTGCGCCGACCCAATCACGATCCATCCACCGTTTTGTCCGATGTAGCGATGCGGATCGCTCCCGCCCGGTACGCCCGGATCGAGCACGATACTGGATTGATTGCCGCTGAGGGTGCGCAGCGCCAACACGACACTGCAAGGATGCCCCGGTGTTGCGTTGCGTTTTACGCTCGACGTGATGCCGAGACTATCGCCCGCGCCGACTTCCCACAAGTTCGCAACGTCGATTTGGCAGGCACTGACGAGGTCGTGGGTGGGCCCGGGATACTTCGCATTCGTCACGGGAACGATCGAGCCCGTCGACGCGATGGTGAAGGAAGGCGTAAAGAACGCGACGCTCACGCCGCGCGGAACTTTCAACGTTCCGGCGATCGTGACGGCGGTGCTCGCGAAGATGGCTGCATTGCGCGAGACCGTTACCGTCTTTCCCGACGGCACGGAGAACTTTCTTGTGTTGACGATTCCGCCCAGACTCGCCGGCGCAAAAGCGGTGAGATCGCTTGCGATGCGAGCGGGCTGCGGTCCAAATGCCCCCGTGCCCGCTCCGTTCGAACAGCCCGCGGTCGGCAGCGCGAGCCCCAAACAGGCACTCGACAAAAAGAACAAACGACGCAGACACATACGGCTGGGCCTCGTCCGCACTAGAGCGAAAGCGTAATCCTGCGAGCAAGTATAGCACGAACGCCGGCGTTTGGACCCAAACGCACGACTCCCGACGGATCGACTCGCGAATTCGAACGAATACTGTTCGCACGCGTACTGGTGGATGAGGAGTTTTCGGGAAAGAAGTCACATTGATTATCGAATACCGCCCACCACGCTCTTGAAAGAGTGAAAGGACGCCGCATGGCAATTCGCAGCAACGCCAAGGGGATGATGGAGGCCTTTCAAGCCACGATCGACGATTGGCAGAAGCGCAAAGTCGACCCCGTCGAGTACCAATACGTCGTCGGCGTGACGCAGACGTACACGATGATCGAGATTCTCTATCAGCTCGAGACGCTCAACGCCAAGAGCCGCATATAGGCTACGCCGGAACAGCAAGCAAGCGGGAGGGTTTGCCGAATCGCCCTTGTAGCTTGCCTCATAGCCTGCTACGGCCGATTGGAGAGTGTGCGTGAGCTCGACCATTTCGCGGCAAGATTTTCTCCGGGTGGCGGGTGTGGGAGTCGGCGCGGTCGCCATTTCCGAGCTCGGATTCGACGTGGCGCAAGCCGCGGAAATTCGGCAAACTTTGCACATCGCCGGTGCGACCGAACAGCATTCCGTGTGTCCCTACTGCGCGGTCGGGTGCTCCCTGGTTGCCTACACTCGTTCGAAGCCGGACGGCACGATCGACCTTCTACAAATTGAAGGCGACCCGGACAGCCCCGTAAACCGTGGCCGGCTCTGTCCCAAAGGCGCCACGGCCATGCAGCTCGCCGTTTCGAAACGTCGCGCGGAGCAGCCGATGTTCCGCGGCGCAGGCGCCACGCAGTGGCAAACGCTCACTTGGGACGACGCGCTCGACCGCCTCGCGCGGCACGTCAAAGATTCGCGCGAGCGCACGTTCGTCACGACCGACGATAAAGGCAATCACGTCAATCGCACCGAGGGCATCGCCTTCGCCGGCGGCGCGACCTTCTCGAACGAGGAGGGCTATCTCGCCGCAAAAGTGATGCGATCGCTTGGGCTGATCTACCTCGAACAACAAGCGAGGGTTTGACACGGTCCTACGGTCGTCAGTTTGGCGGCCTCGTTCGGGCGCGGCGCGATGACCAACCACTGGCTAGATATCAAAAACGCCGACGTCATCCTCATCACCGGTGCCAACCCCGCCGAAGCGCATCCCGTCGGGTTCCAATGGTTCATGCAGGCGAAGCTGGATCCGACGAAGGGACCCGGCAAAGGCGGCGGTGCGAAAATCATCCACGTCGATCCGCGCTTCTCGCGCACGTCCGCGGTGAGCGATCTCTACGTGCGCACGCGCACCGGAACGGACGTCGCGTTCTACGGCGGCTTGATGAAGTACGTCATCGAGCACAACCTCTACCACGACGAGTACGTCAAGAACTACACCAACGCGTCGTTCATCGTCAACGAGAAATACGGCTTTCAAGACGGGCTGTTTTCCGGTTACGATCCGGCGCACCGCTCGTACGACGCGAAGCAGTGGGCCTACAAGCTCGGCGCGGACGGATTCGCGGACCGCGACATGACCTTGCAGAATCCGCGCAGCGTCTTTCAACTCCTCAAGAAACACTACTCGCGCTACACCCCCGAGGTCGTTTCGGCGATCACGGGCATTCCGCAAGACGATTTCTTGAGGGTCGCGCAAATCGTCGGCGAAATGGGCAAGCCCGACAAAGTCATGACGGTCGTCTACGCGGTCGGACTCACGCAGCACACGACCGGTTCGCAACTCATCCGGTCGGCGGCAATGCTGCAGATGCTGCTGGGCAACATGGGGCGTCCGGGCGGCGGCATGAACGCCGAACGCGGACACGCCAACATTCAGGGCAATACCGACAACGCAATATCCTGGGAGATTCTGCCCGGATACATTTCCACGCCGATGGCCGGCGACGAAACGATCGACGCCTACGTGAAGGCGCACGCGCCCAAGAAACTCGACCCGCGCTCCTGGAACTACTTAGGAACGAACTATAAAAAATTCACGGTTAGCTTGCTCAAAGCGTGGTACGGCGACAAAGCGACCGCTGCCAACGACTACGCGTTCGCGTATCTGCCAAAACCCGGCGGCAACTCGTCGTGGTTGACGATTTACGACCAAGCGCTAAAGGGCAAGATGGAAGGCGTGATGCTCTCGGGCATGAGCGCGATGAGCATCGGTCCCGACAGCAATCAAATCCACCAAGCGCTGTCAAATCTGAAGTGGCTCGTCGTCATGGATCCATTCCCGACGACCAGTTCGGAGTTCTGGCACTCGCCCGGCACCGATCCGACGAAGGTTCAAACGGAAGTCTTCATGCTTCCGATGACGCACTGGATCGAGAAAGACGGTTCGTTCGTCAACAGCGGCCGTTGGATGCAGTGGAAAGATGCGGTGATGCCGCCGCAAGGGCAGTCGATGCACGATCACTGGCTGTTAGCGGAGCTGCACTACCGCGTTGCCGAGCTCTATCGCAAGGAAGGCGGAAAGTTCCCGGCACCAATTCTCGATCTGGCGATGGCGTACAAGGATCCGCGTAAGCCGACGCTCGACGAGATCGCGCAAGAAGTCAACGGCAAGAACCTCAAGACCGGCGCGCGTCTCGCGACGTTCGCAGCGCTGACCGACGACGGCACGACGTCGTCCGGAAACTGGATTTACGTCGGAAGTTACGGACCCAAAGGCAACTTCACAAAACGGCGCAACGGCATGCAGGATCCCAAGAAGAACGACCCGACCGGCATGGGGTTCTATCCCGAGTGGGCGTGGAGTTGGCCGCTCAATCGCCGCGTGCTCTATAATCGCGCGTCGGCCGATTTGCAAGGGCGTCCGTGGGATCCTAAACGGCCTGGCATCTTGTGGAACGGCAGCAAGTGGGTCGGCGACGTTCCCGACTATCCGCCGACGATGAGTCCCGACGACCCCGACGCCTGGCTACCGTTTATTATGACCGGCGAAGGCGTGGGCCGTATCTATTCGAGCTCGCTCGTCGACGGACCGTTCGCCGAACATTACGAGCCGATGGAATCGCCGGTGAAAAACGCTCTGCACGCAAACGTTTCTGCGTCGCCGGTTGCGTTTCTGTACGACAAAGTCGGCGGCCGCGAAAATCGGTTCGGTACGCCCGACGAGTTTCCGATCGTGGCGACGACCTATCGGCTCACCGAACACGAGCACTACGTTACGCAGTGGGTGCCGCATCTCGTGCAGTTGATGCCGGAACCGTTCGTGGAACTTCCACCGGGCTTGGCCGCGGAACGCGGCATCGCCAACGGCGATTACGTCAACGTCCGTTCCAAGCGCGGTGCGATGCACGTGCGCGCCCTGGTAAGTAAACGCTTCGGCCAACTCGATCTGGCCGGAACGAAAGTCTGGCAAATCGGCATTCCGATTCACTGGGGATACGTCGGGCTGTCGGCCGAGCAGTATCCGGATAAAGCCGGCGGCTGGCTGGCGAATGCGCTCACGCCGTTCGTCGGCGACGCCAACTCGCGCACGCCGGAAACGAAAGCGTTCCTCGTACAGGTCGAAAAGGCATGACGGTCGTGACGACGCGCGCGATCGGCGAATACGAGCGGCGTCGGCGGCGCGCAAACGATCTCGCCGAGCGATGGGCGTTCGCGACCGAAGTGCTGACGTTCTACACACGGCTGCTCGACGTACAGGAGCCGGCTTTCGACGAAGCGCGCACGATCGACGCATCGGAAGCGGCGGCGTTTGCGGCGGAGCGCGTCGCGCCGCGCATCGTTGAAGCGAGCGTGTCGTTCGGTCCGCCGGCGTTGCAGCAAGGCGTTCTGGAACGCTTCGACAGCATCGATCTGCACGCAACGGTCTCCGCGTGGCTGCAAGGCGAACCGCTCGGTGCCCTCGAACGCTTTCTCGCACGCGCGTCGAGCGCGCCCGTGCTCGAAGCACTCGGTTCGCGCGCCGGTGACGCGTGTGCCGGACCGCGCGACGACCGGCACTGTCCGGCATGCGGCGGATCGCCGCAACTTGCGTACGCCGGAAACGGCGACGAAGATCTCGTTACGCCGCACCGCTATCTCGAGTGCTCGCGCTGCGCGGCCAGTTGGCCGTTCGCGCGCATGATCTGCGCCGCGTGCGGCGAGAACGACACCGCCAAGCTCCTGCGCTTTTCCGAAATCGGCGCGCTCGAAGCGGAAACGAGCGGTCAAACCGTACGCGGTTCGGAGAGTCACCCCGAGCTTGTCGAGGGGCAGCCGCAAGCTCGTGCTCTATTGCCGCACGTATCGATTGAAGGCTGCGATACGTGCAAGCATTACGTACTGAGCGTCGACGTTCGGCGCGATCCGCGCGCGGTTCCGCAAGTCGACGAACTGGCGGCGCTGCCGCTCTATCTCTACGCATCCGAACGCGGACTGAACAAAATCGTCGCTAACGCATTGGGCTTTTGAGGTAATGCAGCCATGGCCGAACCAGTAGGATTCTTCACCGACACGACCGTCTGCATCGGATGCAAAGCCTGCGAGGTGGCGTGCAAGGAATGGAACGGTCTGGCGGGCGATAAGCCCGAGTTCCGCGACTCCTTCGACAACACCGGGCAGATGGATGCGGAAAACTGGCGGCACGTGAAGTTTATCGATCTCGTGCCCGAGGCGCCGGCCGTAGAAGGCAACGGAACCGCGTGGCTGTTGATGTCCGACGTTTGTAAGCACTGCACGCACGCGAGCTGCCTGGAAGTTTGCCCGACCGACGCGATCGTGCGCACGGAATTCGACACCGTCTACATCCAGCCGGAAGTCTGTAACGGCTGCCGCGACTGCATTTCGGCGTGCCCGTACTCCGCGATCGGATTCAGCAAAGATACGGGTGTAGTGCACAAGTGTACCTTCTGTTACGACCGCCTGCAAAATAACCTGACTCCCGCGTGCGCGAAGGCGTGTCCGACCGCGTCGATCCAGTTCGGAAACTTGAACGACTTGCACGCGAAGGCCGACGCACGGCTGGCCGCACTGCACGAACAGGGCGTCGACAAAGCGCAGCTCTACGGCCGCGACGACTCGGTCTACGGCGGATTGAAAGCGTTTTATCTCTTGGCCGACAAGCCGGAAGTCTATGGGCTGCCCAGTGAAGCCAATGCTAAGCTGCCGAGTCGCAACAATAAAGGCGGATACCTCGGAATGTTCTTCGCCGCCGTCATCGGCGTCTTCGCGGGCGTTGTGGCGTTACGCAAACCGGTGGACGAGACGGATCAGGAGCAACGATAATGGCCGAGCATTTTGCGTCACCGCCGAATTGGGCGTGGTGGATCGCCGGGTACTTCTTCTTGGCCGGGCTCGCCGGCGGATGCTACGTTCTCGCCACGATCGTGCGCTTGTGGGGCAGTTCGGTCGACGAGCCGGTCGTGCGGCTCGGCTATCTGCTTCCACTGCCGCTCGTCGTCGTCTGCGCGATTTTCTTGACCGTAGATCTGGGCTCGCCGCTGCGCTTCTGGCACATGCTGATCGACACGACACCGGGTGCCGGCGGACTGAACTTCAAGTATTGGTCGCCCATGTCGGTCGGCGTGTGGGGCTTGTCGATTTTTGGCGTTTTCACGCTGCTATCGTTTCTGGAAGCGCGCAAAATGCTGCGCTTGCCGAGCATCGTTCCGATCGTGGGCTGCCTCTTCGCACTTTACGTCATGGGATACACGGGCGTGCTGCTCAGCGTTTCGAACCAACCGGTTTGGAGCGACACCTACGCACTCGGCGGTCTCTTCCTCGCGTCGGGGCTCTCCGGTTCGGCGGCTCTGCTGCTGTGGCTAGGGCGTCGCGACGCAACGCCGCAAACCGAGCTGCGTCTGGCGCGCGCCGACGGATACTTCTCCGTGCTGGAGCTGGCGTTCGTCGCAGCATTTTTTGCAACGGTCGGCATCGCCGGCACGATCGGGCGCGAGCTCGCGCCGCTCTGGCTCGTCATGTGGATCGTGGTAATTGCGACCTTGCTGCCCGGATTACGCGCGGCGTTTACGAGGCCGCATCAGGCGTCGACGGGCGTTGCAGTCGCAGTGCTCGCCGGCGTGCTCCTGATGCGTCTCGTGGTGGTCTTTTCCGCTCAGTACTAACCTTTGAGAAACGGCCGCCGAAGTCACCGTCGTGGCCGGCGTTATCGCGATTCATGCGGGACACGTACCGCCCGGCTTCGATCCGCACGGGTGCCGATAGCGCGCTACAGGGCTCGGCCGGCGCAAAACGAAGCGCCAACTGCATGGCTGCTTACAGCGAGCCGAAACCGTCGGTAGCGATCGTCGCGACGATCGTGTGGGGGCTGCTGCTTCTTCCCGGCCTCTTTGCCGCGGCATTCTCCGTTATGTTCTTCGACGCTCCCGGCTCGATGAGCAACCCGGGCGCCTGGCTAAGCGCCGGGATCGTCGCCTCGTTTCCGGTTTTGTGCGTTGTATCGATCGCCGGTTCGTGGATCGTTTGGATGTGGCGCAAGCGAGGCCCAAGCAGCGCTTCAAATAGGACTGAAATCGTCGTTGCTTGCCTTCCGCTCCTCCCGATCGCCGTCGTCGTGATCCTGTGGGTCGTCGCTATGATCGGCGTTATTGCCAGCGGACAGCCTTTAGGTTTGCACAGTACCGAAATCAAGCACTAACTTTCGGTTGAGTACGCGGCGCTTCGAAGTCACATCGGCGGCGCGACGACGATGAAGGTGTCCCCGTGGAGACTTTGGATCATGACGACCATTGCGCTGGGCCCGTGCCCCACCATGAATGCATCCATCGTCTTTTCCTTACCGGGCTGTGCCATTTCAGGCGCACCGTTGAGTTGGCCTCGATACCACGTTTGCACTTTCGCGAATTCGTCCGAGGTAACATAGATCTTGGCCGACGCGGGCAGCGTCTTCATGCCCAGACCGCCTGGATTGGAGCTCACATCCGCACCGGGATAGATCGGGACGTTCCCTGCCGCGGGTGCCGCCGTCTCGCTTGGTGCACCACTCTGATCCGAGAATGCCGAGCTCGATGCTGAGTTCGACGAGTTGGAGCGCGCGGCGGTGCCTGCAATTGCGACCGCGGCGATGAACCAGCATAGGAACGTGGCGCGCATTAATACCCTCCTTTGCGGAAACCAACTGGCCGGCCGCATTCCTTTTAACCCGCATTCGCCATAAGTTTGCAAATCCAATGCTGACGAGTAGCGATTTTGATGTACTACAGATGTACTACAGATGAAGAATCGCGCTCATCCTGTGAGGAAAACGTGTCGAACCCGACGGGTGAAGCTGAAAACGGCGTCCTTCGGCTCGATTTTGACCGCGGCATCATGGTGCAGTTCCGCGGCTCTGCGGTCACTCCTGATGCGGGGCTCCTCGCATATCGCGAACTCGATGATGCACTCGGATTGACTTCCGAGGCCGGTGATCTTCTCGCCGATGCACGCACGAGCAAGAACGGTCGTCACGCGCTCGTCGGCATGCTGCGTCAGTCCATCTTCGGAAGACGTGCCCGTCGGCCGGCCGCCGCACTACGTGCAACGTTTCTATAAGAGCTTTCGCTACCAGTCCGCGAGTTGGTCCCATCCTCGCCGGGCTGTTGCCAAAGGGGAGTGGCATCCTGGGGAACTGTTCCCTCGCGCCGCCTTCATCGTCACGAACGCGCGTTACGTGTCGAAGAATGTCGTCGCAGTTTTACAATCAGCGTGGAACGGCTGAGCAATGCATCAAAGAGGGCAAGAACGCGATTAAGTGGACGCCGTTATCGTGCCGCTCGTTCAACGCGAACGCCATTCACCATCCAGCTTCACGCCCTGGCGTACAACCTCGGCAACTTCCTCCGCACGCTGGCGATTCCGGAGGCGATTGCCGAGTGGTCGCTGACGACGCTGCGCGAGAAGCTGATCAAAATCGGTGCGAAGGTCGTCAGCCACGGCCGATACGTCGCGTTCCACATGGCGGAGGTCGCGATTCCGCGCAAGTTGTTCGCCGCGATCGTCGAGAGAATCGCTGCGCTCCGATCGCCGCCGGTAGTGATACCGGCATGACCACCCCGACCAACGATGTGCGCCGGAAACCAATGGGGGAGCTGTCTCCTTATGACCATGCAGCCAGGCTTTTCGAGGCTCCGGAGCTCGACGCGGCCTTCACCTCAAGCCGAACCGACGGCTTTGGCTTACCGAGAACCCGGAAAACCGACGGAAACGCTCGGGGTGGCCCGAAAAGGACGGCCATATGGAGAATCCCGGCTTATACTTTTCCGAAGCTAATAACGCGCTCGATCCGTTTCACGCTGAAACTATTGGTGATGATCGAAAAAGTCTCCGTCGAAAGCATGCGCGACGTCAATACCGTCGATGGTGGGTAAGCATCGCGTGAAGGTCATGCTCGCTCTCATGCTCCTAACCACACTTTTCCCGGTAGGGCGCTCGACGCTTCGCGCTTCCGAGGCCACTGCCACAACGCGCGGCGATGCGACGGGCTCCTTGGGAATCACGCTATGGTATCCCGCCGCGGAGCGTTCGGTGGCCACCGAGCACGTTATCGGTCCTCCGAACGATCCGCTCTTCGACGCTGGGTTGTGGCAAGAGCATGCAGCGCTCGCAACCGGCCGCTTCCCGCTGATCGCGTTCTCGCACGGCACCGGCGGCTCGGCATTGCAGATGGCATGGTTTGCGACCGGACTTGCCGCCCGTGGATTTATCGTCGTGGCCGTCGACCACCCGGGAAACAGTCTGGACACATACACGCCGGCCGGCTTCGGATTGTGGTGGCTGCGACCCGGCGACGTTTCGTTGGCATTGTCCACCGCGCTTGCCGATCCGACGCTGGGTCCAGCAATCGATGCTAATCGTATTGGCGCCGCCGGGTTTTCACTTGGCGGGTATACCGTTCTCGAGCTCGGGGGCGCCCGGACCGATCTTAAGCGTTTTGCCGGGTATTGCAGACGAACGCATTGGAAA
>DASRSM010000072.1:0-9690 GCA_035656415.1 Vulcanimicrobiaceae bacterium | reverse complement strand
CAAGGCGAGATCGCCCATCGGCGTCCAGGTGTCGACGTAACGATTGTCCAGCTCCATCCAGTGCTCGAACGACACTTCTGAACGGCCGTTGATCTGCCACAAGCACGTAATGCCTTGGGGTACGGAGAGGCGGCGCTGCGCGAACGCGTCGTAGTGCGCAACCTCGCACGGAAGTGCGGGACGCGGCCCGACGAGCGAAATATCGCCGAGGACGACGTTGAGCAGATTCGGGAGCTCGTCAATCGAGGATCGGCGCAAGAAGCGCCCGAGCGGGTGCAAACGGGGATCGTTACGGATCTTGAAGACCGGACCGGACACTTCGTTGAGGTGCATCAGGTCTTCGCGCATCGCGTGCGCCCCGTTGATCATGGTACGCAGCTTGTACATCTTAAAGCGGCGGCCGCCTTGGCCGACGCGCTCCTGCGCGAAGAACGGCGAACCGCCGGTGACGCAGACGATGCCGATCGCCGCCACCGCAACGATGGGCGCAATCAATAGTAACAACGCCACACCGACCGTGACGTCGGTCAAGCGCTTGACGGTACGCCACGCTTGTGGCACGGTGCGTTGTTCGAGCGGCCGCGCGGCAACGGCGATTTGCATGCTCGTTATCGTCCGGCGAACGCCGCAGCATAGCCGCGCGCATCGCGACGATGTCCGAACTTGGAATCGAAGCCGTTGAGATTCGTAAAAATAAAGCCCCCGTTTACCGTGCGCAGCAGATCAAGCGTCCCTCGGCGGCCAGCTCGTCGAGCACGCACCGCCGCGGCTCGAGAGCGTAGTCGCGTCGATTCGGCGTTCGGTAGAAACCCCCCGGCCTACCTCGCACATCCTGGCACCAGTGGTACAAGGTCGAAAGAGGGACTACCTCTTCGTGAGCCCCTACCCGAAAGACCGAGTCCGCGGAAGTATAGAGGATAGGGCGCCCGCTCGACAAGTGCTCCTGTCCGAGTTCCTCGACGATTTCGGTGCCCGAGCAGGCCTTATTTCCCAGAGCCTCGCGAGATCGTATTGACCTCCTCGGAGTCCCCGTTTGCGGCAGAATCGGGAAGCGCACTTGTCGCGATTGGCTTTTGCGCGGTCACCAGCCTTCCTGAATCCGCGCCGATAGGATAGAAGGACCAGCGCCGAAAACCGACGGCGAGGTTCGCTTTCCAGACGGAGGAGCGTTTTTGCGGCGGATCTCGCTACCGATACTCTTTGTCCTGACGATCTTCGTGATGCTTGGTACTCCGGCTCGTGCTTCCGAACCGGTGCTCGTTCGCTTGAGCGCCGATCGCGTCCAGTTTTATTACGATCGTTTTCTCGTCGAAGCGGACGGTCACGTTCGCGTACAGGCAAGCAACGGTTTCGTCGCAACGGGCGACGCGTTTTCGATGGACTTGAAGCTTAACCGCTACGTGCTCGCCGGACACGTTACGCTGACGAGCAAGGGAGAACGTGCGAGCGGTGCCGCGATCGCCGACTTTCTAGATTTCGACCGGATCTATTTCGTACCGGTGACGAGCGAACCGGATCGCTGGACGTTCCTCGGCGGCGATCTCGTGCATCCGGTCAAGGGGCGCATCATGCCGGGCGACGCGTTCTCGTTTCCGCAGCTTCCGGAATATCCGAGCCTCACGGCCACCGGCGCCGTCATCGGGACGAAGGCCTACGTGCGGTTCGAAGGCGCGCAGGCCCAGTTCGGCGGCGCGGCAATTCCGCTGGGGTCGTACGTCGTTAACTTCTCGCCGAACCAGTACTTCGCGCAGAACTCGCTGTCGGGCGCGAACTTCGACGCGACCTGGAACTTCGCGGGCAACAGTAACACGCTGTCGGCGCTCCACTTTCGCTACGATACGCAAAACTACGCTTACCTGGCGTTCGAACAGCATCTGATCGGCGGCCACGAGTACGCGATTTTTTCGGTCAATCCGATGTCGCGCGCCGGCAAGTTCTACAACCTGCAGCTCTACGACCGCTTGAGCGACCGCCTCCAGCTTCAAACGTTCACGCAGGTCTACACCTACCAATACAACCTGACGTCGCCCCAGGCGGCGACGCAAACGACGTATCTGCAAGGAACGTATGCGTTTCCGCATTCGTATCTGTCGGCGATCGCGAATCTCACGAACTACAACATGCTCGGCATCAACCCGCTGATCCAGCAGACGCTCTTTGCCGATAGCGTTAAGACCGGCGCGGGAAGTCTTTCGCACCCAACGTCGCTGCAGATCAACATGTCGAGCTTTCAGAACCGCATCGGCAAGACGCCGTTTTACGAACAGATTTACGGCGGATACGGATTCAATCACGACACGGTCGGCGCGGACCAATATTTGCAGGGCTGCACGCAAGCTTCGTGCGGTATTAACGGTTACAACCTCTCACTCACCGTTCCCGGGCTCCAAGCCTTCGGCGGTCCCTGTCCGTTTCAGCCCAGGAAGGCTCCGTCTTATTCCGGGCCGATTTATTTCTGCCCCGTTTACACGACGATATGGAACACGGTCGTTGGATTCAACTTCTACGCGAGCTCGATCAAGCTGGGTAATCCGGATAACCCGTACAAGACGTACTATCTCAACGCCAGCTTTAACGATCAAGAGCAGTTCAACTCGCTGCCGCACCGCATCCGCCAGGAAATCACGAGCGTCAGCCTGAGCCGCCAGTTCGCGCGGCAGGTAAACTCGTACGTCAGTTACTCGGTACAAAACACCGGCGACTACTACCTGACCGGCGGATATACGGCTTGCAGCCCGTACCTCATCAACGGCAGCGGAACCAAAGTGATCAATCCCAATTGCCCAAACGGGTTAAACGGTTTCCGCGGCGCGGCAACCTGGCGCACGACGGCGCTCGGGATCAACTACGTGCCGTCGCCGGAGTTCAACTTTACGCTGCTCGCGCGCCATCACGACGACTTTCCGGCGCCGGCGCCAAACTTCTACACGCAGCCGCCGGTCAACGTCCTAGGGCAGCCGCTCTACTCGACGTACTTGGGACAGCCGCCCAACGACATCACCGGTGACGTGCGGTTCAAGCTGTTGCCGCACATGCTGATCGATATCGCGCGCACGTATTATTTCCACTACGGGTCGCAAAACTGGAGCCCGCAGACGATCGTACAGGTTTTGCCGATTTGAGCGAACGTTCGGCGCGAACCGGACTCGTCGTCATCCTGCTCGTCTTGGCCGCGTCGCTCGTGACGATCGTACATTGGCGGTTCGCCATCTTTCGCAACGACGTCGATCTCGGTATCTTCACGCAAGTTATCGCGAGCGTTGGGCACGGCTTTTCGAGCACTCCGGAAGGCGGCATCGACCACCTGCTCGTGCACTGGTCGCCGATCGTTGCGCTGGGCTGGCCGATCGTTCGCCTTTTCGGACCGGAAGGTTTGGAGTGGTTTCAGGCCATCCTCGTAAGCTCGACGCTGATCCCTCTTTGGGGATTGGCTCGCGCGCGCTTTTCGCCCGGTATCGCGCTAGCAGTCATGGGCGTGTGCGCGCTCTATCCATTGCTTTGGGCAAACGCGGTCGGCGATTTTCACGAGATGGCGTTCGTCCCGCTGCTCTCGGCGACGCTGGTCTACTCGCTCGACCGCCGCCGCTGGCGTCTCGGCGCAACTGCCGCCGTATTGTTGGCGTGCACGAAGGAAGACCAGTTCGTGGTGCTCGCCGGTATCGGCGCAATCTGTGCGTTGATGTGGCGCGAAGACGCGCACGTTCGGCGCTTCGGAGTTTTTCTGATTGCGCTCGGCGTCGTTGGGGCGGCAGCCTACTTCGGCATCGTGCGCAACGCCATTGCGCCGCACGTCCCCTACGCCGCCGCTCACTTCTTCGACTGGAACGGCACTTCGCTGACGCCGGCGACGCTCGCGGCGCTGCTGGCGCGCCGGCTCGACTACGTGCTGATCGTCCTCGCACCGCTGGCGTTCCTACCGTGCATTTCACGATACGGCCTTTTCTTGATACCGGGAGCCGTCGAGATTCTCGCCACGCATCAGCCGGTAGCGACGATACCCGGCGCCCACTACAGCGCCCTACTTACTGGCTACGCCCTGGCATCGTTCGTCGACGGTTCGTCGCGTCTCGCGCCGGTCGCACGGCAAATCGGTGCGTTCGCAGTTGCAGCCGCGATATCGTTGTTCGTCGCGATATTTGCCAGCCCGATGGAGTACTGGTACTACCTCTACCGACTGCCTAACGCTCACGACGCACAACTCGAACGCACGCTTGCTCGGCTACCGCCCGATGCCGACGTCGGCTCGGAAGACGAGATTTTCGCGCACCTGAGCTTCGACCCAAATGCATCGATTACCGTCGACTCGCACGAGTGGTTCTTATACGACGAAACGCACTATTCAGACCGCTGGCGTTTGGTCGACGAGCCGCTCGTGCGCCGGCTCGTCGCGCGCCGAGTCTACGCCATCGCGAGCGATCGGGACGGAATTGTCGTGCTGCATCGAGTAACGCCTAGCTTATGATCCGCCGTCTGCTCTCGTGTGCCGTCGCACTACTGGCCGTCGCGCTCGTAGCGGCCGGGCCGGCCATCGTCGTCACCGGACAGTTGCTCGCGTATCAAGACGGGTACGTCTTCTTCACGACCGGCGACGGCTTCCACGTTTCGCCGAACGTCCTGATTCACGACGCCAAGACCAACGGGCCGACGAAGATCGTTCCGGCGCCGCGCCTCTACGCGCGCGCCACGTTCGATTCGAGCGGAACGGTCACGCAGCTCGACCTGTCGCGCTCACCGCTTCCGCAGGAAGGCAGCTTCGACGACGTCGCGCGTTTCGCGGTCGCGCTCTCGTCGCCGGTGCCGAATCCCGATCTTATTCAATCCACGCCGGCGCCGGGACAGTCCATCGCGCCGGAGCAGCGCCACTTCTCCGGACGCCCCGTGCTCGTGACGTTTACCACCGAAGTTCCGCCAAACACGCCCTTTACTGCGACGGTATACATTACGACCGACGCGAGCGGCTGGAACGCACAGGCGATTCCGATGGACCGCATCGACACGCTGCACTATCAGATTACTCGCCGTCTCAATTCCGGAACGATCTTCCGGTATCTCTACGACCGCGGCTCGTTTCAATCGGTGGAGGTCGCTCAGAACGGTTTACAGCGCGTTCCGCGCTCCGTTGTCGTGACCGACGCCGACGTACGCGGCGTGGCCGACAGGGTGTTTGCTTGGATCGATACGACCAGCGGCAGCTACAATCAGACGCCCACCGGCATACCGACGCCGTACAATCCGGCGCCGTTCCCGAACCTGCCTGGAGGCGTCGGACCGCCGGGCGTTCAGACGCCGTGCCCTGGGCACCCGCGCTGTCCGCCTTAGTGAATCGTGAGCGGCAGCGTACGCTCCGCTTTGTCGCCGCGCGTGTTGCGGGCGATGATGTGCATCGGATACGTGCCGCGCGCGAAGAGCGGAATCGAGCCCAAGCGATAGGCGAGCATAAAGCGGCCGACGCCTACTTTGTTCAATCCGACGCCGATGTCGGCGACCCGAACTTCGACGCTCGCAACGTTGGAGCTGGTCAGCACTTTGCCCCACAACGTGTCGCCAGATCCCACGTTGGTCGAGTTGATTTCTACGTCGACGATTTGCGGCGGCGCGTCGGGCGCGCGCATCGGCACGACGATCCGCTTCCTCGGAATAGGTGAAGCGGCCGGCGACGCGGTCGCAGCCGGCGCCGGTGAAGCGACCTGCGTCGGCGAGGCGACAGGAGATACCGCCGGCGTCGACGTCACGGTCGTATACGCCATCATATGCCCGAGATTCGGCCGGCGCTTTTTCGGTTTCGGCGTAAGGGTTGGCGCGACGGTTGGCACGGAAGTTGCGGCCGTCTCGGACGACGGCTGGTCGCCTTGTGCGGCCGGCTGAGAGGCGCAAGCAGCGAGGCTCAGGGACAACGAGGCAGCGAGCAATACGGTGTGGCGATACACAGGCGGGGCCATTCTCGGCCGCCGTTTTGGTTCCGCTTGCTAGGCGCGGAGCACGAGGTGACGAACGGCTCGCGCTGTGACCATCAGCGTCGTCGTTCCGCTATATAACGAGGAAAATAACGTCGCTCCGCTGCTCGAGCGCATCGCGGCGATCCTCGAGCGCCTGCCCGATCGCCCCGACTACGAGATCGTGCTGGTCAACGACGGAAGCACCGACGGCACCCTCGCCGCCATCCGCAACGAAATGCGCGCGCGCCCGCACCTGGTGCTGATCAACTTGTCGCGCAACTTCGGTCACCAGCTTGCCGCGACCGCCGGAATCGAACTCGCTTCGGGCGAGGCCGTCGTCCTCATGGACGGCGACCTGCAGGATCCACCGGAACTCATCGAAGCGTTCGTCGAGCGCTGGCGCGCGGGATCCGATGTGGTCTACGCCGTGCGCCGCACGCGCAAAGGCGAAAGCGCTTTCAAGCTGCTCACGGCGCAGATCTTCTATCGCACGATCAAACGCCTTACCAACGTTGCGATACCCGTGGACACGGGCGACTTTCGTTTGATGAGCCGCCGCGTCGTCGAAGCGCTCCGCAAATCGCCCGAACGCCACCGCTTTTTGCGCGGTATGGTCAGCTGGGTCGGCTTCAATCAAACCGGCATCGAGTACGATCGCGACGAGCGCCATTCCGGAACCACCAAGTACCCGCTGCCGAAAATGATCCGCTTCGCGGTCGACGGCATCACGTCGTTTTCCGACATTCCGCTGCGCTTCGCTGCCTATTTCGGCTTCGTCGTCAGTGCGCTTGCCTTCGTGTACGCGCTCGTCGTTATCGTCGCAAAGCTGTTCCGCGTCAATCCGCCGGCCTATACGCCCGGCTGGGCCTCGACCATCGTCGCCGTCGTCTTCTTGGGCGGCGTTCAGCTCATCAGCCTCGGCATCATCGGCGAGTATCTGGGTCGCATTTACGATCAAGTCAAAGGACGGCCGCTGTACCTCGTGAGCGACATCGAACGCTCTTGACGTACCGCCCGGTCGTCGACCAGTTTCCCGTTATTTCCCCGATCGATCCATGGTCGGGGGCCGTTTTTGCGGCGGCCTTCCTCGCTGCGATCGTTCTGACCGCGCGCCGTCCCGCATACGGATTGTGCGCGCTGATCGCGGTCCTGCCGTTTGCGCTTTATCGCGAGGTGTTTGCAACGGCGATGACGCTGCCGCGTCCCGTATTGCTCGGCGTGCTCGTAGGACTCACCACGTATTCGGGTGTTTGGAAGAACGTACGCGCCCGCCCCGCACTCTTGCTGCTCGGCGCATTGTCGGCGTATCTGATCGCGACGGCACTGTCGGGAATCGGCGCGCACCATCCCGAGCTCGTCGTGCGCGAAACGCTCAAAGTCTTCGAATACGCGCTCGTCTTCGCGGCGGCGTTCGCGTGCTATCGCCTCGATCCCGATCCCGGACCGCCGGCGGTCGTGCTCGCCGCGATCGCAATCGTCGTGTCGTTGACGGCGCTCGCGCAAGAAGTGCTCGGCGCCCCGTCGGGGTTGTACGTCGGACGCGCGATCGTGCCACGCGTAGCCGGCGTGCTCGAAGGCCCAAATCAGCTCGCCGGCTACTACGATCTCGTCGTTCCGGTCATTGCGGCGCTGGCCGTCACCCGCCGATCGATGTTAACCAACGCCGCGCTGTTCTTCGCGATGACCGCCGACGTACTAACGTTTTCGCGTTCGGGCTTGATCGCCGTAGCAATCGCGGCAGGCGTTCTCGTTGCGATTAACGGACGCGCGACGCTGGCGGCATTGCGTCCGGCGTTCGCGGGCGTCGTCGCCGGATTGCTCGTTCTCGCCGGCTGGGGCGTGTATGCGCAGAGCGCGAACGTTTTTCGTCTCTCGGTCGAAAGCGCGTACGCGGGCGGCGTCGGTAATCGCGGACAGTTGTGGGCTGCCGCGCTGCGCATGTGGCGGCAGCATCCGCTGCTGGGCGTCGGCGCGGGCAACTACGAACTCGAGCTGCCGTTTTACGGCGTGCTCGGCGTACGCACCCACGCGAACAGCTGGTATCTGCAATCGCTGGCCGAAGGCGGCATTCTCTTGTTCGGTGCGACGATCGCCGTGATCGGGTCGATCGTCGCGGCGTTCACCGGCACGCTGCGGCGTTCGCCGTGGATCGCGGGGGCCGCAGCCGCGTCGGTTGCGATCTGCCTGCATCAAATCGCCGACTATCTGGTCTTCTTTCCGAAGGTAGGCATGACGTGGTGGCTGCTGCTGGGGATCGCCGCCGCGGCGTAACGCGCGGCGCAATCGCGATCGCGATTCCCGCTGCGTTTTTGTTCGCGGCCGCGATCGTTCGCATGTTGCGTTTGGCCGCGCCGGAAACGATCCTGACCGACCTAACGCAGCCGCTGGCCGTCGTTACGAACTGGGGCGCGTATGGCCGAGCGATTTTCGGCGTGCTCTTCGCGATGCTCGCGGTCGCGACGATCGTCTACTTTCACGTGATCCGCAACCTTTGGGACGACGACGATCGCTACACGCTGCGCGCCGGGTCAATCGCACTGCTGGCCGCTCTCGCAGCGGTTTGCGCGTGGTTGATTCCATTCACGTTCTCGAGCGACGTCTACGCGTACGCTGCCTATGGCGAGCTCGCGCGTCTGGGTGCCAATCCGTACGGACACGCACCGCTGCCGGCGAGCGATCCGGTTTTTAGTGCCGCAACGTGGCAATGGGGAAATCCGATCCCCGTTTGCGTCTACGGGCCGCTCTTCGTCGTTATCGCGCAACTCGTCGTAACCGCGCTCGGTGCGTTCGGAACGACCATGCAGCTCGACGGCTTGCGCGTCGTCGCGGTAGTGTCGCTGCTCGCGTGCGTTCCGCTGGCCTTTGCAACGTTTCCGGGAACGCCGCTTGCGCGCAGCCTCGCCGCGTTTACGATCGGTCTCAATCCCGTCGCGATTTGGTGCGCGGTCGAAGGACACAACGATGCAATCGCGCTCGCCGTCGTACTCGCCGGAATCGCGCTAGCCCGCAACGGACAGCCCTTTGCCGGCGCCGTCGTCGCGGCACTGGCCGGAACGATCAAACTTACGGGCATTCTCGGAGCGGTTGCGGGAGCGACGTTCGGCCCTCGCGCGCGCGCCGGCGCGCTGCTCGGAGCGATCGCGACGCTCGCGCTGTTGATTCCACTGCTGCACGCGGTGACGACCGAGCTCGCGCCGCAGGGACGCTTTGCCCCCGAAGCGTCGCTCGAAGCGCTCGTGAAGCCGCTTATCTTTACCGTCGTGCACGGCGACGCCATGGCAACCGTTCTTACCACGCTGGTCGCCGCTATCGCCGCACTGGCGTGCGTGATGCGCGGTGTCGCGCGGCTACGCGATGCTCGCGTCGAGGGTTGGATCTACTTCGCGCTCGGCGCTTGGCTGCTGATTCCCAATCCCTACCCGTGGTACTCGCTCTGGCTGTTGCCGCTCGCAGCCGCCGCGCCCAATACGCGACCGGCCGCGGTGGCGATTTGGCTTTCGCTGTTTTCGGTGCTGCGTTATGTGCCCGATGCGGTCGGCGCGCCCGCACCCCCGGCCGCCGCGATTCTTGGGGCGATTGCAACGCTGCCGTTCTTGGCCCTGTTACTCGCAGAGTGATTCGTAGGATCTCCGGCAGCGCCACGTTTGCGGACGCGATCGCGCGGTTGCGCGCGCTTGCGGCTCTGCCCGCGCCCAAGCCGGGCGCGTACGCGCTGCACGAAACGATCGCCGCCGCGCGGCCCGCGCTGATCGCT
>DASRSM010000071.1:0-3274 GCA_035656415.1 Vulcanimicrobiaceae bacterium | reverse complement strand
CGGCACAAGGAACCACGTGCGCGGATTATCGTGGTCACCGTTCGGCGCTGGCAGCGCATGACCGCTCCGGAGGACCGTCGCTTCGTCGCGGACATCATCGCCTGGAACACGATGATTCTCACGTCACCCGTGCATCCGGTCGACATCTCCAGAGATCCGCGAATGTACGATCCAGCGTACATCCAGCCGGACCTCATTCACCCGAATGCCGCCGGCAGCAGCGCCATAGCCGACGACGTATTTGCCGTAGCGCACTGAACTACTTAGAAACGGTGTAAGAGCCGCTGTGCTGCGGATCGGCGACGATCGCGTACCCCGGCGCGAGCCGCAGGGTCCATCCCGCGCCGCGTATCACGCTGCCGCTTTGCAGACCGGGGGCAACGACGCGCAGCGTTTTGAAGTCTGTCGTAACGAGCGCGTCGCCGCCGGCAACGTCGATCGAGCCCCAGGGCGCCGCCACGTTCAGAGTGTGGTATACCGTGCCGAAGCGATCGAGCGTTTCGATGTCTCGCGGGTCGAACCGGATGTGAAACTTCACGAGCGGCAGTGCGAGTGCCGAACCTTTGACGAGCTCGCTCACATATTTGGCGTCGAGCTCCGCCGTATGTGCGGCGAGCGCGGCTTCTTGGCTTTCGATTGCCTTTCCACCGTAGCGTAAGATCGCCGCTTGAGCCTGTGCCGCGTTGGGAACGGCCACGTTGAGCCCGTAGGCCCGCATCGCCATTCGTGCGACGTCGCTGCGAGTCGTAACGCGACGGCGCCAATCCGATTGCGCCGCGTCGAGTAGTTCCGTATATGCCGGCCCGGTTGCGTATGCAAACGAACGCGCGTAGCTCTTCTGGCTTTCGACGAACGCGATATCGTGCAGCGCGTACGGAATGCGGCGCTCCGCCGGCAGACCGGCGTCGATGCCCGTTCCTTCGGCTAATCCCTCGAGTACGTCGAGCTGACGCTCGAGTCCGGCCGTCGTTGCCGAAAGCGAGTGACGGTAGAACCGCATCGTTAGCGCGTCGCGCAATGCTTTCGCGCGCGCCGCTCCACCACTTTGCAAAGCCGCGCGTAAAGCGTGCAGTTCGCCGCGCAGCCAGATGCGTCCAGGCTGCGTGTCGAGGAATGCGTCGCCCGAAATGCTTCCTGTGTCGGCATCGCCGTTGAAGCCCAGTTTCGGCTGAACGACGTGAAACGACTCGTGCATCAGGATTACCGCTTGCGTCTCGGAACCGCCGTACACCGGCCACTGAATCTGCGCCCACCGTATGCCGGCATAGCTCATCGGCGCGTCGGCTACTTGGGTTCCGGGCGGAAACGCGAAGCGGAACATCGCCCCGTCGCGCGTCGCCTGGGGAACCTTTGTGTTGGCGACGGCTTGCAGCGAGTTGGGATCGACGAACATCATGGGCACGCATAGCGAGACGCCCCACAGCCTTCCGTCGTCCGCGGTGCACAGTGCGTTAGCGCGCGCGAACGTCTTCGCCGCCGCTGCCGTCGAAATTCCCGACGGCGACGATGCGCCTGCAATCGTACCGGCGAGCAGCACGCAGATCAGCGTCCGTCCGATCATCGTGCGATACATACTCCTAGCTGGTTCCAGAATCCCGGCACGGGGGACGGTACGTGCGCGCCGAATCTGATCTGGAAATGAAGGGCTCTTGCGTCATTGTCATGCTGGCGACTCTGCTGCATGGCTGCGACCGCACCCACGACTCTACCTACCCAATCGTTCGCCTACCGCCTTCATGCGCGCAGCGGCGCATACAACTCGCCATCGTCGGCGACAGTCTCGCCCGCGGGTGGGGTGCCAGCGCTCCGCAACATACCTTCGCGTCTCTGGTTTACTCGAGCGTGCGGCACCAATATCCAAGGACGACGCTGCACAATCTCGGCATACCGGGAGCGACGACCGATCGGATCGCCGCCGGGGAGGTTTCGCGTATTCGCAAGGACGACTGCACGCTCGTCGTGATTGTTTCCGGAGCCAACGACGTTCAGAAGTTGTATACGCCTCACCACTTCCGAACGAGTTACGGCGAGCTCCTTAAAAGCGTACGATCCCGCTTGCCCGATGCCGGCGTGGTCGTTATCGGGCTCCCGGACGTGTCGCTGAGCCCGAGAATAATCTGGCCGTTCAAGCCTATCGAGTCGTGGTTGTCGCGAGATGGAAGCGCCTCTATTGCAAGGGAAGCGCGAACGTACGGAGCAGCCTTCGTGCCTCTCTACGCTCTGTCGCGCAAAGAGGCGTACCGGTCCAAATCGTTGCTAAGCGGCGACGGTATTCATCCGAACGATGAAGGCTATCGCATCATGGCGCGCGCGGCACTACCGTCAATCACGATGCTCCTGCCGCGGTTGGTCTCGGAGACCCCGCTCATCTTTAGCTTTCGTACCGAGCGCTAAAACGGTTTGCTCCTGCTAGGCGGCGTATTTGCTAGCCCATGCGTCTTTTTGCAATCCCCGCAGTTATCGCGTTTGCCGCTTTGGCGGCCGGCGCCGCGACGGGCGCGCCCGACAATCCCCTAATGCAGCCGAGCACGTTGCCCTTCGGCGCGCTTCCGTTCGATCGCATTAGCGACGGCGATTATCAGCCGGCAATCGAAGCCGGGATGAAGCAGCAGCTCAAAGAGATGAACGCCATCGCGAACGATCCCGCGCCGCCGACGTTCGATAACACGTTCGTTGCGATGGAGAAGTCGGGACGACTTCTCTACCGCGCCGCGGGCGCGTTCGACGTTGAGGTCGCGACGAATAGCGATCCGCAGCTGTTGCGCGTACGGCAAACTCTCGCGCCCGAACTTGCCGCGCATCAAGACGCGATTTACCTCAATCCAAAACTCTTTGCGCGCGTGCAGGCGATCTACAAGAGTTTGGATCGCCTCAAGCTCGATCCCGAGTCGCACCACCTCGTCGTCACATATTACCGGCGCTTCATGCACGCCGGCGCAGGCCTCTCAGCGGCAAAGCAAACGCAGTTGAAACAGATTAACCAGCAACTTGCCACACTGCAAGCCGTCTTTGAGCGCAAGCTGCTCGCCGGCACGGCCGCGGCCGCGCTAGTTGTTAAAGATAAGACCCAGCTCGCAGGCCTCAGCGATAGTGCGGTTGCCGCCGCCGAGCAAGCGGCGGGCGCCAAGGGCGATCCCGGCGGCTATCTGATATCGCTCCAAAACACGACGCAGCAGCCCGCGCTCACACTGTTGCAGGAACGCGCGACGCGCCAACAGCTCTTCCAGAACTCCTGGACGCGCACCGAGAAGAACGACGATAACGACACCCGTGC
>DASRSM010000070.1:0-3848 GCA_035656415.1 Vulcanimicrobiaceae bacterium | reverse complement strand
TCATCAGTTGGAACGGCGTTCCTACGGTCAGCGTTCGCGAGTCGACGCCTTGTCCGAGAACGGTGTGAATCACGGTGCCGGCGGGAATCGCACCCTTGACGGTCGTCACGGCGAGAGCCGCGCTCGTAACGGAAAAAACGGCGATGCCCGAAAAGAGCATCGCCAATATCGAATAACGCTTCACGAGACCTCCGCAACGGAGAAGTTAGTTTGCGAAGTTGGGAACCTTTAGCGCTTCTCCTGTGAAGCCCGTGGCTTTTCGCAGCGCGTCGACGCGATCCACGCGCTCCCACGGCAGATCGAGGTCGGGACGGCCGAAGTGGCCGTACGCCGCGGTCTGCTTGTAAATCGGGCGGCGCAGATTCAGGTAGTGGATGATCGCCGCCGGACGCAGATCGAAGACCTCCATGACGGCCTTGGCGATCTGCTCCTCGGGAATCTTCCCGGTACCGAACGTTTCGACGAAGACGCTCATCGGCTGTGCGACGCCGATCGCATATGCGACCTGAACTTCGCAGCGTTCCGCTAAGCCCGCCGCAACGACGTTCTTTGCCGCCCAGCGAGCGGCGTACGCCGCCGAACGGTCGACCTTCGTCGGATCTTTGCCCGAGAACGCGCCGCCGCCGTGACGCGCCATGCCGCCATAGGTGTCGGCGATGATCTTGCGTCCCGTCAAGCCCGCGTCGCCCTTGGGACCGCCGATGACGAAACGGCCCGTCGGGTTGACGTAGATGCGCGTGTTCTTGTCGTGCATCGACACCGGAATGACGTGATTGATGACCTTCTCGGTGACTTCGTTGCGAATCACTTCGAGCGGAATCTCGGGATCGTGCTGCGTCGAAACGACGACCGCATCGACGCGTACGGGCTTGTCGCCTTCGTACTCGACGGTGACTTGCGACTTGCCGTCGGGGCGCAGGTACGGAATATCGCCGTTTTTGCGAACCGCCGCCAAATGGCGCGTGAGGCTGTGCGCGAGCACGATCGGCAGCGGCATCAGCTCGGCGGTCTCGCGGCACGCGTAACCGAACATCATGCCTTGATCGCCGGCGCCGATCAGCTCGAACTCGTCGTCGTCGCCGGCTTTGGCTTCGAGCGACCTGTCGACGCCGAGCGCGATGTCGGGCGACTGCTCGTCGATCGAGACGCTCACGCCGCACGTTTCCGCGTCGAATCCGACCGCCGATTTGTTGTAACCGATCTCGGCAATCGTTTCGCGCACGAGGCGCGGAATATCGATGTACGTTTTCGTCGTCACTTCACCGGCGATGTGAATCTGCCCGGTGATCGCGAACGTTTCGACCGCGACGCGCGACATCGGATCGTCCTTGAGCAGCGCGTCGAGAACGGCGTCGGAGATCTGGTCGGCGAGTTTGTCGGGATGCCCCTCGGTCACCGATTCGCTGGTGAACAGCCGTCTGTACGTCACGTTACGTTCCCTCCGACCACGACGCCATGTATTTCACCTGCTCGGGCGTCAGCGTATCGATATCGACGCCCATCGACGAAAGCTTGAGATTGGCGACTTCTTCGTCGATCTCGATCGGCACGTCGTAAACGTGCTTCTCCATCGTCTTGTGGTGCTTGGCGAGGTGCCCCGCGGCCAACGCCTGATTTGCAAACGACATGTCCATAACCGCGGCCGGATGCCCTTCGCCCGCGGCGAGGTTGACCAAACGGCCGTCGGCCAGAATGCATACCTTGCGCCCGTCGTGCAGCTCGTACTGTTCGACGAACGCGCGCGGCTCGGTCTTGCCCTTCGCGATCTTCTTGAGCGCGTCGAGGTCGAGCTCGTCGTTGAAGTGGCCCGAGTTGCAAACGATCGCGCCGTCCTTCATGAGCTTGTAATGCTCTTCGCGGATGACGTGATAGTTGCCGGTGACGGTAACGAACACGTCGCCGATCTTCGCGGCGTCGCTCATCGGCATCACGCGGTAACCGTCCATAACGGCTTCGATCGCCTTGCGCGGATCGACTTCGCAAACGACGACGTGCGCGCCCATGCCGGCGCCGCGCGACGCGATGCCGCGTCCGCACCAGCCGTAACCGGCGACGACCAACGTACGGCCGGCCAGCAACACGTTCGTCGAGCGAATGATGCCGTCAAGGGTCGACTGTCCCGTGCCGTAGCGGTTGTCGAACATGTGCTTGGTCAGCGCGTTATTGACGGCGATCACCGGATACGGAAGTACGCCGTCTTTTTCCATCGCTTTGAGGCGGATGACGCCCGTCGTCGTCTCTTCGCAACCGCCGAGCATTTCTTCGAGCAGCGCTTTGTGCTTCGTATAGATCGTCGTGACGAGATCGCAGCCGTCGTCCATCGACATCTGCGGTTTGGTCGCGATCACCGACTCGATGTGGGAGTAATACGTGGCGTTGTCTTCACCTTTGATCGCGTACGTCGGAATGCCGTAGTCGCACAACGCTGCGGCGACGTCGTCCTGCGTCGAGAGCGGATTGCTGGCGCACAGCGCGATCTGTGCGCCGCCGGCCTTGAGCGCGAGCATCAGATTGGCGGTTTCCGTCGTGACGTGCAGACACGCGCCGATGCGCACGCCGTGCAGCGGCTTTTCGATTTCGAAGCGGTCGCGAATTTGCGCTAAGACCGGCATGTACGCTCCGGCCCACGCGATGCGCGAACGGCCGGCTTGCGCCAGGCCGCGGTCTTTGACGTCCCCGGCGGTCGTCCGATCCAATACGGGCACTCTGGTATCTCCTACAATTGATGAAGGGGCTTGTGGGGGCTGCCCACTTCGATGCAGACTACCACAGCTCCGGTTTCAAGGCCAGGCCTGCAGTCGTAGCAAAGGGTGGATCCGTGGAGTCGCTCGACCGCTATCTGACGGAGCTCGCCTCGGCCAACCCGACACCCGGCGGCGGAAGTGCCGCGACGATCGTCGGAGCGCTGGGCGCGGCGCTGGTCGCCATGGTCGCGCGGATCGACGCCGGTAACCCAAAATACGCCGAGCACCGCGAAGCGGCCGTCCGGATCGTCGAAACGGCCGACCGCGTTCGGGCGGAGCTGGACGCCGCGCGCGACCGCGACGAGCTTGCGTTCTCGAAGGTCGTCAACGCACAGAACCTTCCCAAGGTTAACGACGAAGAGAAAGCGGTGCGCGCGCGGCTGCTCGAAAGCGCGCTGCGCGACGCTGCCGAGGTACCGCTGAAGGCGTGCGAACTCTGCATCGCCGTGCTCCGTTTAGCAGCGCAAGCGGCGCAGATTCCCAACCGTTCGCTCGCGAGCGACGTCGGCTGTGCGGCGGAGTTCGGTGCGGCCGCCCTGGCGGCGTGTGCGTATAACGTGCGGGTGAACCACCGCTATATGCGCGACCCGAGCGCAATCGAGACGCAGGCCGATGCCCTGGGCCGCTACGAAAATGAGGCGAGCTCGTTACTAGAGGTCGTCCGCCGCGACGTCAGCGCGGCTTTAAGGTAAGCAGTGAAGCGTTTCTGGATCGCGTCGTTTTTGGCGTTTGCGCTCGTCGGATGCTCGATTAGCTCCGGCGGCTTCGCCGGTAACGCTCCCGTCCTTCCGGAAATCGTTTCTTCGCACGGCGTGGCGACGTTCGACATTTCGACGGACACTGCAGCCAGCGGTCTGCCGGAGTTCGTATATCAAGGGAAGCCGGGCGTAGCACCGACCATTCGCGTGAACCCCGGCGATACGATCGTCGTCAACCTTACGAATCACAATAGTTCGGCGCGGACTCCGACCTTCAGGTCGGGGAGGAAGCGCTGCGGCACAATGCCATGCGTATGGCACTCTGCGATGATACGCTGAGTGGCGACCATGCAGCTCGCCATCCAAACGCAGCTCGTTCCCGACGCCGATCAGGCCGCGTCGCTTG
>DASRSM010000069.1:0-21094 GCA_035656415.1 Vulcanimicrobiaceae bacterium | reverse complement strand
GTCGGCCGCGGTCGGTGCGTCCAAGTTCGACGGCGTTGCGCCCGCTTCGCGCGAGAGATCGGGGCTTACGATCGTCCACGTTTGACCGCCGCTACGCGTGCGGAAGATGCGCTGCCGTCCGAAGTACAGCGACTTCGGATCGACGGGCGAGAAGGCGAGCGGCAGCGTCCACGTAGCGCGCCACAGCACGCTGGGATAATCGA
Organism: Vulcanimicrobiaceae bacterium; assembly: GCA_035656415.1. Taxonomy (GTDB): domain Bacteria; phylum Vulcanimicrobiota; class Vulcanimicrobiia; order Vulcanimicrobiales; family Vulcanimicrobiaceae; genus JAFAHZ01. The sequence continues at coordinate 20,891 of DASRSM010000069.1, read as the reverse complement.
GCGTCGGATCGACGTTCTGTTCCCATCCGGTGCTCGGAATTTCTTTCGTTACCGTTCCGCCGTAAACGAGGTCGCGATGACGCGGATCGGGTGCGAGATATCCGCTTTCGCCGCCGACGTCGAGCGGACGGAAATCTTGCTGCGATATCGTGCCGTACTTCGACGAGCTCGGTGCCGTCGCGGCGCCCGAATCTTGCTGCGCGCCGTACACCCAATACGGAAACGTATTGTCGGTGATGACGTGATAGAACTGTCCCGTCGGCTGGTTGTACCACGAACTCCACGACGTGCCGTAATTCACGCTGACGACGACGCCCTGATCGCTGCCGAGGATGATGCGATTCGAATCGTTCGGATCGACCCACGCCACGTGGAAGTCGGGACCGGTCGGATCGCCGATGAGGGCGTTGAAGCTCTTTCCACCGTCGGTCGAACGGTAGGTCGTCGTGTTCATCGCGTAGACGACGTCGGGATTTTTCGGATCGGCCGTGATGCCGCAGAAATACCAGCCGCGCTGCCAGATGCGCCGCTCGTTATCGGTGTGCGTCCACGTTGCGCCCGCATCGTCGGAGCGCCACATGCCGCCGTCGGCCGGATCGCTGTCGATCATGGCGTACACGCGATGCGGCGCGGCATTGGAAATCGTGAGCCCGGTATGATAGATCTTCGGCAATCCGCCGTGCATTTGCGTCCACGTCTTGCCGCCGTCGGTCGTTTTGTAGAGACCGCCTCCGGGTCCGTTCGAAGGCGGATAGACGTTCCACGGCGGACGGCGCGTCTGCCATAACGCGGCGTACACGACGTTGGGATTGCTGGGATCCATGGCGAGCGAAAACGCACCGGTGTTCTCGTCTTTGAAGAGCACTTTGCTCCACGTCTTACCGCCGTCGGTCGTCTTGAAGACGCCGCGCTCGGCATTCGGGCCGTATTGATGTCCGCCGGCTGCGACGTACGCGACGTCGGCATCGTGCGGATCGATGACGATGCTTCCGATTTGGCGTGTATCGTCCAAACCGAGATGCTGCCACGTTTTGCCGGCATCGGTCGATTTATAGACGCCGTTTCCGTAAGCGATGTCCGAGCGCATGTCCGCTTCGCCGCTTCCGACGTAGATAACGTTCGGACTGCTCGGCGCCACGGCGATCGCACCGATCGACGCGATGTCCTGACCCTCGAAAATCGGATTCCACGTCCGTCCGGAATCGGTGCTTTCCCAAACGCCGCCGTCGACTGCGCCGAAATAGAAGTGATCCGGTTGACCGGGAACGCCGGTAACCGCGATTTCGCGGCCGCCGCGGAACGGCCCGATCAGACGCCAGTGAAGGGCGTTGAGATACGCCGGGTTGACGCTAGCCGCGGATGCTGGGACCGGAGCGGCGGTCAGCGCGACGAGCGTGGCGAGAAGTGCGCTCAACAAACGGTGCATGAGCCCGACTTACTCGCACGGGTTCGAAAACTACTGCTGCGCGAACACCGAGTCGGGCACGGCGACGTTGATCTGGTACGGTCCGTAGGCGATCGTCGCATCACCGTTGTAGCCCGGGAAACGAGCGCTTACGGCGATACTGGTCGGCAAATGGTATGGAGAGAGTCCGTGGTGGCTGAACTCGAGGCCGAGCGACGACCCGTTCACGTACGAAAAAGCTACCGCCTCGATCGCGTAGGTCTTGGTATTGACCCACATCGTCATCGTTTTCACGTTTCCGGAGTGTTTGGGCGTTCCGGACAAGACGTATGTCGTGTGGTTGCGATGCGGAGCCGTGCCTTTCAGCACGATATCGTAGGTCGCTTCCCACGTCTGCGGCGTGCCCATCGTGTTTACCGTGTTCGAGAAAGACTTTGCGAGGCTCGGCACGTTGTTGAGGTGCATCGCCTCTTTGTCGGGCGCTTTGAAATACTCGGTGCCATCCATGGCGACGGGCACGGCGAGAAAGCTTGCGCGGACTTTACCTGTGATGTTGACCGAGACTTGATAAGAGTGCAGCTGGTGCCGGTTCGCGACCGCGCGCGATAGTACGTCGTCCGCCGTCTGTGGCTCGCTTCCGGCCGGCGCAGCCGGCGGAGACGGTGCTGCGCCGAGCGCGATGACCAGTAAAAGCGGAAGCGCGCGCCGGATCACCAGCCGCCGCCGGAGTCCCCGCCGCCTCCACCAAAATCGCCGCCGCCGAAACCGCCGCCTGAGTCGCCGCCGAAGCCGCCACCGCTCCAGTCGCCCGCGCTTCCGCCGCTCGTGTCGGCCTGCCCGGCGTCGCTTTGCCAGCCGCCGCCTGTATCGGATCCCTGCGCCGCATCGGCCGGTGACGCGAGGCCGCCACCGTGCTGGCCGAAGATCTCGTTACCCAGCCACGCGCCGCCCAAGCCGCCCAACAGGCCGCTCCAGAAGCTTCCACCGCCCCCACCGCCGTAGCCGTAACCACCGCCGTATCCGGGCATCGGGCCCGGCGCGCCCGGAGCGCCGCCGTAAGACCGCGGTCCCGACATCGAGCGCAGAATCGATCGCAAAATCAAAAAGCCCACGATCGCGATAATGATCCACCAAAACACAGAAAGATGAAAACCTCCGTTACTGGGCGTCGCGTTTGCGGGCGCACGCGAATAGCCGGTGTTCGAGTTCGTTCGTAGACTGCCGGTGTGCGCGCGATAGACGTTGAGAACGCCGTCGACTGCCGCGGTAATGCCGGCGTCGAAGTTTTCGCTCCGGAACTGCGCTTCCATCGATTGGCGAATGCCGCGCAGGACGTCGGGCGTAAACCATCCTGACTGCGCGCCCGCGCGATCGGGAACGATGATGTCCTTTCGATCGTCCTTCGCGATGAAGATCAGAACGCCGTTGACGTTTTGCGACGAAAACGCGGACTGCGCCGCGTTCTGCAGCGTCGCACCGCCGAGCGACGGCACGGTGACGACGTCGACCTCTTTTCCGGTTTGCGCGTTGAAGTTCGAAATGCGCGAATTGAGCTGCGCGACCGTCGAGGCCGAAAACATGCCGGCCTGATCTTGAACGAAGTCGCGTGCCGCCGCGGGGAGCGGCAGCAAAGCCGCCAAGGCGAACGCGGCGGCAAAGGGGCGAAGGACCGACATCGCTATTCTCACGATGGATCCTACCTATGACCCATCGGGGAGTTTCGTCCTTCCCGAGGATTGTCGACAGTCGACGGAGCAGAGCAAGGGCATGGCCGAGTCGGCTCGTTTGAAGTCAGGATCCTTGAGCTTTATCGAGGTCCTGGCTACCTCCGTGGCGCTGATCGGCCCGAGCATGACGCCGATTCTCATCGCGCCGTTCATGTTCGCGCTGGCGGGCAATGCAACGTGGCTGGCCTACGTCTTCGGCGTGGCGATGCTCTTTTTCGTCGCCTTGAACATCAACCAATTTGCTCGGCGTTCGAGCGAGGCCGGCTCGATGTACGGCTACGTCGCGAACAATCTCGGATCCACCGCCGGCGCGCTCAACGGCTGGACCCTACTGTGGGCGTACGGATTCACCGCGGCAGCGGTGTTGGGCGCAATGGGGCTTTTCGGCGACATGCTCTTGCGCGACGTGGGCGTTCACGCGCCGCTCGTCGTCATCGCGGTGGTCGTCGCAGCGATCGCTTGGCAAGCGGCCTATCGAGGCGTCCAAATCTCGGCGATCGTCATGCTGGTCCTCGAAGTGATTTCGGTGATCGTCATTTGCATCGTCGTCGGCGTGGTGCTGTTCAAGCACGGTCCTTCGATCGACGTCAATCAACTGACGCTCAAAGGCGGTTTTCCCGGCGGCATCGGATTGGCGCTCGCGTACGCGATGTTCAGCTTCGTCGGTTTCGAAAGCGCGACCGCGTTCGGCGCCGAGGCGAAAGCCCCATTGGTAACGATACCGCGAGCCGTCATCGGCAGCGTACTCTTCGCGGGAGCATTCTTCATCGTGGTGACGTACGCCGAAATCGTCGGCATGGCGCATGCCGCGCAGCCGCTCGACAAGCAGACGTTCCCGCTCGGAACGCTCGTCGATCTGTTCGGGATCGGATTCTTGCGCGTTCCGCTCACAATAGGCGCGCTCTGCAGCGCGTTCTCAGTGTGCCTGGCATGCATCACTACGGCCGGACGCATTGCGTACGCGATGGCGGCGGAAGGCTCGTTACCCGCAGTCTTCGCGCGAATCGACCCCGAACACGATACTCCCAACGTTGCAGTGACCGTCGTTACGGCGATCACGCTCGTCATCGCCGCAGCGTGTCTCATCGGCGGCGTCGCGCCGATCGACGTCTTCAATAACTGCGGGACGCTTAGCTCGTTCGGATTTATCCTGGCGTACGCGATGATCTCGATTGGCGCGGCCGTCTTCGTGCGGCGGCGCGGCGAACGGCGCGTCGTCGATTTGCTCGTCTCCGCGATTGCCGTCGCGCTGTTGGTCTTTGCCGCCGCGATGCTGTTCTTTCCGCTGCCCGCGCCGCCCCAGCGATACTTTGCGTATTACTTCATCGCATTTCTCGTGCTGGGATGGGCGTGGTTTGCGCTGCGCCGGCGCAGCGTTGCGGTAACGTGACGAACAAGACGTTCGAACGTGCGTCGACGGCGGTGCGCGTTGCGACCGTTCTGCGCGAACGCATCGCGAACGGAGAGTTGCGGCCCGGGTCGCGCCTGATCGAGCTCGACATCTCGCGCGAACTCGGGGTGAGCCGATCGCCGGTGCGCGAAGCGTTGCTGCGTCTCGCCGAAGAAGGTCTCGTCGAGATACTGCCCTATCGCGGTGCGATGGTCGTGCCGCTCGACAAAGCGCGTTTGACCGAGCTCCTGGAATTCCGTTTAGCGCTCGAACGCTTCGCGCTGGAACGGCTCGTTGCGCGTAGCGATCCCGCCGCGATCGCGCGTCTGCGTAAGCGCGTCGACGCGTTGGATGCCGCCATCGCGCGCGGCGATCGTCAGGCTTCTATCGACGCCGATCTCGCGATTCATCGCGAGTTGATCGCGCTCGCCGGTAACCGGCTGGTCGAGCGCGCGTTCGAAAGCCTGATCGTTCAGATTCGACTGTACATCGACGTTACGAGCGCGCAGTACGAGCGCGCCGAGGATCTTGCGACGGAACACGAGGCTTTTCTCACGGCTGTCGAACGCGGCGAAACCATAATGTCGCGCAAACTCCTCGACGCGCACATCATGCACGGTTTCGAGGATCTTACGCCTTAGTACGCCGCTGAGTTCTTAGGTCCAGCGGCTGATGACCACTCTTTGCTGGGTGTAGAACGCCACTCCGTCTTTGCCGTGGCAGCGTAAGTCGCCGAAGATCGAATCTTTCACCCCGCCGAACGGAAAGAACGACATCGGCGCGGCCACACCGATGTTGACGCCGACCATGCCGACTTCGATGCGGTTCGAGAACGTGCGCGCGCTGCCGCCGTCGGAGGTGAAAATCGACGACGCGTTGCCGTATCGCGAGCGATTGGCGAGATCGATCGCCTCGCCGAGCGTTGCGACGCGAACCACCGCCAAAACCGGCCCGAAGATCTCTTCGCGCGCGAGCTCGCTTTGCGGATCGACGCGATCGAAGATTACGGGCGGCAGAAACGAGCCTTTTGCGTCGCGTGCGGAGGGGTCGGGCGGCAGTACCATCGTGGCGCCGCTCTTTTGCGCGCGCTCGACGTACCCGTCGATGCGCGCGATCGCGTCGTTACTGATCACCGGACCCATGTCGGTACCGGCATCCAATCCGCATCCCAGGCGCAACCCGCGTGCGGCGTCGACGAGCATCGGTACGAGCGCGTCGGCAGCGCCGCCGACGGCGATCGCGACCGAGCCGGCAAGACAACGCTGCCCGGCACCGCCGAAAGCGGAACTCATGATGGCGTCGATCGTGCTCTGCTTCACGCCGTCGGGCATCACGATGAGAAAGTTCTTGGCACCGCCGAGCGCTTGAACGCGTTTGTGCGCGCGCACGGCGCGTTCGTGCACCAGCTGCGCGACGCTCGACGAGCCGACGAACGAAACGGCTGCGACCTCGGGATGGTCGATCAGCGCGTTGACGGTATCGACGCCGCCGTGAACGACGTTGAGAACGCCCTCGGGAAACTGCGCTTCGCGCGCAGTTTCCGCGAGCAGTTCGGCGGTGAGCGGCGTTTGCGGCGACGGCTTGAGCACGAACGTATTGCCGGCCGCGATCGCGATCGGGAACATCCACAGCGGGATCATCGACGGAAAATTGAACGGCGTGATTCCGGCGCAAACGCCGAGCGGATACCGCACCGATATCGAATCGACGCCGCGAGCGACGTCGGGCAACGCGTCGCCCATCATCAGCGACGGCATGCCGCATGCAAACTCGACCGCTTCGATGCCGCGCCGCGCTTCGCCGCGCGCGTCGGCGATCGTTTTGCCGTTCTCGCGCGAAACGCTGCGCGCGATCTCTTCGTGGCGGCGTTCGAGCGCGTCGGCATAGCGGAACATCGAGCGCGCGCGCTCGACGACCGGAACCTGCGACCACGACGCGAATGCCTTGCGCGCGACGGCGACGGTACGCGCGACGTCGTCGCTTTGCGCTACCACGACGCTGCCGAGTTCGAGCCCGGTAGCCGGGTCGGTGACCAGCATATCCATCGCTACCCTGCCTTCGGAAGCTTTGCGAACTCGGTGAACGCGTCGTCGAAAATCTCCATCGCTTCGTCGAGCTCGGATTCCGCGATCGTCAGCGGGGGCGAGACGACGATGACGTTGTAGCGGCCGTAAATATACATTCCGCGCGCGAGCAAGTCACCGAACAGCGATTGCAGCGTACGGCCGCCTTGCCATTCCACCAGCGGCTCGCGGGTATCCGGATCGGCGACGAGCTCGAGTCCGTAGAACGCGCCGACGCCGCGTGCTTCACCCAGCATCCGATGGCGCGACGCAAGATCGTCGAAACGCGCGCGCAGCCAACCTTCGATCACGCGCGAACGCGCGAAAAGATTTTCTTCGCGATACGCGCGTACGGCAGCCAGACCGGCAGCCGTTGCGAGCGGATGCCCGCTGAAGGTGTGTCCGCTTGGAAGCGCGTGCGTGTCGAAGAACTTCGCCAGCGACTCGCGTACCGCGACCCCACCCAGTGGAACGTACGCGGACGTTACGCCTTTGGCAAACGTGAAGATGTCGGGCACGACGCCGAAACGCTGCGACGCAAACGCTTCGCCGGTGCGTCCGAATCCGGTCATGACCTCGTCGAAGATCAACAAAATACCGTGGCGGTCGCAGAGTTCGCGCACGCCTTTGAGGTAGCCGTCGGGAAAGACGATCACGCCGTTGGAGCCGATGACCGGCTCGATCAGCAGAGCGGCAATTCGTTCGCCGCCTTCGTAGCGAACGATCTCATCGAGATGCGCGATCGCGCGTTCGACTTCTTCGGCCGGGTCGCGCGTAAAAAACGGGCTGCGATACGGAAACGGCGAGAAGAAACGCACGACGCCGGGAAGTCCGGGTTCGTTCGGCCAACGCCGGTTCTCGCCCGTCAGGCTTCCGGCACCCGGAGCGGAGCCGTGAAACGAACGGTACGCGGTCAAAACTTTGTGACGTCCGGTGATCGCACGCGCGAACTTCACGGCGTCTTCGTTCGCTTCGCCGCCGCCGGTGGTGAAGAAGACGCGTCCGCCTTCGTTCCATGGACCGATTTCTACGATCGCTTTGGCGAGCGCGGAGCGCGTGTCGTTGCCGAAGCTCGGCGCCGCGTATGCGAGTTTGGCGGCCTGCTCGGCGATGGCTTGCGCGACCCCGCCGTGGCCGTGCCCGAGATTGACCGCGACGAGGCCGGCAGACAGGTCGAGATACCCCTTCCCGGTGTCGTCGTAGATGTAGGAGCCTTCTCCGCGCACGATGGTCGGCACCGACCGGCCGGCCTGGGGAACCCAAGGCGTCAGAACGTGATCCATACGAACCTCTTGCACCTGGTCGACAATTTCCCCGCTTAGCGGGCGGCCAGCGACGTACCGACCACGATCAGGCCGCCGGCAACGCTTAGCGCGAAGAACACGATGAAGATCCAGACGCCGAGCCGCTTCCAAAATTCGCGGCGGTTACGCTTTACGCGCGATTCGTGGGTCGGACGCCGAGCCGTCACGGCGTTCCTGACGAGGCTTGCAGCGACGGCTGAGCCCACAGGCGCTCCAAATTGTAGAACGTGCGCTGCTCGGGCGTGAACACGTGAACGATGACGTTGCCGGCGTCGATCAGGATCCACGTTCCGTCAGTGTAGCCCTCGACGCGCGAAACCGTCGCGCCGGTTTTTTCGATCGCTTGCACGATCGCGTCGGCGATCGCGCGCGTTTGAATCTTGGAGCGGCCGGTCACGATAACGAACGCGTCGGCCAAAATCGTGCGGGCGTGCACGTCCAGAACGGTAAAATCGTCGCCCTTCTTGTCGAGCGCTGCCTCGCGCACGACGTCGATTAATTCGTCGATGCTCCTACCTCCTCGAGCGGAATTCCAAACCTGCGAGCGGCTTCTTTCGTTGCCGGTGCCACGGCGCGCCCTTTGCGCGCCAAATGTCGGATGGACAGTTCGATCGTCCCGCGAGTCGCTGCGGTGAGATCGTTCATAGCGATTTCCCATAACGCGGCGCGTTCGGGAAAGGTTCGATTCGGCTCCAAGCCGTCGGCGAGAAAAACGGCACAATCCAGCGGCGACATATGCGCCGCGCCGGTGGTGTGTTTTTCGATGGCGGAGAGCACCTGCCGGTCGTGTACCCCGAAGGTTTCTGCGGCAATCGCCGCACCGAGCCGGGCGTGCAGCACGATCGGGTTCGCGCGCTCGAAGGCGTCGATCGGCATGCCGCGGGCTTCGCACTCGGCGACGAGCCGCTCCGGCGAGTACAGCCGCGCGAGGTCGTGCAGCATCCCGGCCAGCCGGGCGCGGCGCGCGTCCAATCCATGGCGTTGCGCGAGCACGTCGGCGCAGCGCGCGACGCGAACGGTATGCTGGTAGCGGTGGTCTTGTGCGAGGTGATCGCGAACGCGCCGCGCGAGCTGCGTAAAGTTCAAGCGTTATTGCGCGCGCGCAGCACTGCGATGCGATTACGATAGAGTTCGCTCTTGAGATTTCCCGCCCACATCACCATCGCGCTCTCGTTATCGTCGCTGTAGTATCCGCGCCGCATCGTAACGGTCGTAAAGCCGTACTTGCGATAGAGTTGTTGCGCCGCTACGTTGCTTTCGCGCACTTCGAGCGTCAGCCACGCGGCGCCGCGCTCGATGGCTTCGTCGATGAGGTGCAGCAGCATCACTTCGCCCAAACGTTTTCTGCGAAACGCGGGATCGACGGCGATCGTCGTGACGTGCGAATCTTCCAAGATCACCCAGATGCCGCCGTATGCGACGATGCGATCGCCGATACGGCCGACGAAATAGTGCGCGACCTTATTCGTGTTGAGCTCGTTGTAAAATGCGTCCGACGGCCACACCGTAGAAAACGACCCGCGTTCGATGCGCGTCACCGCGGGAATGTCGCCGGTGGTCATCGGCTCGATCGTCATGCGCTCGGGCAGGCCCGCGTCGTGCGGACTGAGCGTCATCTTCATTTGAGGCGCGGTACGCGCGCCGCCGGCAACTCGCCGTAATCCGCGCGCACGGCGTGAACGTTGGAGGCAGGTTCCAGCGTGGGTGCGGCCAGGGCGGCGGCGCAAGCAGCGGGGACGACCGAAGGGATGACCGGGCTCACTGCTATTGCGCGTTCGGCGAGCGCGCCGAGCACGTCCTCTGGGGCACCGAGGACCGGAAGCGGCTCCGCGTCACCTTGAGCCCGTCGAAGGGCGGAGCCGAGCTCTTGCAGCACGTCGGCGACCCAGCCCGACGCTCGCGTTATGCGATCCCCGTCGCGGAGCCGTGCCGAAATCACGCCCTGCCGTCCGAGGATGACCGTCAGCACCCGGTCGAGACGGCTGCCGTGCTCCAGCAAATCGAACGAGTCGATCGCGACGAGCGGACGGTCCCACGCTTGCGCCAGCGATTTCGCATAAGAGATCGCGATACGGAGTCCGGTAAAGCCGCCCGGTCCGCAGCCGACGGCGATGCGGTCGACTGCCTGCGCGGCGACACGCGCCTCGCGGAGCACCGCCGCTACCGCCGGCAGTCCGGATTCCAGCGCGACGTTCCCCGGTTCGAAGCGATCGGCGAGGATCGACCCACCTCCGGCGACCGCAACGGAAAAGCCGTTCAACGCTCCGTCGATGCCCAAAACGTTCACCGGCGGGTACACTCCACGGTGCGCGGCGAGTCGCCGGCGCCTTCGATGTGAACCTCGTAGCGCGCCGCCGGTACGATGTGCGGCGCCTTTTCCCACCACTCGACCAAAACGATCGAGCGGCCGTCGAACGCATCCTCTAGTCCAAGCTCGACGGTTTCGCTCGGATTCTCGATACGAAAGAGATCCAAATGATCGATCGGCGGAACGCCCGCGTAGCGATGCCAAAACGTAAACGTCGGGCTCGAGGTTTGATCGCTGCCGTGCAGCGCGCGAACGACGGCTCGGACAAAAGTCGTTTTGCCGGCGCCCAACCGACCCGAAAGCGCGACGACGTCGCCCGCACGCAGCCGGTGCGCGAACGCCTCAGCGAAATCGTTGAGCTCCGCTTCCTCGGAAAAAGTGCGCCGTAACGGGGCGGCGAAAGCGTCGGGCATGGGAGACGACTTCGGCGCCGAGTTGGACGCGGCCCTGAACGCACGACTCGGCGAGCTACATTCGGCTGCCGACGCCGCTCGCGCGCGCGTCGACCGGGGCGTCGAGGCGATCCGGGTCGTCCAGCCTTCGCCCATCGTCTTCAGCGACGCGCCTCGTTCCGCGGCCGTCTCGTTCGATCTTCCCGAGGACGAGTTCGACGTACCGACGGATGCCGAGGGGATTCCGTTGCCGGAAGAAAATGTATAGTTAACGGTTGGCCTCAGCGGCCAACCTTCGTTTTGTGAAATCTTGAATAACGATTTAATTTCCCAGATAAACGTCGAAGATGAAATGCGAGAGAGCTATCTCTCGTATGCGATGTCCGTTATTGCCTCGCGGGCGTTACCCGACGTCCGCGACGGCCTCAAGCCAGTCCAGCGCCGCATTCTGTACGCGATGCGCGAAATGGGGATGGAGCCGACCAAGCAGCATCGCAAGTGCGTCGGCGTCACCGGTGAGGTGCTCAAGCTCTATCACCCGCACGGCGACTCGTCGGTGTACGACGCGCTCGTTCGCATGGCGCAGGACTTCACGCTGCGCTATCCGCTCATCGACGGACACGGCAACTTCGGCTCGATCGATCCCGATCCGCCGGCCGCTATGCGCTACACCGAGGCGCGGCTCGCACGTGCGGCGCTCGACGTGCTCGCCGACATCGATAAAGAAACCGTCGCGTTCGTTTCGAACTTCGACAATCAAACGACCGAGCCGACGGTGTTGCCCGGCAAGCTGCCGCAACTGCTCGTCAACGGGTCCTCGGGCATCGCCGTCGGTATGGCGACCAACATTCCGCCGCACAACCTCGGCGAAATTTCCGATGCTATCGCGGCGCTGATCGACGATCCCAACACGACCGACGACGCGTTGTCCGACATCGTCACCGGCCCGGATTTTCCCACCGGCGGAACGATTCACGGACACGAAGCGATTCGCGAAGCCTACCGGACGGGACGCGGATCGATCACCATTCGCGGCAAAGCCGAAATCGTCGAAGAAAAAGGCAAGCACAAGATCATCATTACGGAGATTCCGTATCAGGTTTACAAGAACCGCATCGTCGAGGCGATCGCCGAGGCCCACGCTGAGAAGCGCATCACGGGCATCGCGCGCTTAGACGATCTTTCGAATCGCAAAGGCATGCGCGTCGTCGTCGAGCTGCAGCGCACCGCGACGCCGAAAGTCGTGCTCAATCAGCTGTTCAAGCATACGCCGCTGCAGTCGAGCTTCGGCTTCAACATGCTCGCGCTCGTACCGGTGGGCCAGCCGCGCGCCGACGGATCGGTCGCGCTCGAGCCGCAGGTGCTCAATCTCAAGCAGCTGCTCGAACATTTCATCGCGCACCGCAAAGACGTCGTCACGCGCCGCACGCGCTACGATCTGCGCAAAGCCGAAGAACGCGCGCATTTGCTCGAGGGCTACCGCATCGCCCTCGACAACATCGACGAAGTCATCGCGATCGTTCGCGGGAGTCAAACGACCGACGAAGCCAAGCAGCGCCTGTCGCAGCGTTTCGCGCTAAGCGACGTCCAAGCGCAAGCCATCGTCGACATGCGCCTGCGCACGCTGGTCGGTCTCGAGCGTCAAAAGATCGAAGACGAGTACGCCGAGCTGATCAAGACGATCGCCGAGCTGCAAGACATCCTCAAGAGCCCGCGCCGGATCGCCGGCATCGTGAGGACCGAAACGCTCGACGTGAAGAAGCGCCTCGGCGACGAGCGCCGCACGTCGGTCGAGGTTGCCGAAGACGAGATTTCGATCGAACAGCTCGTGCCGAACATCGACGTGGTCGTTACGTACACGGTCGGCGGCTACATCAAGCGCGTCTCGCTCGATACTTTCCGTACGCAGAATCGCGGCGGACGCGGCGTGACCGGCATTTCAAACCTCAAGCGCGAGGACGTCGTCCGCAACTTCTTCGTGACCAAGACGCACGACCACGTGCTCTTCTTCACGAACAAGGGCCGCGTCTATCGCCTACGCGGCTACGAGATTCCCGACACGACGCGCCAAGCGCGCGGCACCGCGCTCGTTAATCTCTTGACGCTGCCGCCGGGCGAAGAAGTGACTGCGGTCTACCCCATCGACAAGTTCACGGGCGAGAACTACATGGTGATGGTCACCAAGCGCGGCGTCATCAAGAAATCGAAGCTCGAAGACTTCGCCAACGTGCGGCGCAACGGACTGATCGCGATCAATCTCGACGAAGGCGACGAGTTGTTGGCCGTCGATTTGTCGGATGGATCGCGCGACATCATCCTCGCCTCGACCAACGGCATGGCCGTTCATTTCAACGAAAAAAACGTGCGTGCGATGGGCCGTCAGGCGCGCGGCGTGAAGGCGATGACGCTCGAAAACGGCGATACGATCGTCGCGATGGACGTCATCGAAGACGATCGCCGCGAAGTGCTGCTCGTCACGTCGCTCGCGTTCGGTAAGCGTACGCCGATCGAGGAGTACCGCCACACTGCGCGCGGCGGCAAGGGCGTCAAGGCCTTCGCACGCCAGCGCGACGACATCGGCAGCGTGATCGACCAGATCTTGGTCGCGCCCGACGACCAAATCCTCATGATCACGTCGGGCAATCAAGTCATCCGCCTGAAGGTCAACGAGATCCGCAAGACCGGGCGCGACGCCAAGGGCGTTCGCCTGCAGCGCCTGGGCGAAGGCGACGAAGTGATCGCGATCACGAACCTGGGCAAACAAGCCAAGCTGATCACCGACATCACCGGCGAACCCCAACAGCAGGAGCTTTGAAACCCTAAACCCGCGACCGCGGTCCAAGCTACCGGAGGATCACAGTGAGTTCATTAAACGACGTATCGCAAACGAATTTCGATAGCGAGGTGCTTCAAAGCAATCAGCCGGTGCTGGTGGATTTTTGGGCGCCCTGGTGCGGACCGTGTAAGATGCTCGGCCCGGTCGTCGAGAAGGTTGCCAACGCAAATGCCGGCAAGGCGAAGTTCGTCAAGTTGAATACCGACGACAATCCGAGCCTGGCGGGCCAGTATCAGGTGTCGGGAATTCCGTGCCTGATCCTGTTCAAGGGCGGTCAGCCCGTCGATCGCATCGTCGGTTACGTTCCCGAGAACGTGATCACGTCGATGCTCAGCAAGCACGTCGCCTAACACCGTGAGCGACGCGTTGCGCAGCCTGCCGGCTGTGCATCGGCTGCTGGAAGAGCCCGCGATCGCCGCGTATTCGGCGACGCTCGGAAGAGAAGGAATGAAAGGCGCGATCGAGCGAGTGCTCGATCGCGCTCGTGCTTCCGGCGAGACGCACGATTACGAAAATATCGTCGCGGACGTCGTCGGGCAGCTCGATGCAATGCGAATGCACGGCATGCTTCCCGTCATCAATGCGACGGGAGTAATTCTGCACACGAACCTCGGTCGCGCGCCGCTCGCACCCGACGCGCTTGCCGCGATCGAGCAGCTATCGCTGGGATACTCGAATCTCGAGTACGATCTCGAAGCGGGGGAACGCGGCTCGCGCTACGCACGTCTAACCGGCGTACTGCGCGAGGTCACCGGCGCGCAAGAGGCGGTGGTGGTGAACAACTGCGCGGCGGCGGTATTGCTGGTGCTCGATACGTTCGCGCGCGGCCGCGAAACGGTCGTCGCGCGCAGCCAGCTCGTGGAAATCGGCGGCGGGTTCCGCATTCCCGACGTATTAGCCCGCAGCGGCACGACGCTCGTCGAGGTCGGAACGACCAATCGCGTGTACGTCTCGGATTTCGAATCGGCCTTATCGCCGCGCACGGCGTTATTGCTGCGCACGCATCCCTCGAACTATCGCATCGAAGGATTCACGAGCGACGTCTCGGGTGCCGAGCTCGCCGCGCTCGGGCGGCGCGCAGGCGTGCCGGTCGTCGAAGATTTAGGAAGCGGCGCGCTGGTCGGCCTCGAGGAATACGGTTTGCCGCACGAGCGTACCGTGCAAGAAGCGCTGGCCGACGGCATCGATCTCGTGACGTTCTCGGGTGACAAGCTGTTGGGCGGACCGCAAGCCGGTATCGTCGTCGGAAACGCTCGATTCGTCGCGGCGTTACGCGCCAATCCGCTCTTGCGCGCATTGCGCGTCGACAAAACGGCGATCGCGGCACTCGCCGCGACCCTGCATCTGTATCGCGATCGCACGACGCGGGAACGCATCCCGCTCTATCGCATGCTCGCGGTGTCGCTCGACGAAATGCGCGTGCGAGCCCAACGTTATCTCACCGCGATGCCGCGAGCAACGGTCGTCGAATCGGATGCGTTCGTCGGCGCCGGAACGTTACCCGACGCGCGCGTACCGTCGTTGTCGGTCGCCGTTCGTGCGCCGCGTCCCGACGTCACGGCCGCAGCGCTGCGCCGCAACGATCCCGCAATCGTGGCGCGCATCGAAGACGGACGGCTGTTGTTCGATTTGCGCACGATTGCGCCCGAAGAAGACGACAGCGTCATCGCAGCGCTAACGTAGTTCGAAATACCTAGGCTGCAGGCTTGTGCAGCGCGGCATTCGAACAGGCCGACGCATGTTTTTGCGCTCCCAACTCGGACGCCTTTCCGCAGCCGCTTCGATTCTTTTGTGCGCCGCGTTGGCCGGATGCGCTCTTCGCGGCGCTACGCCGTCGGGCGCTACCCCCGAGATTCCGTCGTCGAGGGGTTCGGCGCCGGTAACGCACCTCTACGTTTGGAACTCAAGCGTTCCGCCTGCCGAGCTCGATGAGGTTCCGACCACGGGCGGCCGGCCGGTGTTGCGGATCACGAGTCCCAAGGGCTTGAGCGCCGGGCGCACGACGATCGACGGTAACGGTACGCTTTACATCGACGGCGGTCCGCCGTACGCGCCCAATATCAGCGAGTACAAAGCCGGGTCGACCAAACCGTTCAAAAAGATCGTGAAGGGCGTGGGGGTCGTAATCGGGCTCACGACGGACTCGAAGAACGATCTCTACGTTCTCGACGCGAGCGGACCGCTCGTGAAGTACGCGCCCGGCGCGACGAAACCGGCGTTTGCGACCTATTCCGGACTTTGCGCGGCCACGTATGCGGGACCGATTTCGCTCACGGCCGATCGTTCCGGAAACGTCTACGTTCTGACGCGCTGCGGAAAAGCCGGTTCGCGCCAGCATGGGGTGTTGTCGCAGTACGGTGGCGGGACGAAAGTCAAGCGCACGATTTCGTTCGCTCCTTCGCGGGTGCCGCTCGGGCTCACCGTCGACGCGTCGGGACGCTTGTACGTAACGTTCGCCGATGAGACTGCCGAATTTCGCGTGGGAATCGCCGAATACGACCCCGGTGCGTCCAAACCGGCAACTTCGTTTTACGTGAGTCCGCCGACGACTCCGAACTCCGGCGGCGGAGCGCCCGTGGTCGACGATTCGACCGGAGTGTTGTATCAGACGTTCAACACTTGCGTCGTCACGGCCGGACCGACGACTCAATGCACTTCTTCGATCTCTATCTATCCTCGCGGTGCGACCAAGCCTTCGCACAGGCTGAAGGGCCCGTCGAACGCGATGCTTGGGACGCCGGCGCTCGATGACGCGGGCAATCTGTACGTCGAAGCCGACTCGCCGAACAGCGCGACGCGCACGATTTACCGTTATGCGCAAAATACGTGGACGAAAACGGCCGTGCTGAGCGAACGCAAAACGTTCCTCGGCTTCGCGTGGCCCACCGTCGCATCGTCGCGCACGTCGTTCGGGGGACCGGTTTTGTTCTGGATAGGCGGCCACTAAGAGCGCGACGAACGTCGCGCGCATGCTGATTCGTCGCTGCGCCCTTACGCTGGCGGCGCTCGCGGCCGCCGTTCCGGCCGTCGTCGCTGCGGCAACTCTCGGGGAAAACGACTTCCGTCATCTCGTAACGCTCTCGTCTCCGGCGATTTCGCCGGACGGCAAACGCGCCGTCGTCGTCGTGCGGCGCGTCGTTTGGGACGAAGATCGTCGCGACGAAGATTTGGTGATGATCGACCTCGCAACGCACGCGACGCGCACGCTTACCTATCGCCGCGAGGATTTGTCCGGTCCGGCGTTCTCTCCCGACGGCACGCAGCTGGCGTTCATTGCGCAAGACGAAGCGAACGAAAAGGATCAAATTTTCGTGATGCCGCTCGACGGCGGCGACGCGCGGCCCGTAACGCACGGTAAAACCGACGTCGAGGAGTTTACGTGGCGTCCCGACGGTCGCGCGTTCGCTTATGTCGCGACCGACCCGGAACCCGAGCGCAAAGGCGCCGATCGCTTCCGTGACAGTTTCATCTTCACCACCGAGCCGATCACGGCGCGCTCGCGTCCGCGTCCGCTGCATCTCTTCGTTCAGCCGGCCGGCGGCGGCGCGTCCCGGCAACTCACGTTCGGACCGCAAAGTGCGACCTCGGATTACAGCCTCTCGTGGTCGCCGGACGGCAAGACTATCGCGATTACGCTCGTTCCCAACGAAATCCTCAATGACGAAAGTTACTCGCACGTCGCGCTCGTCGACGTCGAGACGAAGACGGTGCGCGGTCTTACCGGCCGCACGGAATGGGAAAGCTCACCGCTCTTTTCGCCGGACGGCAAGCACGTTGCATACACCTACTCGACCGGCGATCCGCAAGTCACGCTCGTGCAGTTGTACGTGACTACACCGGAAGGCGGCAAAGAGACGGCGGTCTCGGGGAAGATCGACGGAGACGTCACCGATTATTCGTGGTCGCACGATTCGAAGAGCGTACTCATTGCATCGCCGGATCGAACCACGATGGCGATTTACCGGTTGCCGCTCGACGGAGCGCCCGAAGCGCTCGACTTACACGGTACGATCCCGGGAACCCCCGGACAAACGACCGGCGCGGTTACGGTGTCCTCGCTCGAAAGCGGCGTCGCGTCCGACGGAACGATGGTTTTCGTCGGAAGCTCTCCCAAACAGCCGCCGGAGATTTACGAACGCGCGACCGACGGTGCGGTAACGAAGCTGACGGATTTCAACGCTGCGCTCGCGCGCTTCGACTTCGGATCCGCGGAGCGAATAACGTTCCCCACGTCGATGGGTATTACGGGCGACGGCGTCGTCTACTATCCGCCGGGCTTTACGGCGGGGCACAAATATCCGCTTAGCGTGTACGTTCACGGCGGTCCGGACGATCCGACGGCGCTCGGATTCGATTTCTGGGCGCAAGTCATGGCGTCGCACGGGTGGGTCGTGCTGCGCCCGAATTATCGCGGCAGTCCTAACCTCGGCTTGGCGTACAAACGCGCGATCCTCTACGATCCGCAAGAAGGTCCCGGCAAGGATATCGTCGCCGCAATCGACGCGCTGCGCGCGCGCGGCATCGTCGACGAATCGCGGATCGCGGTGTCGGGCTGGTCGTACGGCGGCATCATGACCGCTTGGATGATCTCGAAATTTCATTTTTGGAAAGCCGCCGTTTCCGGTGCGTCGGTCAACGACTGGATTACCGATTACGGCACCGCCGACGACAGTATGGCGGATCGCGATATGCTTCACGGGTCGCCGTTCGTCGGGAATAACGCGGCGGAGTGGCGTCGCGTGTCCCCGATCTCCTACGTGCGCGACGTGACGACGCCGGTGTTGATTCTTTCCGATATCGGCGACAATCGGGATCCGTTCGCGACCTCGTCGATGTATTGGCGCGCGCTGCGCGACAACGGCAAAGACGCGACGTTACGCACGTGGCCGATCAACGGGCATTTTCCGAACGATCCGGTGCGCGTGGTCGACGTCTACCATTACTGGCTAGACTTCATCGACCAGCGGTTTAGTCGCTAAACCACCCCGAAGGAACCACGTCGAGGTTCACGTTGATCTGCTTGACTTCGGTGTACGCGTCGTACCCGTACGTGCCGAGTTCGCGTCCGATGCCGGACTGTTTGTAGCCTCCCCACGGCGCCTCGTTGTACGTCGGATGGTAGGTGTTGATCCACGTGATGCCGGCGCGCATCTTGCGAATCACGCGGTGCGCTTTACCGACGTCTTGGGTGAAGACGGCGCCGGCTAGACCGTAAACCGTGTCGTTGGCCATCCGAATGGCGTCGGCTTCGTCTTCAAACGTTTGAACCACGAGCACCGGACCGAAGATCTCTTCCTGCACGATGCGCATGTCGCGCGTCGTGTTGTCGAAGATCGTCGGCGCGATGAAGTTGCCGTTCGCAAGCGATCCGCCCAAACGCTCGCCGCCGCAAAGCAGCTTCGCGCCTTCCTCGCGCCCGGCCGCGATGTAACCTTCCACGCGCTCGCGGTGCAGCGGCGAAATAATCGGCCCCATTTCCGAGCTGGGATCGAATCCGTCGCCGACGCGAATCTTACGAGCGCGCTCGACGATTTTGCCGAGCAGCTTGTCGTGGATCGAGCGTTCGACGATCAGACGCGAACCGGCCGAACAGACCTGACCCGAATTCGCGAAGATACCGAAAAGCGCGTAGTCGACGGCCGTATCGAAGTCGGCGTCGGCGAAGACGACGTTTGGCGACTTGCCGCCGAGTTCGAGCGAAATCTTTTTGAGATTCGAGGTGGCGGCTTGCATGATGCTGCGACCGGTCTTCGTGCCGCCGGTGAACGCGATCTTATCGACCTGCGTGCTGGCTGCCAGCGCGTGACCGACGGTCGCTCCGGCGCCGAGAACGATGTTGACGACGCCCGGCGGAAAATCGAGCTCTTCGAAAATTGCGGCAAGGCGCAACGTCGAAAGCGGAGTCAATTCGGCGGGTTTGAGGATGCACACGTTTCCGGCGGCGAGCGCAGGTGCCAGCTTCCAAACCGCCATGAGCAACGGATAGTTCCACGGCACGATCTGTCCGCAGACGCCGATCGGCTCGCGCACCGTAAACGTTTGCGACGGCGCGGGCACGTCGAACGTTTGACCGTGCGGCTTGGTGGCCAGGCCGGCGTAAAAGCGGAAGCAGTTGGCTGCGTCGATGACGTCGTACTCCGCCTCGCGCAAGGGCTTGCCGTTGTTGAGCGTGTCGATGCGCGTGAACTCTTGGCGCAAATCGTCGATGCGATCGGCTACGCGGAAGAGCAGCGCCGCGCGATCGACGGCGGAGATCGAGCCCCACGGACCTTCGTCGAACGCCGCGCGAGCCGCGCGGATCGCTTCTTCGGCGTCGCGTTCGGTGCCCTCCGCGACGGTGGCGATCGTCTCGCCGTTCGCGGGGTTGATCAAGTCGCGCGTCCCGCCTTCGGCCGCGAGCTTCCAGAGCCCATCGACGTACATCGGAACGACGTCTCCGACGTGCGGCAAGTTACGAAGAATCTCTTCGCTATCGACCTTTTGAATCGTATCCATCGGAGTCACGCTCCCGCGGCGAGTAGTTCTGCTTCGTTCAAGCTTTCGGCGATGGCTTGACACACGTAGTCGGCCTGTTCCTCCGTGATCGTCAACGGAGGCTCGATACGAATAGTCCGCGCGTTCACCAGCGTTCCGGAGACCAGCACGCCGCGGTCGAGCATGCGTTTGGCGAACTCGAAGCCCGTCTCGTTGTCGGCAAACTCGATGGCGATCAGCAGTCCCTTACCGCGCGCATCGATGGCAAGATCTTCGTGCCCGGCGATTGCGCGGCGAATGCCCGCAAGCATACGCTCGCCCATAACGGCGGCGCGCTGCGGCAAACCTTCTTCGATGAGCACGTTGATCGTCGCCAACGCTGCCGCACAGGCGAGCGGGTTGCCCCCAAAGGTCGACGTGTGCAGGAACGGGTTGCCGAAGAGCCGTGCGAAGATCTCGCGCCGCCCGACGACCGCACCCGCGGGCATGACGCCGCCGCCGAACGCTTTGGCCAAGCACATTAAGTCCGGCGAGACGCCGTAATGTTCGCAGCAGAACATCTTACCTGTGCGGCCCATACCGGTCTGTACTTCATCGAGAATGAGCAGCGCGCCGAACTCGTTGCACAGTTCGCGTACGCCCGGCAGATAATCGTCCGACGGAATGTTGACGCCGCCTTCGCCTTGGATCGGCTCGAGCAGTACCGCGCCGACGTCCTCTCCGACAGCCTTGCACGACGTCATCATGTCGCGCAGCGCCAACAGATCGTTGAAAGGAACGTGTTCGATGTTCGGCAACATCGGTCCGAACGGACGGCGGAACTCCGCCTTGGCGCTGGCCGATAGCGACCCGTAACTTTTTCCGTGGAATCCTTTGGTCGCGGCAACGATCGTCTGTTTTGCAGGATCGTACGAACGCGCGAGCTTGAGCGCGCCTTCGACCGCTTCGGTGCCGCTGTTGCAGAAGAACGCAAACTCCAACCCCGGCGGCGT
>DASRSM010000068.1:0-12187 GCA_035656415.1 Vulcanimicrobiaceae bacterium | reverse complement strand
GGATTTCACGAGATTTCCGGCACCCGCAGCGGTGACGTGCGCGATCGTCTTTAGCGTTTTGGCGAGCGTGTACGTCGTTTGTTGCGTTTGGTCAGCGAAGACGACTTCGCCGGGGAAAGACGTCGGCGAAAAGCCCGTCTTTGAAATGCTGACCGTGTACGTGTCAGGTGCAAGCGAAAGGATAATGAAATGACCGTTTGCGTCCGTCGTCGTTGAAGCCGTCTGCGACGGTGACACGAGTTGCACGGTAGCTCCCGCTACCGGCGCACCCGCGTTGTCGCGTACGGTGCCGGACATGTTGCCGGTGACGCCCGCCAGTACCCATGTTCCCTGGACGAGTAATGCCACCAGCGCAAGTGCGGCGACCAACGCGCGACGGAGGTAGCTCGTAATGTTCATATGCATCCTCAGTCACAAGTGATTCGCAAAATGCGGCAAACGCCGCAGCGAAATACACCCTGGCTTCAAACTTCCGAAGACGTAACCTTCTGCTAATTAACCTGTTTGAACGCGCAAACGCCCCTGTATTTACAAGGGTTTTAACGGCTTTTGAGATTTCATTTATGCAAACGAACGACGCAGTGCGATTGTTCAAACGATTGTTGAAAGGAAGCGAGTTCGGGCCTTGTTAAGGGTTGTCCATTGCAACACCAAAGCAAGGAGTAATGCAAGTGAAACGATGCCTTAGTCGGCACGTGATCACCGCCGCAGCGCTTCTCGTCACAATGCTCTGCCAGGAAACATGGGCACTGGCAGGCACGACGGGCGGTCTCACCGGCGTGGTCATAGATACCGACACTTCCGCGCCGGTCGCCGCCGCGACCGTGACGGCAAACGCGCCGTCCGGTACGGCGACGGTAGTGACCGACGCCTCCGGCCGCTTCGCGTTTTTAACGCTTTCGCCGGACACGTATACGGTGACCGCAAACAAGAGCGGATATCAAACGGTCAGCGAGCCGGGTCAGATCGTCTTCGCCGATACGGTGCAGACGGTTACGATTCGCGTGACTAAAGCGCTCAAAACCATCGCACGCGTAACCGCGGCGGGTGCGGGCGCGCTCGTAAAATCCGGTACGACGGCCGACGTGTACTCGGTCAACGCCGCTACGCAAGGCGCCGCGGGCGCGCTGGGCGGCGGCGGCAGCCTCAACTCGGCCTACTCGGCAATCGCGACCGTTCCGGGAGCGTACGTCATCCCGAACCAGACCGGTTATTTCCAAACCGTGTCGATTCGCGGCGGCGACTACGACCAAGTCGGTTACGAGTTCGACGGCGTGCCGGTGAACCGTTCGTTCGATAACTATCCTTCGAGTTCGGCGTCGTCGTTAGGCAACGCCGAAGTCCAGGTCTACACGGGCGCCAACCCGGCGAACTCGGAAGGCCAGGGCCTCGCAGGTTACATCAACCAAGTCATCAAGAGCGGTACGTATCCGGGCTACGCCGAGGCCAGTCTCGGCATCGCGACGCCGACGTTCTATCACCAAGCATCGGTGCAAGTCGGCGGCGCAACCCCCGATCGTAACCTGTCGTACTACGTCGGCATCGGCGGATACAATCAAGACTTCCGCTACGTCGACAATAGCAACGGCGCGGGTGTGTACTCTGCTTGGCAGGGTTTGCCGCTCACGCCGTATTTCTTCGCCCACGGACCCGGAGGGCTGTGCGGGACGCTGCAATTCACGCCCGGTACGGGTCCATCGGACTTCACCAACTGCTACCGCGAGAGCGGCGGCTTTGGCGGCTTCGGCCCCGGCGGTTACGCGCAGGCCGGGCTCAGCTACGGTCTGCTCGCCTCCGTCAACGAACGCGACACGGTGGCGAACGTCCACTTCGGCATTCCGCACAAGAACGATGCCGGTAAAGACGACGTGCAGCTGCTCTTCGATAGCAGCTATCTTCTGAATAGCTTCTATAACTCGACCAACGACATCACCTCGAACGGCTACCTCGGGTATGGCTCGTGTCCGACCGGCGGTGCGGCGTGCGCCAACGCCATCGGGCTGGGACAACCGATCAACCTTCCGCAATATCAGTTGACCTGCGGTCCGCTGGTCGGCCAGCTCTTCACGCAGGCAGCGCTCAACGCGCAAAGCAAATGCGTAAAAGTCAGCGCGTTCCCGAGCACGACGACCGGAATCGCGTCGACCATTCCGGTCGACCAGCGCGACACCGGACAAAACAACCAGGATATCTTCAAGCTACAGTACACCAAGAATATCGGTTCGACGTCGTTCCTGCGCCTGTACGGTTACACGTACTACAGCAGCTGGATCCTCTGGGGTCCGCAATGTTCGTACGCCGACTACGTCTGCCCGACGTCGCCGGATTACGAGCTGAGCTCGCACACCCGGGGCTTCTCGGCGAACTACCAGAACCAGTTCAATACGCAGAACCTGTTTAGCGCTCAGGCGTCCTACACCACGGCGAACTCGATCCGGGATAACAACACGCAAATGTTCAACGCCGGCGGCTTGCGCGCGCGCGCGGCTTTCGCGGTGAACGCCAACGATCCGTACGGCGGGTACTGCTTCGCGGGATCCGGCGTTGCCGGTACGGCGACGACCTGCGGTGCGGGAGCGCAGTATGCATCGTGGGCGGCCATCAACGGCAGCGCCGTTGCGCCTCTTCCGACATCCTGTGCCGTTCCCGGAAAGCCGGCAGCGGGAACGAAGTGCGCGTACCTACTGGCTGAGAACAGCTTGTACGCAACCTTCAATAACATCACGCCGGAGTTCTTCTCGACGTCGCTGACCGACGAATTTCGTCCCAGCGACAAGTGGGTGTTCAATCTCGGCGCGCGTCTGGACGACTTCACGTTCATCGGTATGAACACCAACGTGGAGGCCGGCGGATTGCCGGGCGGAAACCCAAACTTCGGCGTCGTTCGTCAGTTCTGGTATAACGCTTACAACCTGGCGAACTGCATCAACTCGATCGGTGTAATTGTCGGGCGTACGCCGGGGACGGCGTGCCCGAGCAGCTTCAAACCGGCTGCGCTAAACAACGTTGCTCAGCAGAACTTCAACTACCAGATCTACCAGCCGCGCATCGCCGGTACGTACACCGTCAACACGGACAACGTGATCCGCTTCTCGTTCGGCCGGTACGCTGAGGCGCCGAACTCGGCATTCGAGCAGTACAATCAGCTCGCGGAAGATCTGCCGTTCGCACTCCTCGGACCAAACCTCTACCCCTTTGGACGTAACTCACCGGGTCTGGCGATTTCTCCCCCGACCTCGCTGAACTACGACGTATCGTGGGAGAGCCACCTCAAGGGAACGGACTGGTCGTATAAGCTCACGCCGTTCTTGCGCCAGACGCAAGGCCAGATCCAAAACTTCTACCTCAACCAGATAACCGGATTCGTTTCCGGCTTGAATACCGGCAGTCAGCGCAGCGAAGGCGTCGAGCTCCAGGTGCAAAAGGGCGACTTCTCGCGCAACGGGATCTCGGGAGTCCTGGCGTTTGCCTACACCAACTCGTACATCAAGTACGGGACGCTGACCAACGGAAGCAACATCATCGCCCCGGCCGATGCAGCGATCGCCACCTACAACGCCTATACCAAGGGGTGTGCAGCGGGCGGGAACATGCGCGGTCAGATGCAGTTCGGATTACCGCTGTGCGGTGCCACCAGCAACGGAGCGGCAGCGGCCGCCTGCTTCACTAAGGGCGGTACGCCGGATCCGACGTGTAGAGGCGGCGACATCGCCAATCCGTACTGGAACATGCCGGGTCAGACGCTGATCGATCCGGCCGAGAACTTCCCGACCTACTCGATCTTCCCGGGCGGCGTCGGTTCGTCGGCGGCAGCCTTTGGATCGCCGTACGTCTCAACCTTGGTGCTGAACTATAAACACGACAAGTTCGCGATCACGCCGTCGTTCCAGTTCGCGGGCGGTGCGAGATATGGGTATCCGCAGTCGACGCCGGGTATCGATCCGGCCGCCGGCGGCTGCAAGCCGCTGGGCGGACCGTTCGGCAATCGTTATAACGCACCGACGTGTTTCGGGACGATATCGATTCCGGATAGCTACACCGGTCAGTTCGACAACCTCGGTTCGTTTTTGCAGCCGAACAGCTTCACCATGAACCTGCAGTTAAGCTATGACGTAAGCCCGCGGCTCACGGTGACCGGCGTGCTTGCGAACATCGTCAATAACTGCTGGGGCGGAACGGCCCAGGCCTGGACGACCACCAACGGCAACGTTTGCAGCTTCATTCAGGGAGGCTACGCCGGTGCCGTCTTGCCGGTCGGTAATATCTACAACCCGGGCGACCACATCCAGTCGTTCGTGAAGTATCCGTACCAGCCGACCTTCGGTCCGTTCAACCAAAACAGCGGCACGGCGACTCAATACTCGCCGAAGACACCCTTCAACTTCTACGTAACGGCAAAATTGCGGATCTAAGGATCCGGATTCTCGCAACGAGGGCGGATTCGATGAGAATCCGCCCTCGTTTTTTAGATCTTGAAGAGCTCGACGAACCGGTCGAGGTGCGCACGGTTCCCGCGAATCTTCGCTAAGCCTTTCCTCACCGCCTCATGCGGCAAGAGTTCGCCGGCCAGCAGATCGCGCAAGGCCGGTCCGATCTCCATCGTCAGATCGGCATCGGCGCGCGTTCCGGGTTCGACGGTTAACCGGCCCCGCACGATAGACGCGTGCAAGACGTTGGGGCCGACGCGTAGTTCGTATAAGACGGTTACGCCTTTCGCGGCCTTCGGCTGAAACGTCGATCGCAGCGCCATGACGAGCGCATCGACGGTGATGACTTCGCCGTTCCGCGGTTGTCCGAGCGCTTTTGCGCCCCAACGCCCCAGCTCCACGACCGCCGGCTCCAGTGCCGCGCCCGTTTTCGTCAGTTCGTATACCACACCGTGTGGGCGAGGAAGAATCCGCCGTTGCACGATCCCCGCGGCCTCCATCTCCTTCAATCGTCTCGAGAGGACGTTTGAGGGAATCCCGGGCAGCCCACGCTTGAGCTCGCTAAAGCGCTTGGGCGCGACGAAAAGATCGCGCAATACCATGAGCGCCCAACGCTCGCCCACGAGCTCGAGGGCGCGCGCAAAACCACAATACTGGCCGTAGACGCGCTTCCCCAAGCGCTATTCGATACCGGCCAAAAGAGACTTGAAGAGATCGGACTGTCGTATGCTCGTGAGCCAAGGTGAGAATCGAAGGAGGGGCAAAGCCGGCTCGCGTTGCTTCAACGCTTTCTCGAAGTGCTCCAGGGCCTGACCGCGACGGCCGATGGCGAGCGCGACCGGAATCAGAATGCTCGATTGAACGTAGTCGGTTTTTTTCATGGAAACGAGAACGTCGTAGACTTCCTGCGCCTTCTCCAAGTCGCCGTTTTTGGCGTGGGCAACTGCTAGCAGCGGCAGCCGAAATGCAAGATCTTCAGCCCGATCCTGCGGAAGAAGCGATAGCTCCAGAATGGCGTCGGTTGGCCGCCCGTGCAGAAGCAGCGCTTCTGCACGGTAACGCCGCGCTGTCGGGGCGTGTTCGGGATGCGTTTCAATCAGATCGGATAGGTGCTCGATTGCACCTTGGTAGTCCCCGCCGTCGATCAGCATCCTGCCGAGCAGCAACTGCAGCCGGGGCGACGATGGCTCGATCATGACCGCACGCTCGATCTCGGTGCGTGCCCGCTCGTGCTGACCCATCCACGCAAATAACCACGCCGCGCCTGCTCGTACCATCGCGTGTTTGGGGTCCAACTGCAGCGCGATATCGAGCTCGCGTTTTGCCGCTCGCCAGTTCCAGTCGCAAAATAGGATGATGGTCGAAAGAACGGCACGCGCGGCGGCGCACTTCGGATCGAGCTGAAGCGCTTTAATGACGGCATCCTTCGCTTTGAGAAACTCATTTTGTGCCGAAGCGTAGCCGTTTTGAGCGAGCAGAAGATGAGCTTGGGCCAAACCAACGAGGCTGAGACCGTAGTTCGGGTCGTTTCGTACCGCCGATTCGAAATATTGGGTTGCCGAGCTTAAATGGCTCGCAGTAGCGTATTCCAACGAACGAAAGGCTCGGCTGTAGTCGTGGATGACGGATAAACTGGGCGTGGCGGCATCTTCGAGCGGCTCGTATCGTTCGGAAAGCGTATGTGAGGCCGGGGTCGGGTCTTCGATGCTAATAGGCGCGACAAATCGGAAACCGTGATCGTGGACCGTGGCGATATAGAGGCGACGGCCGGCGCGTTCTCCCAGCGCCCTGCGAAGCATATAGATGTGCTGTGAAAGGTTGCACTCTGCGACGCCGCCCTCGGGCCAAATCAGAGCGTAGAGAACTTGCCGAGAGACGATGCATCCGTTGGCCTGAACGAGCGCAAGCAGCAGCTCGAATAGACGATACCCCAGCGGCACGACCTCCGCACGGTACGTGAGCATGGCCCGCGACGGATCCAGTTTAAACGGTCCGAAGACGTAAACCCAAGCCGGTTTCGCTGCACCGGTCACAGCTATGGTGCCGTGCGCGTTACGTGTCTGAAATGCTAAAGCCTCGATGGTCACCCTCCATTCTAGCGTTTGAGTTTATTTTACGAACGCACGCGGTGGACGGAAAGAACCAGTTATGGGTAGATTTTGTGATGTTCACTTCATAAAAACAACTGAGTCGGGTGTTCCGTTACATCGACAATTGGTAACGGCTTTTCTCGATGCCATTCGCTCCGGAAAACTTCAGCCCGGCGAGCGCGTCTCGTCCAGTCGCGAGCTGCAAGCGCATTATGGAATCTCGCGCAACACGGCTTTGAACGCCTTGAGTCAACTGCAAGCCGAAGGCTATCTCGTAACCGTACCGGGTTCAGGAACGTTCGTCGCCGGCGAGCCGAATGTCGTTCCGGCGGACGGTGCCGTTCCGTTCCGCCCCGGGATTCCGGTCGATCTCTTTCCTACCGACCTCTTTAAGCGTAGCCTCAGTACGCTCGAATGGACTCAGGGAACTCTCGACAATCCACGTTCGTGGAGCGACGATCGATTGAGAGCTTCCATCGCGCAGCGGCTAAAGCAGACGCGCGGAGTGGTCTGTTCGCCCGATCAGGTGCTTATCGTTCCGAGTACGCAATATGCGATCTCGCTCATCTGGCGCGCGCTTTTACGGCCCTGCGACGACGTCGTCGTTGAGGATCCGGGATGTCCGAACGTTCGGTCGGCGCTGCTCTCGCTTGGCGCGCGAATCGTGCCCGTCCCCGTCGACGATGAAGGTATCGACGTTGCGGCATTTGCGCGACGCCGGGCGGGATTGGCCTACGTGACGCCGTCGCATCAGTTCCCAACCGGTGCCGCGCTGTCACGTGAGCGAAGATTTGCGTTGCTCGATTGGGCCGCGGAGTTCGATGCGTGGATCGTCGAGGATGATTACGACGGCGAGTTCGACTACCGACGCCGGCCGCCGACCACGCTTCAAAGCCTCGACGAGGGACGCCGCGTACTCTACCTGGGCAGCTTCTGCAACGTGCTTTCACCATCGATTAGCATCGCCTACGTCATAGCGCCGCGCTCGCTGTGCGGAACGCTCAGGGCCGCGCACCAGGCCACCGCGGGATATGCAAGCCCCATTTTGCAGGCCGCCATCGCGGCGTTCATGGAGCGGGGCCATCTCGATCGCCACGTCGCAAAAATGTACGACGTGTACGACGAACGCCGCCGCTTTCTCAGCTTTGCCTTGGGAAGCACCGGATTACGGGTACGCGATTGGGGCGCCGGCCTGCATTTTATTGCCGACCTTCCGGATCGTTTGCTCGACAAAGACGTATCGGCACGAGCCGCGGAACGGGGAGTCGTGGCACTTCCTCTGTCGAGTTACGTTCGCGGCGGCCGTTCAACGATGAATGGGCTCGTCCTTGGGTTTGCTGCGACTCCTATTTCGGCCGCGAGAACCGCGGTAAAATCGCTATTGAAAGCGCTTTAACCAACATCATGCTTTACACGCGCCGAAAACGGAGGTCCCAGTTGCAGCTACTCAAACGGGCGCAGTGGGCACTGGCTGGGCTCAGTAAGCAGCAAATCATGGAAAGGACGAAAGCTGCTGCGGCCGATCGTACGCGTCTGGTTGCCCTATGAACGTGCGCAAGCGTTGGCCACTCTGGCCATCGTTGCGGCAGCGTAATTATATATGTGACGTGTCGCCGGAATAGGTGGGGCTTGCCCTCAGCTTACCGCTAGCTTGCCGATCGCTTGCCGACACGACACCGCCTGAGGTAGAATATGAAACATGAAGAACGATCGCCGCAAAGCCTCCAAAGCTCGTAAGCAAGCCGCCCGCAAGGCAGGGCGAGTAGCGTATGCAGGCGGCACCGTCACAACTGCCGCGCCGGAAGGCCCGCAGCCGACGACGAGGCGACGAGTCTTTCCGAAGTACCAAGCCAGCATAGCGCGCGAGTTCGACGGCCTTCACGTCGATTCACTCAAAAAGATTACGCGTATCCGATCGGCCATGCGCCTATCCGGCCCCGAGCTTGGCACGCTCTTTGACGTATCGCGTCAAGCAATCGAGCAATGGGCCGACAAGGGCGTCCCGATAGACAAAATGGCCGCGATCGATCGCCTCGTTGAGGTCGTTGACGGGCTAAGCGAGCGATTCAAGGCGCCACGCCTTCCGGCCGTCGTTCGCGCACCGATGCCCATTTTGGACAACCGCAGTATCCTCGACGTGCTGCGCGACGATGGACCGCCAGCGATCTTTGAATTTTTCAGGCGTTGGTCATCCTACGTTCCTGGCGTCGACCCGATCCGCAAAGGCGAGAAGTTCACCTAATCCATGGCCTTGCGTGGGCTCCCGCACGTGTCGCGCGGCGGCACGTATTATCGCATCTGTGGTCCTGATTGGGAAGATCCCTCCGACACGCAGTACTCCAAGGACTTCGGCGGCCGCTGGAACGCCAACGGTTCGTATGGCGCCCTGTACCTTAATCAAAACCTCGACGGTGCGCGAGCAAACGCCCAACGCTTTATTGCGAATCAATTTGGTCCCGACATTCTACCGGAGGACATCGATCCGGCGTTTCTGCCCGACGCGGCAGTGTTCACGGTCGAGAGCACGCCCTTCGTTGATGCCGTTACCGCCGACGGTCGCAAAGCACTTGGCTTAGCGGTGCGCTATGCTCAGAACGCCGGTCACGCGCAATGCCAAGCCATCGGCGCTCAGGCTTATGCAGCCAAGGAAGACGGCATCGCGACGCTATCGGCGGTAACCGCCCAAAGCGAAGAGCTCGTCGTCTTCGACCGCGCGGTAAAGGCCATCGTGCGTTCGGGCAAGCGCACGCGTTTTGCCGGCTGGTATCCATCGGCCGCGGCGGCGCCGACCCAACCCGCACCGAGTCCGAGACGCAAACGCAAGGCTACACAGAAAAAGCGTTAGCAAGAATAGCAACGGCGTTTGCGATTTGACGTCGGCTGGTAAGTCTTTCTTTTGCAGTAAGATGGCGTATTCGCCCTGGAACGCGATTGCAGGATCCAAAGGCGCCACGTGGATTTTAGTGACCGGTCGTGTCTGGCGGCAGAATGGTCGCTGCTATGTCCACCTCGTTCGCATCGAACGGACTGTAGGAGAAGAGCACGAGACCAGGCGCGGCTTGCGTTCCGGTGAGCAAGCCGCACAGGTCACGCCATCCGAATCTTGCCCCGTTAGGCCGGCGACGCTACCGCTTTCGCGCCGTTGGAGTGCACGCCCGCGATCGGCGTTCCGCCGAGCGCTTCGGCCAGCGAAACGAGCGCACGCACCGGCATACCGGTGGGACCCTTGGCCTGCCATGCCGATTCGTTTTCGAGATACGCGGTGCCGGCGACGTCGAGGTGCAGCCACGGCGTGTCGTCGACAAAAGCGCGTAAGAACGCGGCCGCGGTCAACGTTCCGGCTGCGCGGCCGCCGGTGTTCTTGAGGTCGGCGATGTCGCTCTTCATTTGGTTGGAGTATTCTTCGTAGTAGGGCATCTGCCAGTAGCGTTCGCCGGTCGACTTCGTCGCGTCGAGAAACTCCTTAGCGAAGGCGTCGTCGTTGGCAACGAGCGCCGCGGCGGCGTGACCGAGCGCGATGACGCACGCGCCCGTCAACGTTGCCGTATCGACCATCTTCGTGGCGCCGGCTTTGCGCGCGTAGCACAAACCGTCGGCGAGAATGAGCCGGCCTTCGGCGTCGGTGTTGATGATCTCGATGGTCTTTCCGTTCATCGCCTTGACGATGTCGCCGGGTTTGGTGGCTTTGCCGCCCGGCATGTTCTCGGTTGCCGGAACGACGCCGAGGACGTTGATTTTCGGCTTGAGCTTCGCGATGGCGCTCATCGCCGCAATCACGGCCGCACCGCCAGACATGTCGTACTTCATTTCTTCCATGCGATCGGCGGGTTTAATCGAAATGCCGCCAGTGTCGAACGTGATGCCTTTGCCGATGAGTCCCAGCACCTCTTTGCTCGACGGATCGCCGTTATAACGCATCACGATGAACTTCGGCGGCTGGATGCTGCCCGCGGCGACCGAAAGATACGAACCCATGCCTTCGGCGCGCGCGCGGGCTTCGTCGAGCACGTCGATGTCGAATCCGGTTGCCTTCGCCATCTTGGTGGCTTCGTCGGCGAGGTGCGTCGGCGTCATGTCGTTAGCCGGCGTGATCGCCAAACGACGCGCAAAATTGATTGCTTCGCCGAGCGTCGTGCCGCGGGCGAGTCCGCGCTCGAGCGCCGACACGTCGAATCCCAATGCGACGATCGAAACGGTCTCGATCGCAACTTTCTTTTCCGGCTTCTCTTGGTAAATCGAAGTTTCGAACGTCCCTGCAATCGCGCCCTCGGCAACGAACGACGCGGCGGCCGTTTCCAGTCCGCGCGCTTGCGGCGGCAGCACGATGGCGGCCTCGGTAACGTTTCGGCGGCCGAGATAACGAACGGCCGCGCCGGCGTAGCGCGCAAGCAGCATCGGCTCGAACTTCGCGCGTTCACCCAAACCGACGGCAAGAACGCGACGGAACGTGTGGTCCTTCGCGTGCACCAGCAAAACTTCGCCGAGCTTTCCTTTGAACTCGCCGCTGGAGAGCGCTTCGGCGATGGTGCCGCCGAGGGCGTCGTCGACATCCTTGGCAACCTCTTCGGTGCCTTCGGAGAAGACGGGCAGGACGAGTGCTCCGGTACGAACGCCTAACGGG
Source organism: Vulcanimicrobiaceae bacterium (assembly GCA_035656415.1). Lineage (GTDB taxonomy): Bacteria > Vulcanimicrobiota > Vulcanimicrobiia > Vulcanimicrobiales > Vulcanimicrobiaceae > JAFAHZ01. The sequence goes on along the minus strand of DASRSM010000068.1, from coordinate 1,049 downwards.
GCGTCGCTGGTGAGACGGACTTGCATGGTGAGCCTTTCGGGCGGTGAAGTACTGACCGGTGACCCATCTTCGAGTGAACCGCCGTGCCTGCCCTGCGGAGGCACTTTCGTGAGCGACCAAAGTCGCTCGCGCGACGCGTACGCCGCGGCCGGCGTCGACATCGCCGCCGGCAATGAAGCGGTGGCTCGTTACAAACAGGTCCTCGCGCAGTGGCGCCATCCCGATCAGCTCGACGCTATCGGCGGTTTCGGCGGACTCTTCCGTATGCCGGGTGACGATAGGCGCGCGCTGGTTGCCTCGACCGACGGCGTCGGTACGAAGATTCTCATCGCGTCAGCGCTCAAACGGTACGGCAGCGTCGGTGCGGATTTAGTGAATCATTGCGTTAACGACATTTTGGTCGTCAACGCGACGCCGTTGTTCTTTCTCGATTACTTTGCAACGGGGAAGCTGGAGCCGGACGTTGCGGCCGAAGTCGTGAGCGGTTGTGCGTCGGCGTGCCGCGCGCACAACTGCGCGCTGCTCGGCGGTGAAACGGCGGAAATGCCCGGGCTGTACGCGCCGGGCGATTTTGACCTTGCCGGAACGATCGTCGGCTTCGTGGACGTCGACAAGGTTCCCAAACCCGAAGAAGTCGAGGCGGGCGACGCGATCGTCGGGCTGCCGGCCGTCGGTTTACATACCAACGGCTATTCGCTCGCGCGCAACCTGATTTCGACCGACGAATGGGCCAAGCCGTTCGTCGACGGCGCGACCTACGGCGACGCGCTGCTCGCGCCGCATCCGTCGTACTACGCGCAGGTGCGCGCAATCGAAAACGTCGCGCACGTCAAAACGATGTCGCACATTACCGGCGGCGGATTGCTCGAAAACGTGCCGCGAACGCTTCCCGAAAACGTCAAAGCGGTGTTCGAGGCGCAGCGTTGGGACGTGCCGCCGATTCAGCGCGAGCTGGTGCGCCGCGGCGAACTGACGCACGAAGAGCGTTATCGCACGCTCAACATGGGGATCGGCTACACGCTGGTCGTTTCGCTGGGCGATGCCGGGCG
>DASRSM010000067.1:0-14633 GCA_035656415.1 Vulcanimicrobiaceae bacterium | reverse complement strand
CGCCGCTACATCGGCGCCACGGGAATTCCCGACTATCGCAGCACCGAAGGCAACCTCGGCGCCTGGATCCTCAGCGCGCCGCGCGACCATCACGACGACGTCATCACGCTTTCGTTTTGGGATTCACGCGACGCAATCGCGCGCTTCGCCGGCGAGCCCGTGGAACGCGCGCAATATTATCCCGAAGACGAAAACTATCTCCTCGATTTTCCTAAGGAAGTCGAGCACTTCACGATCGATTAAATCACTCGGGTATTCACTCGTTCGTTTGGCTCAAACTTTGCGCGAGATCGTTTTTGCCTGCATGAACAGCAACAGGTAGTCGCGGCCGCCGGCCTTGCTGTCGGTTCCCGACATGTTAAAGCCGCCGAAGGGATGCGCGCCGACCATCGCGCCGGTGCTCTTGCGGTTGAAGTACAGGTTGCCGACGAAGAAATCGTCGCGTGCGCGTTCGATCTTCTTCTCGTCTTTGGTATAGAGCGAACCGGTCAAACCGAACTCGGTGTTGTTCGCGATGTGCATCGCGTCGTCGAAATCCTTGGCCTTGATGATCGCTAGGACAGGGCCGAAGATCTCCTCTTGCGCGATGGTCGCGTCGGGCGCAACGTCGGCAATCACGGTCGGCTCGAGGAAGAAGCCCGTGTCGCCGACGCGCTTGCCGCCGGCAATAAGACGCCCTTCCTTGAGCCCTTTGTCGATGTACGCCGAGATCGAATTGAGCGCGGCTTCGTTGACCACCGGACCCATGTAGTTCTTCGGATCGCTCGGATCGCCGACCGTGATTTTCCCGACCCGGTTCTTGAGCTTCTCGACGAACTCGTCGTAGATTTTCTCGTCGACGATCGCGCGCGAGCACGCCGAACACTTCTGTCCCTGGAAACCGAACGCCGACACGGCGACGCCTTCCACCGCGGCATCGACGTCGGCATCGGCGGCGACGACGATCGAATCTTTGCCGCCCATCTCGGCGACGACGCGCTTGATCCACTTTTGTCCCGGCTGCGGTTTGGCGGCAAGCTCGTTGATGTGCAAGCCGACTTCCTTCGAACCGGTAAACGAAATGAAACGGATGCGCGGATGCGAGACGATCAAGTCGCCGATTACGCTGCCCGATCCCGGAACGAAGTTGACGACGCCGTTCGGCAGGCCGACTTCGGTCAGGAGATCGACGAACCACGCGGCGATGATCGCCGAGTCGCTCGAGGGTTTGAGGACGACGGTGTTGCCGGTCACGATTGCCGCGGCCGTCATTCCCATCATGATCGCGCCCGCGAAGTTCCACGGCGGAATCACCGCGCCGACACCGAGCGGAATGTAGATCATCTCGTTGCGCTCGCCGTCGATCGGCACGACCGGATGCGACTCCGCGTAACGCAGCGCTTCGCGCGCGTAGAACTCCAGAAAGTCGATCGCTTCGGCGATGTCGCCGTCGGCCTCGGGCCAGCTCTTGCCGACTTCGAGCGTGAGCAGCGCGTCGTAGTTGAAGCGCCGTTCTTTGAGCAGCGCCGCCGCCTTGAACACGAATTCGGCACGCTGCGTAAGCGTCAGCCGTTTCCACGACTCGAACGCGCGCGCGGCTGCCTCAACGGCCTCGTTGGCCTGCTCTTTCGAAGCCGAACTGGTGAGCCCGACTACTTGCGACGGATCGGCCGGATTGAGCGATTTAATTTTCTTTTCGGTCTCGATTTTCTTCCCGTCGATGACCAACGGGTAGTGGGTTCCGAATGTCCCGCGGACCTCGTCTAGGGCAGCCTGCATGGCCGCCGCGTCAGCCGGGTCCTGGAAGTTCTTTACGATTTCGTTCTTGAAAGGCGCGATGCGCTCGAGAGTGGTCGTCATAGCTTAATCACTATACGGGACGGACGACCTAAGCCCTAGCGGGCCCGTTGCACCCATGGGAGAATCCAGCCGTATGACCTACGACATCGCGATCGTCGGCGGCGGCATCGTCGGTTTGGCGACCGGCCGGGAGCTTCTCGCTCGCCATCCCCACCTCAAGCTCGCCGTTCTGGAAAAAGACGACAGCGTAGCCTCGCAGCAGACGGGGCACAACAGTGGCGTCATCCACTCGGGCATTTACTATAAGCCCGGTTCGCTCAAGGCGAAGCTGTGCGTCGAAGGTCGTGAGGCGCTCTGGCAATATTGCGACGCCAAACGGATTCCGTACAACAACGTCGGCAAGCTCATCGTCGCTACCGAGGAACGCGAGCTCCCGCTGCTCGACGACCTCTACCAGCGCGGACTCGCTAACGGAATCGACAACCTCGAGCTGATCGACGCGAACGGCATCACCGAGCGCGAGCCGCATTGCCGCGGAATCAAGGCAATTAATTCGCCCGTGACCGGCATTATCGATTACGGCATCGTGGCCCGCAGTTACGCCGACGACATTCGCGAAGCCGGCGGCACGATCGAAACCGGCCACGAGGTTACGGCGATCGAGCGCAAAGCGTCGACGTCGATCGTTCACAGCGCCAAAGGCGACGTCGAAGCCAAGTACGTCATCACGTGCGGCGGCCTGCAATCGGATCGTTTGGCGAAGATGACCGGCGGACGAGGCGATCCGAAGATCGTGCCGTTCCGCGGCGACTACTTGATTCTCAAACCCGAGAAGCGGTATCTCGTGAAGGGCAATATCTATCCTGTGCCCGATCCCAGTTTCCCGTTTTTGGGCGTACACTTTACGCCGCGCATGAACGGCGACATCTGGCTCGGCCCCAACGCCGTGCTGGCGTTCGCGCGTGAAGGCTACAGCTTCACGACGATCAACGTCGGCGATCTTTTCGAGACGCTGACGTACTCCGGGTTCGTCAAGCTCGCCGGCAAATATCTTTCAACCGGAATGGGCGAAATGTATCGCGACGTCGTACGCAGCGCGTACGTTCGCGCGCTGCAGCGCTACATTCCCGAACTGACGGTCGCCGATACGCTTCCGGGACCCTCGGGCGTTCGCGCGCAAGCGCTGATGAGCGACGGATCGCTCGTCGACGATTTCGTGTTTGACGGCGACGAAGGTGTCGTGCACGTGCGTAACGCGCCGTCGCCGGCGGCGACCTCGTCGCTTGCGATCGGGCGTTTCATCGCCGACGACGCCGACACGCGCTTCGGGCTCGGGACGACCGCAGGCGTTGTCTAGGCTCACGCAAGTCCGCGCCGTCGGTATCGCAGCGTTTTTCCTGGGCGTCGGACTTGCCGGACAGCCACTGCAAATCGGTCACGCGCTCGTGGCAGCCGCGGTTATCGTTCTTCTTACGCTCGCGCTGTCGCGGCCCGCCTCTCCGCTGCAGATCTTTGCAGTCGCGTTCTTCGGCGTACTGATTGCAACGTCGCTGTCGCACGCGTACATCGGTCCATCGACGCGACCGGCATCGTTTGCCCAGCAGCTCTACCTCAACGTCTATCCGGGCAGCGGCGTCGTCGGCGTCGGGCTCGGACTGTTGGGAGCGGCTTCGCTCGGTCGCAAAGACGCTCCCAAAGTCATCGCGGCAATCGGCGCCGTGGTCGGCGTAGCGCTCTTCTTCCTCCTTTAGCGGCGCCCGATCGTTTCGTAACCGCAGACGCCCCCGCTGTTCTGCGTGATGACGTAGTTCCTCGACGCGACGGTCTTACTGTAGCAATAGCCACCGCTATCGCCGGCGGAGTACGTTTGCGTGCTCGAACCGTTCGACGGAAAGTATCCGCCGCTCGCCGGGAAGGTCAGCGAATCGGTCGAGTTTACCTCATCGTTGAGGAACGAACTCGAGCCGACACCGTGCGACGAGGTGCGCGTCTGCTCGCGTTTGCCTTGCGATACGGTCGTAAACTGTGACGCGCTGCCGTCGGCGTTGACTTTGAAGTCGTACGTCAGCGACAGCGGCCAGGTCTTCTGCTCGGCAACCGTTTGACGCGATCCTCCGCCCGACGTCGTCGTCGTCGATTGGATCGTAGTCGCCTGATCGATCTTTTGATCGAAGACGCTTTCGTCCGCGGTGGCTTTCACGACTTGCAAGTTGCTAAACGCGATCCGCTGCGCTACCCGCGTCTCGATGCGCCCTTGCGACGTATTGACGTACCCATCGACGGTCACCGGATGCGTCGACGTTACCGACACCGTTCCGCTGTAGACCCCCTTAGCGTTGGGCGAGACGCTTTCGTGCACGGCCGGTGACGGATAGAGCGACGTTGCGTCGCTGACGAGCGCGCCGGTCACCTGGGTCGACCCGTGGTCGAGGTAAACCAATAGCGTTCCATTGGCCGCAAAGTAGTTTCCGTTATTGAAGACGTTCACCGTGATCGTGTGGGGATTACCATCCGAGAGCAGGGCCGCAAAGGGCGTCAGGTTCACACGATACGGCTTGAACTCGAGCGTCTCCACCCCGGGAATCGGACGCCAAAGATACGGATCGATGCCGCCGGTAAAGATCCACGGATACACCGGCGCGATGCCCGCGGGCCTGCCGTCGACGGCGACGTCGCCTTCGCGAAACGCCGTGTTCCCGCAGTTGGGAATCGTCGAGGCGAGGTCGTTCGGAAAACACGTGTACCAGAACTCGTCGCCGATTTGAGACTGCAGATACACGTCGAGATAGGCCGACCGAACGTTATGCGGCAGGGTGAACGTTCCGGTCAGCGGTTGATCTTGCGACGAGATATATTGATTGTCGCCGAGTGGTCCGCCCGAAAGCGGATAGACGTCATCGGCGACGACGGGCGCCGGATTACTCGAGTTTGCCGGATAGAACTGCAGCTTTCCGCTTGCGCTGATAACGCCGGTGTAGGTACTGTCGACGATGTTGCCGAGCACGACCTCGCCGGTCGACGGTGACTGCAGCATCGCGCTGAGATCGGTCACGTCGCGTTCGACGTGCCACGAGGGCCCACGATTGGCCGACGGCTCGGCGGTCGTGCCGAAGTAGACGTTCGTTCCCCCGATCCAAATCGAGCCCGTGCGGTCGAACTGACGGCCTGCGTTGACGCTAAAATCGCCCTCGAAGACGACTTTCGCCCACGGTCCCGGACACGACGACGGCGGCGCGTAAGAAAATGTGGGATACGTGAAGTTCGTGAACTGGAAGTTCGCAAACAGGTTGACGGTGCACGGCGTCTCGCTCGGACGCGGCACGGACGGATCGGCCGTCGTGGTGTTCGACGGCTGCGTGTAATCGTGCGGACCTTTGTGCCGGCGCGGCGCCGAACGCAGTTCGTGCGTTTTCGCTATGCGCGCCATGCCGTTGCGCACGCCGAGCGGTGAAATCTTCTTACCGGCGGCCGCAACCGTTGTGTGCTCCGGCGCGGCCAGCGGCACGGCGCTCGGACCGGCGCCGTTATTTCCCGTGCCCGTGCACGAGCTCAGCGCTACGGCCGTGAGAACGGACAGCGCCAACGGCGCGGTCGATCGATGCGTAGCCAAAAGACACCTCCAAGTAACGAATATGACGGAATGGAGGCGGCGTTCGCCCTTGCGCTACCCTAACCGTGGCAGCCGCTAGACTGCTGACGGATCTGCGATCGCGCTCGTACTCGACGCACCGACCGTTGCGAGCGGTAAAAACTCACCCCGTGCTATCAACCGCGGATTCCCTTCCCATGGCCGCGACGAGCGTTCGAGCGAGCGCGCCCACGGCCTCCGCGGCGTCCATGCCGCGTTTTTCCTTCAATGCGTATGCGTCGATGAGCGCACTGCCGACGATGATGCCGTCGGCGACCGGCGCGACCTCGCGCACGTGATCGGACGTGCTGACGCCGAAGCCCACGGCTAACGGTTTCGACGTCACTTCGCGCAACATTGCAACTTGCGCGCGCACGGGCGCGAAGTTCGGTACGTTCGCTGCACCCGTTACGCCTAAACGAGAAACGACGTACACGAATCCCGTCGCGGCCTCCGCGATGCGCGCGGCGCGTTCCCGCGGCGTCGAAGGCGCGACGAGCAGCGGCATCGCGAGCCCGCGCCGCCCGAATGCCTCACGCAGTTCGCCGGTCTCTTCCAGCGCCGCGTCGGGAACGATGACGCCCGCGGCACCGCTGCTCTGCGCGTCGGCAGCAAAGCGCTCGACACCGTATTGCAGTACGGGATTCAAGTAGGTGAACAATACGATTGGCGGCGCTCCTCCGGCACGTGCGCTTTTGGCAAGCTCGAAGACGTCGCGCATTCGCGTGCCCCCGGCCAGCGCGCGCCGGCCCGCTGCCGCAATCGTCGGACCGTCGGCGAGCGGATCGCCGTATGGAATCCCGAGTTCGATCGACGCCGCACCCGCATCGCGAAGCGCATCGACGATCGACGCGGTGGTTTCCACGTCGGGATCGCCCGCCATCACGTAAGGAATGAACGCGGGACGGCCGTGCGCGAACGCCGCGTCAACCACGGAGTTGCGCGATATCTTTGTCCCCGCGGCCGCTCAAGCAAACGACAATCAAGTCGTCCTTACCGCGTTCCGCGGCAAGTTGGCGCGCGAACGCGACGGCGTGCGCGCTCTCTAATGCCGGAATGATACCTTCTTGACGCGCGAACGCGTGGAACGCCTCGAGCGCGTCGGCATCAGTGACGCTGACGTACGCCGCGCGTCCGCTTTCCTTGAGATACGCATGCTCGGGGCCGACGCCCGGATAGTCGAGCCCCGCACTAATCGAGTGCGTGTCGCTGATTTGGCCTTCGTCGTCTTGAAGCAGATACGAACGCGAGCCGTGCAGCACGCCGACGCTGCCCGCGCCGAGCGACGCTGCGGTCCTTGCCGTTTCGATGCCGTCGCCGGCAGCTTCCACCCCCCACAGCCGTACGCGGTCGTCGGCAACGAAGCCGCTGAAAATGCCCATTGCGTTGCTCCCGCCGCCGACGCAGGCGATCACGTCGCTCGGTAAGCGCCCGTAGCGATCGAGACACTGTGCGCGCGCCTCAACGCCGATGACTTTCTGAAACTCGCGGACCATGTAGGGATATGGATGCGCCCCCACCACGCTTCCGATGACGTAGAACGTATCCTCGACGCGCTCCGCCCAGACGCGAAACGCTTCGTTCGTCGCGTCTTTGAGCGTCTGCGTTCCGCCGGTCACCGAATGCACACGCGCGCCGAGCAACTGCATGATGAAAACGTTGAGCGCCTGACGCTCTACGTCGACCGCGCCCATGTATACGTCGACGGGCAAACCGAACTTCGCCCCGACCGTCGCAGTGGCGACGCCATGCTGACCGGCACCGGTTTCTGCGATGAGCCGCGTCTTGCCCATGCGGCGCGCCAGCAGCGCCTGACCGATCGTATTGTTGATCTTGTGCGCGCCGGTGTGATTTGTATCTTCGCGCTTGAGCACGAGCGGCACGGCGGAGACGTCCGCGACGTAGCGTTCGGTACGATAAAAGGGCGACGGACGACCGACGAAATCGCGGAGCGCTGCGGCGTATTCGCCCCAGAACGCGGAATCCGCGAACGCCGTTGAAATCTCACGCTCGAGCTCTTCGAGCGCGGCGATCAGAACCTCCGGAACGAAGCGGCCGCCGAAGGACCCGAAGTATCCGCGCGCGTCGGGCGTGCTAGGAAGCATCGGCCTCCCGCACGGCGCGCACGAACGCGTGCATCTTTTCTGGATCCTTGCGATCGTTGGTTTCGATTCCGCTGCGCACGTCGACGCCGAACGGCCGAATCGCGCGTATGCAATCGCCGACGTTCGCCGGCGTCAAGCCGCCGGCGACGACGACGGGACGCTCGCGTCCGATCGGCGCGACGGTTTCCCACGGAAACGTGCGCCCGGTGCCGCCGACGAGATCGCCGTAGCGCGTATCGAAGAGAATCAGCGCCTGCCAATATAACCGGCACGCGTCGGCGATGTCGCCCGGGTCCAAGCTTCCGTCCACGTGAATCGCCTTGATCGCGCGATCGCCGTAACGGTGCACGAAGTCGGCCGTTTCGTTCCCGGACAGCTGCACCGACATTTGCGGGAAGAGCATGCGGACGGCGGTAATCTCGTCGGCCGACGGATCGACGAACACTGCCACGGGCTCGATATCTTGCGGGAGCTTGCGCGAAATTTCACGCGCGTCTTCCCAGCGCACTTTGCGCGGCGACGAAGCGAAGATCAGACCGACGGCGTCGGCGCCCGTCTCAATCGCAGTCGAAACGTCGGACCAGGTGCGGCAGCCGCAAAACTTAATCCAGGTGCGCGCCGGGACGTCTTCAACGTGCGGTGACTGCATCAGCGACGGCGCCTTGCCGTAACGACTGTATCAGCCCCGCAGGATCGTCCGAGCGCATGAGCGCTTCGCCGACGAGAAATCCGCGAGCTCCGGCGGCGCGCAGGCGCGCGATATCGGAGGCGTCGCGCATACCGCTTTCGCTGATCGCGAAGATGTTTTGAGGGACCTTCGGCAGCAGGTGTTCGCTGACGGCAAGGTCGGTGACCAACGTGCGCAGGCTACGGTTGTTGACGCCGACGAAATCGGCGCCGGCTCCGACCGCGCGATTGAGGTCGTTCTCGTCGTGCACCTCGACGAGCACGTCGAGATCGTACTGCCGCGCCTCATCGAGGCACGCGTGCAGCGCTTCGTCGTCCGTACCGCCGACAATGAGCAGAATGCAGTCGGCACCGTGCGCGGCCGATTGCGCGACGTGATAGCGCGTCGACAAAAAATCTTTTCGCAGGATTGGGCGAGTGACCGCGGCGCGCACTTGGTCGAGGTACGCGATATCGCCTAAGAAATGGTCTCGCTCGGTCAAGACGCTGATCGCGTCGACGCCCGCCGACTGATAGACGCGGGCGATCGCCGGCGGATCGAAATTGCGCGCGATGAGTCCGGCCGAGGGCGACGCGCGTTTGATTTCGGCGATGAACGCCGGACCGTCGGCGGCACGAAGCGCTGCGAGAAGGCGGCGGCGCTGCGGCTTACGCTCGAGCGCGCGCGTGCGAACGGATTCGTATGGTTCGCTTGCCTCCTCTTCTTTCAGCTGCGCCGCTTTCGCAGCGTAGATCTTTTGCAGCGTATCAGCCACGAGATGCCAGCTCCTTTGCACGCTCGAACGTGCGCAATGCCGCGCCGTCACGCAAAACGGCTTCAGCGCGCTCGAGGGCGTCCTCGAGCTTATGGTGAGTGCCTATCGCGTACAGGACCACGGCGGCATTGAGAGCGACGACCTTCGCCGCCGGCGTCCGCTCTCCGCCGAGGACCTCGAAGAATACCCGCCGGCACTCCTCGACCGACCCGCCGACGATGCGGTCTACGGGAACGTCCACGCCCAGGTCGCCTGGTTCCAGCACCCACGAATGGTTGCCGCCGCGGCCGAACGAGTAGACTCGCGTCGGCTTCCCGCCGCTCACTTCGTCGACCCCATCAGTCCCGTGGACGACCGCGCCGGCCGTCACCCCAAGCGCCCCGAGAACTTGGCCGACGACCTCGAGCAGCGATTCGCGCGCGACGCCGACGAGCTGATGGGTTGCGCGGGCCGGATTGGTCAACGGACCCAAAACGTTGAAGATCGTTCGAACGCCAAGCTCGCGGCGAACCGGTCCGACGTTGCGCATTGCCGGGTGATAGCGCGGCGCGAACATGAACGTAAAATTGGCTTCGCGCAGCATCGTCGCCGCCTTTTCCGGTGCGATGTCGATCGGCAAGCCGGCGGCTTCGAGCACGTCGGCGCTGCCACACGCACTCGATGCGGCGCGATTGCCGTGTTTTGCTACCGGCACGCCGGTCGCAGCAACGACCAGCGCCGCCATCGTGGAAACGTTGACGGTGTTCGCGCCGTCACCACCCGTGCCGACGACGTCGACGACCATCGGCAATCCGTGATCGACCTTAACGCTGCGATCGCGCATCGCGCGCGCCGCGCCCGCGATTTCGTCGGGGGTTTCGCCTTTGACGGCAAGCGCAACCAACAATCCGGCGGATTGCACCGGCGTGTACTCGCCGTCCATGACCGCACCAATAAAAGCGGCGGCCTCATCTTGGGTGAGATCTTCACCTCCGATGAGCCGCCGCAAAAGTGCTCGAGACACCCGCTCGCAGTATCTCTTACTTGACGATTTCGAGGAGCGACAACTCCGCCGCGTCGCCGTGACGGACGCGCGTTTTCGTGATGCGCGTGTATCCGCCGCTGCGCCCTTTGAGCGCCGGAGCGATCTGCTCGACGAGTTTCTTGACGATCGCCGGCTCCGTAATGAACTCGGACAACTGCCGGCGAGCGCTCAAGTCGTTCGACATCGCGGTCGTGATGAGACGCTCGGCGACCTTGCTGATTTCCTTGGCTTTGGTCGAGGTCGTCTCGATCTTCTCGTGCTTGAAGAGCGAGGTCGCCAAGTTGCGAAGCAGCGCGCGGCGATGACCGTCGGTGCGCGACAGGCGTTTATACGCGATCTGATGCGGCATGTGTTTCTCGCGCTACGGTTGACGCAGCGAGAGCCCCCTCTCTGCAAGCACTTGTTTGATTTCGTCGAGCGACTTCTTACCAAAGTTACGCATCTTCATGATCTCGTCTTCGGTCAGATCGAGTAGCTCGGAGACCTTCGAGATGCCGGCACGCTTGAGGCAGTTGAACGAGCGAACCGACAGGTTGAGCGTCTCCACCGGAATGTCCCATTCGTTGGGCGGGGCTTCCGGCAGCGGCTCGGCGCGATTGGTGAACGAGACGAAAAGATCGAGCTGTTCTTGCATGATCGCAGCGGAAGTCGAGAGCGCTTCGTCTGGGGTGATCGAGCCGTTGGTCTCGATCTCGATCGTAAGACGATCGAAATCGACGCTCTGCCCGACGCGAGTATCGTCGACCGTGAAGTTGACCTTACGAATCGGCGAAAAGATTGAGTCGAGCGGAATCAGACCGATCATATGCTCGACGTTGCGCTGCTTGTCGGCCATCACGTAGCCGCGGCCCTTTTCCACGCCGATCTCCATCGACAGACGAGCGTCCCTCGCGGAGAGCGTCGCCAAACGATAGTTCGGATCGAGAACTTCGACGTCGGCGTCCGGCGTAATATCGCCGGCCGTGACGTCGCGGGCTCCCGAAATCGAAAGTGAGAGCACTTTGGGCTCGTCGGTATTGAGCTTCACCGGCAAGCCTTTGAGGTTGAGCATCAGCGCGATCGTGTCTTCGACCATTCCCGGAATCGTCGAGAACTCGTGCAGCACGCCGTCGATCTTCATGTACGTGACGGCCGCGCCCGGAATCGAGCTGAGCAGGATTCGGCGCAGCGCGTTGCCGAGCGTGATGCCGAAGCCGCGCTCGAGCGGCTCGATCACGAACTTGGCGTAATTGTCGCGGCGCTCGCGAACTTCGATGGTTGCGCCCGCAGGCGTTTCCAGCATGGTCATGGTTGTGGTTTGTTTCCTTCGTTGCCGCTTACGTTATCCGTTCGTCATCCCATGACGAGCGATCGTACGCCTAGCGGCGGTGATGGGTGATATTATCGCGAGTAGTACTCGACGATGAGCTGTTCGTCGACGGGCGTATCGATTTGCTCGCGCGACGGCAGCTGCAAAACTTTACCGGTTTTCTCCTGCTCGTTCCACTCCAGCCACTCGGGCGGACGGCGTCCGGCGGCCATTTCGAGATTGCTCGCGAACACGTTCGACTTCAAACTGCGCTCGCCGACCGTGATCGTGTCGCCGAGCTTGACGATGTACGACGGGACGTTGACGATCCGGCCGTTGACGCGGAAGTGGCGATGCGTGACGAGCTGACGCGCCTGCGCGCGGCTCGTCGAAAGATTCATGCGATAGACGACGTTGTCGAGACGGCGCTCGAGCAGCGACAAGAACGTGCGCCCGGTCTGTCCGGGAACGCGCGCGGCCTCGCGGAAGTAGTTTTCGAACTGCGTTTCGTGCACGCCGTAGTAACGGCGCATCTTCTGCTTCTCACGCAGCTGACGCCCGTATTCGGAAATCTTGGTGCGGGACTTGCCGGCGGTCTTCTGACCCGGCGCGGTTCCGCGGCGTTCGACGGCGCACTTTTTCGACAAGCACCGGTCGCCTTTCAGGAAGAGCTTGATCTTTTCGCCCGTCTTGCTGGCCGCGGTTTCGCGACGGCAGAGACGGCACACGGGCCCAGTATAACGCGACATTTACTACTCTCTCTTATTCGTTAAACGCGGCGACGCTTCGGCGGGCGGCAGCCGTTGTGCGGAATCGGGGTGACGTCCTTGATCATCGTGATCTCGAGACCGGCGGCTTGCAGCGAACGAATCGCCGCTTCGCGTCCGGCGCCCGGACCTTTGACCATCACTTCCGTCGACTTCATGCCGTGCTCCATCGCTTTGCGCGCGGCGGCTTCGGCGGCCATCTGCGCGGCAAACGGCGTCGACTTCTTGGAACCCTTGAAGCCGAGGTTGCCGGCGGACGCCCACGACACGACGTTGCCGTGCGGGTCGCTGATCGTCACGATGGTGTTATTAAAGGAAGCGTGAACGTGACACACGCCCGATTGGACGTTTTTAACCTCGCGCTTTTTGCGCGATTTAGTTTGCTTCTTGGCAGCCAACGATAACTCCAAAACCCGCGCTGCGGCGCGGGGGTTTTTCCTTCCCCGAACGACGGGGTGTCGTCGCCTGGACCAAAGCAAGCCGAGAGGCCGCTCCAATCTCGATACCGGTCGCTCGGCGAAAGCATCCCGGGGGCAAAGCCCATTGCCGCGGCGCCGGAGAGAACGGCACCAAAACGGCATTTTACCTTAGGCTGCCCCTGGGGTCAAGGACTCAGGCGCCACCTGTAGGCGCCACCCGGCGCGGCCTACCCGTTGGCTTCCTTGTCTGCCGGGCCGGCGAAAAGACAGCGCGGCCTTTCAACGAACCGTCGCGTTCGTCCGCGTCGAACGCGTAGGAGGGCCCCGATGCAGCCGCAGCACTGGAAGGTCTTCGTTTATGCCAGCGCGGGCGTATTCGTCGACGGCTACATTTTGAGCAGCATCGGGCTCGCGCTGATCACGCTGGGTCCGCAGTTTCATCTCGACCCACTCTCGACGGGCTGGGTCGGTGCGGCTACGCTGCTCGGCATTTTTGCCGGCGCCCCGTTCTTCGGCCATTTGACGGACCGGCACGGCCGTCGCATTTTGATGATTGCCGATCTGCTCGCCTTCGTCGTCATCGCGGTCGCGCAAGCGTTCGTGACCAACGTCACGGAGCTGATCGTGCTGCGCTTTTTGCTCGGCGTCGCGATTGGCGCGGATTATCCGATCGCCGCTGCGATCATCACGGAGTTCATGCCCGATCGAGTGCGCGGCGCGGCGCTCTGCGCGGTCGAAGCCGTGTGGTTCGTCGGCGCGGCGGTTGCGTACGTCGCGGGCTACGCGCTGCTCGGCACCGGCGCCAATAGCTGGAAATGGATCCTCGCGAGCCCCGCGATCTTTGCATTCATCGGATTGTTGATGCGCGCGAGCGCCCCGGAGTCGCCGATGTGGCTGACTGCTCGCGACGCCGGCGAAATCGATAAGCTGTCGCTATCGTCGGTTTTTGCCGGACCGTTTCGCGGAATGCTGGCGTTCGTTTCCGCGATGTGGTTTCTGCAGGTCGTACCGCTCTTTGCAATCTATACGTTCGCGCCTGCGGTGTTAACGGCTTTGGGACTCGGGGACCAAACCTCTCCGGCCGGAAGCGTCGCCATAACGACCGCCTTCGCCGTAGGTTCGTTCCTCTCGATGCCGCTCATCGAACGTTGGGGACGGCGACCGCTCTGCATTGCGGGCTTTGCGATCGCAATCGTAGCGTTTGCATTTCTTCCGTTCGTCAGCGCCGCAGGCGTCGTCGCGTGCTTCTTGATCTACGCCATCGGTATCGGTGCGGCAAGCGGACTCGAGCTCGTCTATCCCAACGAGCTCTTTCCCACTCGCGTTCGCGGAACTGCGACGGGATTCGCCGCGGCATTTAGCCGGATCGGAGCCGCCATAGGAACGTTCGGGCTCCCTATCGCCCTGGCGCGGTTCGGAGCGACGCCCGTTATGCTGACGGCCTGCGCGTTGTCGGTTCTCGGCCTCGTTGTCTCGTGGTTGTGGGCACCGGAGACGCAGGGACGGCAGATCGCGTAACGACGATGGATCGCGTCAGCTCCTCGGCAGCCTCGAGCGTTAACTCGCCGCCTTCGGTGACCAGCCGCTCGTAAGCGTCCTCACTATACTTTCGGGAGAGCCTGGAAACGACGGGAGCGGTCCACGGCAGCAACAGAGGCAACCGCACCAAACCATTGCGTGCTCGAAAGGTAGCCACGAACCCAAGGATGCGAATTGCGATATCCCAGTATCCTAGTCCGGCCGCAACGATAATCCAAACGTCGAAATACCATCCGATCATTCGGGGGTCCGGCTCTTCGGAAAGGTACCCGTACGCCTCGCGCAACGACTTTATTGCTGCGGCGCCGTCGTTCTCCAACAATTGACAGTGCGCGATGTTGGTCAATTGCCACCCGGCGCGAGCCTTTTCGTGCTGTTCGTTCAAAATTCGAAGTGCCTCGCGCGCCGAAGCGATAGCCGTGCGATAACCGCCCTCGAAGCGTTCGACCTCGCTCCGATTTCCCAACAAAATACCTAGCCATAAGCGCTCGCCGCCGGTGGCGCGCCGCGCGACCGGTAATGCGGCGTCGATGTAGCTTTGCGCCGTGCTCGCATCGAGGTCGAGATCGATGGCCGCGACCGCAAGTCCGTTGAGCGCGCGAACGACGCCCATCTCGTCGCCGATTCGTTCGAGATATTCTT
>DASRSM010000066.1:0-2872 GCA_035656415.1 Vulcanimicrobiaceae bacterium | reverse complement strand
ACCGCGAGAAGTTCGTAAAGGGTTCGGTCGAGTCGTCGGGGATCGACGCGAAATTGGCGGAGAAGCTCTTCGCGTTCATCGAGCCGTTTGCCGGATACGGCTTCAACAAGGCGCATGCGGCCGCATACGCGTGGATCGCGTACGAGACGGCATATCTCAAGGCGAATCACCCGTTGCCGTATCTCTGCGCGTTGATGACGTCGGTAAAGAACAGCACCGACAAGCTCGTCGAGTACATCGAAGAAGCCAAGAAGATCGGCATCGGCGTGTTGCCTCCCGACGTCAACGAGTCGCTGGTCGACTTTGCGGTCATCGAAGGACGGCTGCGCTTTGGCTTGGCGGCGATCAAAGGCGTCGGCGAGGGCGCGGTGGCGTCGATCATCGCGGCGCGCGACGAGGGCGGAAAGTTCACCGATCTGTTCGATCTCGCGACGCGGGTCGACGCCAAGCAAGTCAACCGCCGCGTCTTCGAAGCGCTCATCAAGTGCGGTGCGCTCGACGCGCTGCCCGGGAATCGGGCGCAGAAGCTGGCGGCGCTCGACGCCGCGGTAGAGTCGGCGGCGCGAGCGACGCGCGATGCCGAGCTCGGCCAAGTCTCGCTCTTCGGCGATGCGGTCGCAGCGGCGCCCGCGTTGACGCCGCGCCTTCCGCCGGTGCCGGCGCCGTCGTCGCGCGAGATGCTCGCTTGGGAGCGCGAAACGCTCGGGATTTTCGTCTCGGGGCATCCGCTTGCCGACGCGCAAGACGCGTTGGTACGCAGCGGCGCGACGCTCGTCAAAGATCTGCAGCGCTTAGACGACGACGCCTCGGTAACGATCGCCGGTATCGTTACGTCGGTGCGGCGAACGCTCACGAAAGCGGGCCAGCAGATTCTCATCGCGCAGCTCGAGGATACGACCGGCAGCACCGACGTCGTCGTGTTTTCGAAGCTGTATGCCGAGGTGCACGATCGTTTCGTTACCGACGCAATTTTGATCGTCAAGGGGCGCTTGCGCCGCCGCGAACGGCCGGGAGCAGCGCCGGGCGAAGAGCCGCCGATCGAAGTGTCCGTCAGCGCGAACGAGGTTTTGCCGTTCGTTCCGCCGCGCCCTCGAACGCCGCACGCGTGGCACGTCGAGGTAACCAGCCGCGATCAAATAGACCGCCTTGCAGCCCTGATTTCGGAGTGGCCGGGTGACGTGCCGCTCATGATGCACGCGAATGGGCGGTCGCAGCGGGTGGCGCGAACGCTGGCCGGCGATCCGCGCATGCGCTTCGAGCTCGAACGCATCTTCGGTGCGGCGGGCGTACGCGAAGGCGCGCTCGAAGAACGCTAGCGTGAACGTCATTCCCGCGTCCGATCTGGGGCGGCTCGCTCCGGCGTTTCCGCGCGGCTGGACCCCCGCTCCCGAACTCGTCTCGACCGTCGCCGATATCTTGGCGCGCGTGCGCGGGTCGGGCGACGCGGCGCTCGTGGAATACGCCAAACGTTTCGACGAGGAATCGTTCGATCTGTCGCGTTTGCGCGTTCCCTTGCCCATGTACGATCAGGCGCGCGCACTCGTGCCGAACGAAACGGCAAACGCGTTGGACTTGGCGCGCGATCGAATCGCGCGATTTCACGAGCGTCAGCGGCAACTCGATCTTTCTTACGCGGAAGAAGATGGTACGCGGTACGGATTGCACCGGCGCCCGCTCGAAAGCGTCGCCGTGTACGCGCCGGGCACCTCGACGAATTCGCCCGTATCCGTTTTAATGGGCGCCGTTCCGGCAAAAATCGCCGGCGTGAGTCGCACGATCGTGCTCAGTCCGCCGCGCTTTAACGGACAGGTTCATCCAGCCGTGATCTTTGCGTGTGCGATGTGCGGCGTGGAGGAACTCTTCGCCGTCGGCGGAGCGCATGCGATTGCCGCGGCGGCGTTCGGCACCGAATCGATCGGGCGCGTCGACAAGATCGTCGGCCCGGGCGGCGTTTGGGTGACCGAGGCGAAGCGCCAAGTGTTTGGATACTGCGGCGTCGACGCGCTGGCCGGGCCGGCGGAGGTGCTCGTCGTTGCCGACGACGGAGCCAACAGCGAATACGTTGTCGGCGAGCTGCTGGCGCAAGCCGAGCATAGCGAATCCTCGCGTTTGGGCGTCGTCTCGGAGTCGCGTCCGCTGCTCGACGCCGTAGCGCAGCTGCTCGACACGCTCGGTTTGGAGACGCTCGATCGCGGCTCTTCGATCAGCGCCGCCGTCGAGCGCGGCTGCACCCTCATCCACGCCGCAGCGCGCGACGAAGTATTCGAGACGATCGATCGATTTTCGCCGGCCTATTTGTGCTTGCAGGTGCGCGATGCCGCGGCATATTTACCCCGCATCCGGCGCGCCGGAACGATTTTCGTCGGCGATTTGACGCCGTTGGCGTGCGGGGATTACGTAGCGGGAACCAATCACGTCGTCCCGACCTCCGGTACTGCTCGCTGGGCGTCGGCGCTGCGGCTCGAAGATTTCACGCGGAGCCTCAACATCGTCGAATACACCGCCGAGCGGATGATGAGCGACGCGCTGTCGGTCGCGGCGCTTGCGGAGCTCGAAGGTTTGCCGCAACACGCGCAAACCGCACGCATGCGGTACGGGGGGTAACCGCGGCGTGACGCCCAAGCTCGTTGCCTTCGACGTCGACGGCACGCTCGTCGGTCGCGACCTTACGATTTCTCCGCGCGTGCGGGATGCGATCGCGAGAATGCAAGCCGCCGGCATCGCCGGTTGCTTGGTGACGGGACGCATGTATCGCGCGACGCTTCCGTTCGCGCGCGAACTGCGCTTCGACGCTCCGGTCGTGTGTTATCAGGGGGCCGCGGTTATCGATCCCGAAAGCGATGAGGTTTTGCACCACTTGGCGCTGGAGACC
>DASRSM010000065.1:0-3369 GCA_035656415.1 Vulcanimicrobiaceae bacterium | reverse complement strand
TTCTTAATTCGATCGGTGAGTCGCTCGTAGGAACGGTTAATCTCCGCTATACCGGCCGGCCCCAGAACGCTGAGTCTTTTTTCTCGGGCGTCTTTGCTGCCGGACCGCGCATGCTGGAGATTCATCCCGCGTATCAGCGCGTTCGGTTTGCGCTCGTCAAAGTTATCGATATCATCGAGACGACGTTCGTTCCATTGGCACATGGTGAGCCCGGCGACGATGAGCCGGTGGCCTACGTCATGGTCGAACTAGAGAATCGCGACATCATAGCGCACAATCTGCGGGTTATTGCTTCCGCCATGCTTTGCGGAAACACGCCGGCCGACGCTTCTGCGCGATACGACGACGCTGCTCGAGGGCTAGTCGGACATAACGCCGGAAAGCCGGCCTGGGTTCGATGTTTTGGTGGATCGGAGCCTCCCACTCGCTTCGCCGCCGATTCCGATTTCGCGCGATCGTACGACACGACGTACCAAGACGATCTTAATAACGACACGTCGCCAACCGGCGATCTTATCGGACGACTGCAGTGGGACATCACCCTCGCGCCGAGCGAGCAGCGCCGTCTTTGGTTCGCGGTCGGCGTGTATGCGGATGGCGAACAGGACGCGCTGCGACGATTCGGCGGAATTCCGAACGCCGACGTCGCGCTCGAACGCACCGCCGCTTGCCTCAACGAGATCCTTCGCGTCTCTCGCGTGCTCACGCCGGACCCGGCGATCAATCAAGGTGCGCTATGGAGTAAGGTCAACATGCGTCGCGTCATGGCTTCGTATCCAACCGGGCAAGCATTCACCAACGACCCCGGAACGTACGCGAATGTCGTGACCCGCGACGCGGCGTGGTTCGTCTACGGTAACGATCACTTTTTGCCGTCGTTTTCGCGCCGCTTGCTCGATAATCTCGCGCAACGGCAGTATTCCAACGGCAAGATGCCCGAATACTTCGACGGCATCAGCGGTCGGGTCGAAGACGATGGCCTGAACATCAACGACGACACGCCGCTTTACGTTCTCGCCGTCAATCACCATTTCCGAGCCACCGGCGATTGGGAGTGGTTGGCGAAAACCTACCCAGGCGTCGCACGCGCGTCTCGTTATATCATCTCTCAGATCGATAATCGCGACCTCGTTTTTTGTTCTGCCGACGATCCTCGAGGCAACGTCTGGGCCATCGCTGGCTGGCGAAATATCGTTAGCGGCTATCGCATCAGCGGTGCCGTGACCGAAATTAACGCAGAATGCGTGGCTGCGTTGCGCGACGCGGCTCATCTCGCCGAGGAGCTCGGGCGTGAAGAGGAACGAGAAGCTTTCGCCGCGGCGTCGGCAAGGATCCGAGCCGCGATGGACGCTCACCTCCTCAATCCAAAAAATGGATTGTACTACCTGAACATCGACGTCGAAGGAACGCCGCATACCGACGTAACGGGCGATGAAATCTTTCCAGTCATCATGCGCGCGTGTTCGGAGGACACCGGCTTTCGCATCATCAGCCGGCTCACCTCGCCCGACTTCTGGACGTCCGCGGGGTTGCGAACCGTCTCGCGCCTCGATCCACGGTTCGATCCGGCGGCACATTCGGGGTTGATGGGCGGCGTTTGGCCAGGCTTAACGTGGTGGTACGCTTTCGGAGCTGCACAATACCATCCGCACTCCATGGTTCGCGCCTTGCGCTCTTCATTCGAACATTACGGCATCGATCCGCAACGGAACAATACGGTGCCCGGACAGTTTAGCGAATGGTTCGACGGCGAAAGCTTAGCCAATCGCGGAATGCGTCTCTCTCCGTGGGAGCCGCCGCGGTTCTTGTGGGCTGCCGTCGAGGGCGTCTGCGGCCTGGTACTGCTTCCAGGAGCACCCCGAGTGAGTCCGCTGATGCCGGAGGGTTGGGATTGGGTCGCTTTGCGCGACGTTCCCTATCACGGCCGGTCATTCTCGTATTTCATCGTCCGTGAAAGTGAGGGTGGCTCCTGTGTTTACGCGACCCTTGCCATCGATTCCGATTGGCCCACCGAAGTCTACACAAACGACATTTCGGACAAAGTATGGATCTATTCCAAAGATGCGATCTGTGTTGCGCTTCGACGCGATGAAGATCTCGTGGTGCTCATCGGCAACGCCGGCTCCGAGACCATTTACGTCCCCGTTCAATTCGCCGATGCAGAACTGTTGCCGGAGCGCGCCGACGTCCGCGTTTACGATAGCGAGCGGCGAAGCTGGGAAGCGCGCGGGACCCTTGCAAGGAACCAACTGAGCTCCCTAGCGTTCTCGATCGAGCACGGCGGCTTTAGGCTGCTCGAGGTTGCGAGGAAGGCGCCCCGTTGACTTACGGGCGGGGGATTCTTTTTTCCGTTTGTAAGCAAGAGACTAACCGCTCTTAAGAAAAGCGAATAGGCGAGCCACTTCTTCTTATGAAGAGTTAGTTATCGGCACAAAGGTCCTCCTACTGCAGGTGCCAATATAGACCTCTCTTGCTTTTTGGAGGAAACTTAACAGTGCCGTATGTGATGCCGCAACCCCCCAAGCCGTCGGAAACCCACCTCAACGAGGACAAGCTTTCGAAAGAGCTTCAACAGTTCTTGGAAGCGCTGGTTATCTTCGGCGCCGACAATTTCATAAAGATCGCCTAGGCGCAAGAACGGCGAGCGGGAGCGTCGAGATGCTCGATGAGCTCCTTTATCGCCGTCGCATCCAGCGTCGTCCCCTCGCGCACGAGCTGCGCTAAGGTCGCTTCGTCTACGTTCTGCGCGAGACGTTGAATACGCGTTTGCAGCACCGCCGCTTCGTCGGGTTGAAGCGGCGTGCGCGTATTATACCGTTGTCGCTGCGCGTACCCACAGATTCGCGCCGCGATCTCATACGCGCCGACCTCTACTGCGAGCTTGAACGCGGCCTCATAAAAGTAAGCGACGTACAACCGATTGCCCGTAGCCACACCGTGATGCGCGGCGAGCAGCACTTCTAAGGCCTGGCGCGGTTTGCGCCATTCGAGATAGACTTCGGCAATGTTGATGCGGGCAAGGACGGCATCAGCGTCATTCCCAAGACGCTGCAGCAATGCAAGGCTCCGCTGCCCGTAGTCCAATGCTTCGCCGAACTCACCTGCGCGCATAGACGTTACCGTTAGATTGCCCAGCACCTCGACGCAGCCGTACAAATCGTCGATCGCGAGGAACATCTCAAGGCTTCTACTCAGCAGCCGGTTTGCCGATGCATAATTGAGTTTTTGTTGACCCGCGACCGTTCCTAATGCGCAGAGCGTCACGGCCAGCCCGCGGCGATCGTTGGCCTCACGAAACTGTTCGAGTGCACGATGGAGATGCAGCTCGGCCTCGGCACCCGCGCCGGTCGCCACCTTGCTATTTGCGAA
>DASRSM010000064.1:0-20815 GCA_035656415.1 Vulcanimicrobiaceae bacterium | reverse complement strand
TACGAGGATTGGCGGCCGCAGGTAATCTTGAAGTTCGGTGTCGAGCCCGTCGGCGTCGCATAGCCGGTGAAGGTGTAGTGATCGTGATCGGTCCTCACGGCTTCACCGCGCCCGAGCTTGCCGTTGTTGCTCGACAGGTCGGTCCATTTTTCCGTATTGCCGGTCCACGGTGGTGCGTACGACACGTTCCAGCTGCCGCGGCTATCCAAGTACGTTTGGAGGTAACGACTCTTCCCGTCGTAGACATAAGCTAGGCTTATCGAAAGCGGGGATTTCATTCCGGGCTGCATGGGAACGGAAACGCTTTGACTCAGCACGTCGCCGTTCATGACATAGGTGGTGGTCGCCTTGACCGGTGCGTTAGCCGTCGGTCCGCCGGTGCAGGCCCACGTGCCGACGTAGTACTCCATCGCGCTCATGCCTCCAGCCTGCTGCGCGCCTGCCGGCGCGGCTGCAGTCATCGCAAAAACGCAAACAACGAAAAGCTTATTCACGGGCTCTTCCTCTCTACGGTAGGGTGCGCAAGCGCACCGTAATGCCGATTCACGGTGCCAGCGTATCAGGCCGGCGTACGGTGAGCGTGCCGCGCTTTGAACGGCGGGGAGCTAGCGTCGTTACGACGCGCGATCCATGCCGGAGCCCTCTACATATCCAGGCCGCCGTTGACGTGGAACGCGGCGCCGGTGATGTAGCTCGCATCGTCTTCGAGCAAGAACCGCACGACGCGCGCGACTTCGCCAGGCTGTCCCAAACGGCGCTGCGGAATTTTCTCGACGACTTTTTCGAGCGCGGCGGCGGGAATCGCGGCCACCATTTCGGTTTCGATGAAGCCCGGCGCGACGGTGTTCACCGTAATGCCGCGCTGCGCCATCTCGAGCGCCAAGCTTTTGGTGAAGCCGAATAAGCCGGCTTTCGATGCGGCATAATTCGCTTGACCGATGTTGCCGGTTTCGCCGATGACCGAGCTGATGTTGACGATGCGGCCCGATCCGCGCTCGATCATGTGCTCGAGGACGGCTTTGGTCATGTTGAACGCACCCGAGAGATTGACGTCGACCACGTGACGCCAGTCGTCCGACGTCATCTTGCGCACGGTTTTGTCGATCGTGATGCCGGCGTTGTTAACCAAGTAGTCGATGCGCCCGAAGTGGTCCATCACTTCTTTGACGACGCGATTGCAGTCGTCGAACTTATCGATGTAGCCTTGATGGACGGAAATCTTGGCGCCCCTGGTCTCCATCTCGCTCTTGAATTTCTCGGCGCTCTCGGTGCCCTTGCTATAGCCGGCGGCTACCGCCGCGCCGTTATCGGCGAGCATCTTGGTAATCGCGGCGCCGATACCCCGCGTTCCGCCCGTAACCAACGCAACTCGGCCTTCAAACACGATCGGAGCCTCCCATAAAAGCGAATGGACGTGGCACCTTCGGCCGTTCGAAGGGCATTCCCGCCATAGCGGTATCCTTTCCGCATCGAACGCTTAGAGAGCCGCTTCCAGTGGATGGTCGGGACTCAGATGACCTCTTGGCTCACGATCGTGCTCGCCGTCCTCTTCAAGCACTGACGAACCGAGCTAGCCGAATCGCCCGGTAATATAGTCCTCGGTTCGGCGATCGGACGGTTTCGTAAACATCTTCGACGTCTCGTCCATCTCGATCAACTTCCCAGCCCGGGTTTCGTCCGCAAGCATGAAGGCGGCGTATTGCGACACGCGCGCTGCTTGCTGCATATTGTGCGTGACGACGACGATCGTATACTCTTTCGCGAGCTTGGTCATCAGCTCTTCAACGCTCAGCGTCGAAATCGGATCGAGCGACGACGTCGGCTCGTCCATCAATAGCACTTCGGGCTCGACCGCGAGCGCGCGCGCGATGCACAAACGTTGCTGCTGGCCGCCGGAAAGCGCCGTCGCCGGCTTGCCGAGCTTGTCTTTGACTTCGTCCCACAGCGCCGCCGAACGCAGCGCCTTTTCGGCTGCCGCGGTTTTGTCCGATTTCGACACCGAGCGGCTCAATCCGGACACGACGTTTCCGAAGATCGACATCGTCGGGAACGGATTCGCCCGCTGAAACACCATGCCGACGCGACGGCGCAGTTCGGTGACGCTCACCTCATTGCGGTAGACGTTCTCACCGTCGAGCAGTACTTCGCCCTCGGCGCGCGCGCCCGGTGCGATCTCGTGAATGCGGTTGAGACAACGCAGCAGCGTCGTTTTCCCGCAACCCGACGGGCCCATCAGCGCCGTTACCGCACGATGTGCAAAGCGCATTGTGACGTCCTGCACGGCGAGCCGGTCTTCGTTGTAGTACGCCGAGAGATGCTTGACCTCGAGGGGGGCTTCGGCGATCGTTGCGTTCAACGGTTGAACCTTGCCGTCAATACTAAGCGTGCGAGAATGTTGAGCACCAGTACCGCCAAAATCAGGAAGAGCGCGCCGCCCCACGCGATCTGGTGCCAGCTCTGGTACGGCGAGATCGCGTAGTTGAACACTTGCAGCGGCAGCTGCGCCATCGGATTGCCTGGATTAGTCTCCCAGAACGGACTGCCAAACGCGGTAAAGAGCAGCGGCGCCGTTTCACCCGTAACGCGGGCAATCGATAACAGGAGTCCCGTGATGATTGCAGTGCGTGCGGCCGGCACGACGATGACGAGCGTCGTGACGACTTCGGACAAGCCGAGCGCGAGAGCGCCTTCGCGAATCGTCCGCGGCACCGAGCGAATCGCTTCTTCCGACGTGCGCAAGATAATCGGCAGCATCAACAGCGCGAACGCGAACGAGGCCGAGACCGCCGAAAAGTGTTTGAACGGCGCAACCCAGAGAATGTAGGCGAATAGCCCGATCGCGATGCTCGGGATGCCCGATAGGACGTCCGAAAGGAACCGCACGACCTCCGGCATCCAGCCGCGCCCGAAGAATGCCAGGAAGAGCGCGCACAGCAGTCCCAGCGGCGTCGCGATGATGGTGGCAAGGCCGACCGTCATCACCGTGCCGATGATACCATTGGCAACGCCGCCGCCCGTTTCGCCGACCGGGGCTGGAAGCTGCGTCAGAAACGACCAGTTGATCGCACCGGCGCCTTGAATGGCGACGTAACCGAGAATGATCAACAAGCAGATCGCACCGATCGACGCGCACACCGCCGTCGTCGCCGTCCCGATCCAGCTGATCGCGTGGCGGATGGCAAGCTTGTGCGACTTGCGTTCGTACGGCGGCTGTTCGGCTACTGCCATCATGCGCGGTCGCCTTTGAGCACCGCGTAGAGTAGTAATCGCGAAAGACCGTTGACGATGAAGCTGACGACGAACAGCAGGAGACCGAGCTCGAGCAGCGCGCCGATGTAGAGAGCGCCGTTGGCTTCGGTAAATTCGTTGGCGATGACGCTGGCGAGCGTGTACGACGGCGCGAACAGCGACGCCGCGATTTCCGGACGATTGCCGATGACCATCGTCGTCGCGATCGTTTCACCGATCGCGCGGCCGAGCGCCAGCACGATCGCACCGAAGATGCCGACGCGCGAGGCCGGCAGCACGACCTTAGCGACCGTTTCCCACTTCGTTGCGCCCAGCGACATCGACGCTTCGCGCAAGTCTTGCGCGATAGCCACGATGACCTCGCGGCTGATCGCGGTAACCGTCGGAAGAATCATCACCGCGAGAACGAGACCCGCGGTGAGCAGACTCGTGCCGTAAATCGTGCCGCTGAAAATTGGGAGAAAGCCCAACGTCTTTTGCAAGAATGGGCCCAAATCGTTACGCACGAAGGGTGCGAGCACGAAGAGTCCCCATAGGCCGAACACGACGCTGGGCACCGCTGCGAGCAGCTCGATGACGAAACTCAGCGGGCGCGCCAACCAACTCGGTGCAAACTCGGCGAGATAGGCGGCGGCCAGAATGCCGACGACGCCGGCGAGAACGATCGCAATAAACGAACTCACGAGCGTTCCGAAAATCAGCGGTAGTGCGCCGAACTGTTCGGTGACCGGATTCCATTGCGACGTCCAGAGAAATGCCGCGCCGAACTTTAGCAGCGACGGCCACGCGCCCTTGACCAGTGACCCGAAGAGCATGATGACGAGCAGCACGAAGAGTGCGGCGGCCGCGTAAATCGCAATGAGGAACAACCGGTCGAGCGCCGCGATCGCAGCGTAGTTCCGTCCCTTAGTTACTCTTTGCACCGTGTCACCCTGGCGTTGAAGAACGAGGGACGCCTGATTACAGTATTCAGCCGTCCCTCACCTGTCTTTACTTGGCGAAGTATCGCTTGCCTTAGACTTTCATTTGCGCGAGCGTCTTTGCCGCAAGCGCCTGAACGTTATCGGGTAACGGTACGTAGTCGAGCGTGCTCGCGATCTTTTGTGCCGCATCGCCCGAAACCCAGCTGAAAAGATCTTTCAGCGTCTTGCCCCGCGTCTTGTCCTGCGGGTTCGCGTAGAGCACGACCCAGCTGTAACCGGCAATCGGATAGCACGCCGCGCACTTCGTGTCGACGATCGAGAAGCTCGTCGGCGTTACGTCCGGGCGCGTCGCCGCTGCGGCGCGCACGCCTTCGGGCGAGGCTTCGAGATACTTACCGGCCGCATTCTGGAGCATCGCTTGCGGCATGTGGTTCTGGATCACGTACGCGAGCTCGACGTAACCGATCGCGCCCGGGCTGTTGGTAATCTGACCCGCAACGCCTTCGTTGCCCTTACCGCCGACGGCGCTCGGTGCCGGCCACGAAACGCTCTTCGAAGCGCCGACTTTGGTTTTCCATTCGGGTGAAACGTGGCTGAGGTAATCGGTGAACGTGTAGGTCGTTCCCGAGCCGTCCGAACGGTGAACCACGATGATCGCGCTGTCCGGAAGCTTTGCGCCCGCATTGAGCTTGGCAATCGCGGGATCGTTCCACTTCGCGATCTTCCCGAGGTAGATGTCGGCAAGCACGCCCGGGGTGAGCTTGAGCTGATTCACACCCTGCAGATTGTAGGCGACCGAAACGCCGCCCAGCACGACCGGCACTTGGAGCACGGATCCGCCGCCGCCGGATTCGGCTGCAGCCAGTTCCTTTGCGTTCATCGGCACGTCGGTGGCGCCGAAATCGACGGTGCGAGCCGTGAACTGCTGGATGCCGCCGCCGCTTCCGATCGACTGGTAATTGACCTGCACGTCTCCGTGCGCCTTGCTGTATTCATAGAAGGCCTTCGAAAAGAACGGGTAGTCCCAGGTCGAGCCCGCGCCGGTTAGCGTCGTTGCCGCCGCACCGGGTATGGCCGAAGCAAAAAGCGCCGCGAACGTCAGCACCAGCGTCTTGCGCATGAAATCTCCTAATAGCTAAAAGCGAACAATGGGAAGAGCCACCCCCATTCTCGCCAGCCAATGCTAAGGTCAGATTAAGGAGACATAGGCGCCCCCTTAAGGGTCGCCCCTGTCCCGAAGGGCCGCCGTAACCCCCAGCCCGAAAAGCCCGCGTTCATGTCCGACCACCGTACGCCGCTTCCCGAACTGCGCCACACGGCCGCGCACGTGCTCGCTTATGCGGTCCAGGACTTGTTTCCCGACGCCAAGCCGACGATTGGTCCGGCGATCGAGAACGGGTTCTACTACGATTTCGACCGGGCCGAGCCGTTCACGCCCGAGGACCTCGAGCGGATCGAGAAACGGATGCGCGAGATCGTCGCGGCCGACTATCCGATGACCGGACGCGAGGTGACGCGCGAGGAAGCGATCGATGCGTTCGAACGCAACCAATATAAGGTTGAGCTGGCCCGCGATATTCCGCCGGGCGAGGCGATCACGCTCTACACGATCGGCGAGTTTACCGATCTCTGCCGCGGTGGCCACGCGCACGCCACCGGCGAGATCGGCGCGCTCAAGTTGACGTCGGTCGCCGGCGCGTACTGGCGCGGCGACGAGCACAATCCGATGCTGCAGCGCATCTACGGAACGGCGTGGTACGACCAAGGCGAGCTCGACGCGTATCTGCATCAAATCGAGGAAGCGCAGAAACGCGATCATCGCAAGCTCGGCGTGGAGCTCGATCTGTATTCGATCGAAGAAAACGCCGGCGGCGGTCTGATCTTCTGGCATCCCAAAGGCGCGATCGTGCGCGGCGTCATCGAAGACTTTATCCGTCAGGGATTGCGCGAGCGCGGTTATCAGCCGGTCGTTACGCCGCACGTCGTCAGCGAAAAGCTGTACGAGATCTCCGGACATCTCGACAACTACGCCCAGAACATGTTCGGACCGTTGGAAGTCGAGGAACAGCGTTTCCGCCTCAAGCCCATGAACTGCCCGGGACACATTCTCATTTACGAGAGCCGGCTGCGCAGCTATCGCGATCTTCCGATCCGCTATTCCGAGTTCGGTACGGTGTATCGCTTCGAACGCTCGGGTGTGCTGCACGGCCTCACGCGCGTGCGCGGCTTCACGCAAGACGACGCGCACTTGTTCTGCGCGCCCGAGCAGCTGCAGGGTGAGTTCGAACAAACGCTCGACGAAGCGCTGCGGCTGATGAAGGCGTTCAACTTCACCGATTTCGAATACGTGCTGTCGACGCGCGAAGAACGCATACGCACGGAAACCGATCCGATTGCCGAGGACGCTATCGTCCGCGCGCTCGACAAGTACGGCTTACCGTATTCCGAGGATCTGGGCGGCGGCGCGTTCTATGGGCCGAAGCTCGACATCAACGTGCGCGACGCGATCGGCCGCAAGTGGCAGCTCGGCACGGTGCAAGTCGATTTCGTGCTGCCCAAAAAGTTCGAGCTCAAATATCGCGGCAGCGACGGCGCCGATCACACGCCGGTGATGATTCACCGGGCACTAGCCGGCTCGTTGGAGCGTTTCTTCGGTATCGTCATCGAGCACTTCGGCGGCGCGTTCCCCGCTTGGCTTGCTCCGGTTCAGGCGGTCGTCACGCCGATCTCGGAACACCAGGTCGATTATGCTCGTGAGATCGCGGCTCGCTTGCACGGTATGGGGTTCCGCGTCGACGTCGATGTGAGCAACGAAAAGCTCGGATATAAGATCCGGCACTGGAAAACTCAGAAAGTTCCATACATTCTCGTGGTAGGAAAACAAGAGGCCGCGGACGGGACGGTGAACGTCAACGAGCGCGGCATCGAGGAAAAGCGGACGATCTCCGTGGATGCTTTCGCCGAGGAACTGCACGCAGCAATAGAGGCAAAAAGGTAACTAGTGAAATTTAGAACGCTCCCCGTGTTTGCGGCGGTGGCCCTCGCATTAGCGGCGTGTCAGGGCGGGTTGGACAGTGGCGGCGGGGGCATGCCGGGCGACGTCGGTCCGCCGGTCGGCAATCCGGGTCAGATCGGCGCGTCCCCGGGCGGCATGAACGGCAACGACATGCAAGGGCCCGAGATCGGTCCTAACGGCCAACCGGCGCTGACGGTTCCGGGTTCGACACTTGCTCCGAACGAGGCGCAATATCCGGTTGGGCAGGGTCCCAGCGGAATGAAGTGCCCGCAGATTTCCGTGCAGATGCAGCAGTTCAACTGTACGCTCAGTTTCAACATTCCGCCGCCGACGCCGACGCCGTCGCCCGGTCCGGGCGGCGTAAAAGCGACCCCTGCGCCGACTCCGACGCCGTCGCCCTCTCCATCGCCAAGCTCGTCGTCCGATGACGATGACGATTCGGGCGGTGCCTCGCCGTCGCCGACGCCGCCGGGCACGATCACCATGCAAGTCGAGGCGTTGCCCAAAGACGTACCGCCGATGACCAATCCCGATCGTCGCGCGCTCAGCGTCACGCCCCTGGTCGCGATTCGTCTGCAAAGCGACTCGAACTTCAACTTAAACGGCTTGGCGTCGGTGCAATACGTGCTGCCGCGCCAACAGCTCCCGAGCCGCGGATTTTGGATTCAGCTCTATAACGAAGGCGTGCTGCGCGGCAAGCGCGTCGATCAGTTCCTCGGATCGTACACCAAGTACATTAGCAACGATCAGATCATTCAGTTTAACTTCCCGACGCCGAAGCTAACGGTGAAACGCGGACAGATCTGGATGCTGGCTATGTACGGATTGACGTATCCGCCGAACGCGACGGCCACGCCGTCACCGACGCCGGCCGCATCGGGCTCACCGTCGACCTCGTCCTTCACGCCAGGTCCATCACCAAGCGCCTCCGCGACGCCCTAAAGGTTGGCCCGCGCTAAAGCGCGGCCTTCGTTTGGTGTGGCGCTGACAAAGATGTCTTCCTGAGCGTCGCGAACCGCAACGCGGTGAGCGAAGTCGAAGGGCAGGGGCATCTTTCCCCGGCAGCGCGTCGAACATTCATTGCGAGCTTTTTGGGTTGGACGCTCGACGCGTTCGATTTCTTCCTCCTCACGTTTGTCGTCTCGAAGATTGCGGCCGACTTCAACACCGGTATCGTTGGAGTTGCCGGGGCGATAACGCTCACGCTGGCGTGCCGGCCCCTCGGCGCGCTGATCTTCGGATGGATTGCCGACCGCTACGGCCGCCGCACGCCGCTAATGGTCGACATCGCGTTTTATTCGGTAATCGAACTGCTGACCGCGTTCTCACCGAACTTCATGGTGTTCCTGGTGTTGCGCGCGCTTTACGGCGTTGCGATGGGCGGCGAATGGGGACTCGGCGCCGCGATGGCGATGGAGGCGCTTCCCGCCAAACGCCGCGGCTTCTTCAGCGGATTGTTGCAAGAAGGATACATGGTCGGCTATCTGCTTGCTGCCGGCGGCTACTTCTTGGTCTTCCATTTCGCCGGTCAATTCCACGCCGAGAACTTCGCGTGGCGTATTCTGTTCGGCATCGGCGTCTTACCCGCGCTGCTGATCTTTTACATCCGCTCCCACGTCCCCGAATCTCCAACGTGGCTCGCCCGCCGAACCCCTGTCATCCCGAGCGCAGCGACCGAAGGTCGCCTAGTCGAGGGACGCATCTCGATCTGGCGCCAACTTCCCCTCTTCATCTACACCGTGTTGTTCATGGCGGCGATGAATTTCATGTCGCATGGGACGCAAGATTTGTATGCGACGTTTTTGCAGGTTCAGCACGGATTTTCGACCGGTGTGACGTCGATGCTGTCGATGATTGCGGCGATCGGCGCCATTATCGGAGGCATCGCCTTCGGTGCGGTTTCGCAGCATATCGGGCGACGGCCCGCGTTGATGATCGCAACCGTGCTTGGCGTTCTCTGCATTCCGCTATGGACGTTCAGCCACACGATCGTCCTGCTTGGTGCCGGTGCGTTCGCCATTCAGTTCGCCGTGCAAGGCGCGTGGGGCATCATTCCGGCGCATCTCAACGAACTCTCGCCGGGCGGCTCGCGCGGAACGTTTCCCGGCCTCACGTATCAGCTCGGCAATCTCATCAGCGCCGGCGCCGCCCAGATGGAAGCCGCGTTCGCAACCCGCAACTTCCCGCTTACAAACGGCACCGCCGACTACGGTCGCGCGATGGCGGTCATCTCCGTCATCCTATTTGCCACCGTCTTTGTCTTCACGGCAATCGGCTATTTCGTCAAACCCGAAAACCGCGACGCCGACCTAACGGTGTGAGGGCCGCACCGTTACGTCATCGGGGGAGTTTCCGCCGAGGGACGTAACACAGCATACGGGAGGGGCATGATGCGCGTTTTGCACTATGGCTCGTTGCTTGCTTTGTTTACTTGCATCACGATTATCGGATGCTCGGGAACTTCGTCCACGGTGCCGCCTAGCCGGCCTACGGCAACCCCCAACGCTCAGCCGACGCGATGCCCGGCCGCCAATTACACTTGCATTCAGCACGTCGTCATCATCATTCAGGAGAACCGCACCTTCAACAATCTCTTCATGGGATTTCCGGGTGCGGAAACTCGATCGACCGGTAAGGCGGGTTCGCACATCGTCCCGCTTCGCCAGCGAGGGCTGGAGCAGTCGGTCGCTGACATCTCGCATTGTTGGGATTCGGCAATGACTGCGTGGGACAACGGTAAAATGGACGGTTTCTATCAGGTATATCCGGAAAAGTGGCCGCTCACGAACTGTCCCAGTCTCGCACGTCCGGCGGTCGGAACGTCCGGCGTTCATTCGCCATACGTCTACGTTCCAAACGGCGCGCCGAACTACGTTGACGAAGCTGGTCCGTATTGGAAAATGGCGATGCAATACGTGCTTGCCGATCACTATTTCCCAACCGATTTCGGCCCCAGCTTCACCGCGCATCAGTACTTGGTCGCCGGCACGACCGACGTCGCGCGGAACTTGGCTATTGTCAACTATCCTGGAGTGCTCAACAAGTACGGCGGCGTGGACGTAACCTCCGCATCGTCTTGGAGCTGCGATTCGCCATCGTTTTCTCGGACGTCGCTGCTCGACGCGCACCGCATGGTCGCGTCGGCGGCGGGCCCGTTCCCTTGTTTCACGCAGTACAGAACGATTGCCGATTCTCTCGACGCACGCGGCATTTCGTGGCAATTCTATACGCCGAAAACGAAGAACTTTGGCAAGGGGGATTACATTTGGTCGCCGTTCTCGGCAATCGATGCCGTCCGTCACGGCCCGGACTGGTCCAACGTGATCACGCCGAATACCGACGTACTGGCCGCGGCGCAGAACGGTAAGCTCAAAGCGGTAACGTGGGTCGTGCCCGATGGCACGTACTCCGACCACGCCGGCCCGTACGTCACCGACGAAGGACCGTCGTGGGTTTCGGCCGTCGTCAATGCAGTCGGAAAAGGGCCGCAATGGAACTCGACCGCCATCATCGTGCTGTGGGACGATTGGGGCGGTTTGTACGATCCCATCCCGCCGCCGCAAATGGATTTCCGCGGACTCGGGATCCGCACGCCGCTGATGGTGATTTCTCCGTACGCGCAACGCAGTAAAGTCGATAAGACGCTCTACGAGCCCGGCAGTATTTTGAAGTTCATCGAAACCGTCTTCAAGCTGCCGCCGATTGCCGGCAGCTGTCCCGCGATGCCCGCGAACGGATTCGGCTACACGGACTGTCGCGCGAACGTTCTGGGCGGCTTCGACTTTCGCCAAACGCCGCGCGCTTTCACGCCGATAAAGGCGAAGTATCCGCCGTCGAAATTTACGAGTTCGAATGCGGATGCCGTACCGCCCGACACCGAATAACGCTTAGCGAATATCGAGCGACGTAACGGTTCGAATATTGAACTGATCCATCCGCGGAGTAAAGTTAGTGACGACCTTGATCCCGCCGTCACGCTGAAATACCAGCGTTGCCGGCATCGTGCCGTCGTACTTCGTGTATGGCGCATCGATTCCTAACGTCAGGAAATCGAATCGGCCCTGCGGGACATAGAAAATACGGTCATTTTCGATCGTGCTTCCGGGATCTAACGCCGTTTCATGTGTCGACGATGGATTGCCGGGCTTATTTACGTAAGCCCACGTATATACCGCCGCACGTTGGTCGGTCCCGTAGTAATCACTGCTGTCGTAGTCAATGCCGAGTTTCAGCTTATGAGGTTTCGGCGTCTGCACTGCCACCCGCTGTCCGTACACGTTGACGGCCACCGCCAAGAACCGCGCCGGTACCGTCCCAACGTTATGATATTCCACATGCAGCCCAACCGCGATCAAGCCCTTGTGGGTGCTCAGCCGCTGCATCGACGCCGTGACGTTGATGTCCGGCGTGGCGAACGACGGCTTGATGCGGTTTTCGTAAACGAAGACGTAAAACGCCCACATGCCAGCCGCAATGATCGCGACGATCTCGACGACGTCGCGGATCGTCGCGATGAGGTTTGGTTCGCCCGACTCCCTACGCCGTGAAAGCAACGATTTCGTTGTTTTCGCGGTGGTTCGTCCAGAAGCGCGCTCCGTCCCAGGCCAGCGCGCGAGCGTGGAACGGCACGCGTGCGACGTCTTCGAACTTCGGGGCGCCGCCGTTGATGCCGCCCTTCATCAGGAAATAGTCGTTGCTCTCTTCGTCGTCGGTCGTCAGCACGTAAAACGCGTCGTCGACGTAACACTGACCGCAAATGCCGCGCGGCACGTCGATCGTACGCACGACGTTTCCGCGCTCGTCGATGCCGAGGATTTTCTTGTTGTACCACTGGCTCACGTAGAGCCGCACGCCGTCGTAACTCAGTTGCGATCCCGTATCGTCGGGACACGCAATCGTCTCTTGCGATTTGAAACCGCGCCCGGGAACGAGGCGCCGAATGAAGCGGCTGTCGTCGTCTCCTTCACCGCAAATCACGCGCAGCTCTTCGCCGACGACGACCATGCCCCACGGTTTTCCGGGCGCCTTGTCTTCTTCCACCACGCGCCATTGGTGCGGATCGATTGCGTACACGCGACTCGTATCGATCGAGCCCATCCACAGCCATTCGCCGTCAAATGCAATGGCCTGAGGGCGCGGCGCCGGAGACGGCAGCCGCATTGCTTCGTTGACATCTTGCATGCTCGAAGGCTTCGCCCCAGCGAAAAGATAACCCGCTGGTTTGTGTTGGTGCTGGGAATCGAAACGTCGTGCGACGACACGGCCACCGCGCTCGTGCGTGACGGCCGCGACGTGCTGGTCAGCGTGTCGACGAATCAGGACGCGTTCCACGCAAAGTACGGCGGCATCGTCCCCGAAATCGCCAGCCGTCAGCACGTAGCGCTGCTCTCGGCGGCGGTCGAGGATGCGCTCGGCCGGGCCGGAGCGACCTTTGACGACGTCGACGCCCTCGCCGTAACGCGCGGCCCCGGACTCATCGGCAGCCTCGTCGTCGGCGTCGCATCGGCGAAAGCGCTCGCGTTTGGGCTCGGCAAGCCGCTGTACGGCATCAATCATTTACACGGACATATCTTTGCCGCGTTTCTGGATCGTCCGGAGCCGCCGCCGTATCCGTTTCTCACGCTGCTGGTTTCGGGCGGTCATTCGCAACTCGTGAAAGTGGAATCGGCAACCCGCATGTCGATCGTCGGACGCACGCACGACGACGCCGCCGGTGAAGCCTACGACAAGACCGCGCGTTTGCTCGGAATTCCGTATCCCGGCGGACCCGAGCTCGATCGCATGGCGCAGCGCGGCGACGCGCGCGCAATCGCGTTTCCGCGTCATCGCCCGAGCGGCGATTCGCTCGATTTGTCGTTTTCGGGTCTCAAAACGTCGGTCCGGTATTTCTTGGAATCCGATGCCGGAGGCAATGTCAAGCCCGAAGACGTTGCCGCGTCGTTTCAAGCCGCCGTTGTCGACGTTCTGATGGCGCGTTTGCAAGCCGCGTTCGCACGCGATGCCTATGAAGCCGTCGTTCTCAGCGGGGGCGTTGCCGCCAACTCGGCGCTCCAGTCGGCGGTGCGCGCCTGGAGCGAACGCAATAACGTTCGCGCCTTCATTCCACCACCGAAATACTGTACCGACAACGCCGCGATGATTGCCGCAACGGCGTATTACCAGGGCGACCCAGTGCGCGTTGACCCATTGACGCTCTCGGCCGATCCGAATCTGCCGTTCGAACTACCCGCCGCATCGTAGGAGACTCATGCAACCGCTCGATCTTCGTAACGCTCCACCCCGCAGCTGCTACGCGGAACTCGACGGCCTTTTGCTGATGCCGCGCACCATCGACAAGCTTCGCGGACGCCTACCCGGCGGCGACCCCGGCGAGGCGCTTTTCGGCGCCGTCGCATCGTGTGAAACCGAAGACGATATCGCAGCCTGGCTGGGCGCGCACGCCGACGCATCGCAATATCCGGCCATCAACGAAACGTTGCGCCGCATCAAGCCCAAGCACGCCGAAGATCCCGCGTGGTTCCGTCAAGCGTACGCCGAGACACTGGCGCTCCATCCGGAGCTCGAGATCATCATGGATATCGTCGACGCCGATGACCGGCGTCTTTTCGAGCGCTACACGGAAACCGGGACGCGCTCGTAGTCCACGGGGACTCGTGCAGTTCCGTTGTCGCCGCAAAACGCGTATTCCACGCGAACCTTTTCGACGTCGCGTTCGAGCGCTTCGTCGAGCGTCGGCACGATGCGAAACACGCGATCCAGCGTCAACACGGTAAAGATGCGCAACATCATCGGCGATTTCATCACCACGTGCGCGGCGGGGAAGCCGGCAACGTGCCGCCGATGTTCCATGCGCATGAGCTCGGCGATACACGTCGAGTCCATGTAACCAACTTCACTAAAATCGAGAACGAGGCGCGGTTTGGTCGCGAGCCGGCTCAATTCGCGGCGCAGCTTGCCCTTTGAGCCGAGGTTGTACTCGCCGGCAAACACGATAACGACGGGTTCCATATGTCACCTCCTGGGAGGCATCGTGAAAGCTAGGTACCCCTCGCAGGCGGCAATCAATCACAGTTCACAACAGACTCCTCGAAGCCGTAGCGGTCAGCAAGATCGTTGAAGCCCGTGAGGCGCACCATGCCTTGGCCGTACCCGCCGCCGGGCGCGCCGGCGAGATACGTTCTTTGCACGCCGTTTACGAAGAGCGTCTGCGAAACCAGCTTCACCGCGAGCAAAACGCATTTACTTGCACTTAACACACGACGGCCTTAAGCAAAGAATCGGAAACGACCCTTGACCGTGAGAACGTGCGCCTGCTACCTTTGCCTGCATACGAGAGCGAGTTTTGGAGCGACCCCGCGTACGGATACGCGGGGTTTTCCATTCTCCGTCTAACGCACGTGCTACGAGCTAAATCCTAGCCGCAGCCGCAAGTCGTTTAACTCCGAGCGAATTTGGTCGCTCTCGATCGCACCTAGCGACGTCGCTGCCGCATGGGCGATCCGCCTGATGGCATCGTCGATATCGGGCGGCATCTCTTCGCCGCTCTGCCGCTCGCCGGTCGCAATCACGCCGATAATCCGCCCGGCACGAATCATCGGATACAGCCGGTCGCCCGGCAATGCGGTCGGCATCGTGTGGACGTGCAGCGGCTCGTGATGTGCGCGCAGTTCGACGTAGGCCATGTCGTTGTGGTCGATCTCCGGCGCTGCGACCGGAAACGACGACACCATTTGCTTTAGGCCGCTCTCCTGCGCCAGATAGATCGCCGCACCCTCAACGCGCCCGTATCGAAGAAGCACGTCGACGGTGTCGCGCTCGAGCGGCCCTTCCTCGGTGTAGAACTGGACCGTCGATGCGAACCGGCGTAGGGCGGTCTCGTCCTCGTGCCGTGAACGGAAGAGGACGCTATCCACGAGAAAATCGGCTCGCCGGTGCAGCAACCGAACGCTAAGAGTCACGACGAGCGCGATTCCGAACTGCAAGATGATGCCTGCGACGTGAGTCACGTCGCTCAAAAAGCGTTCGACGATAAATTCTAAGGCCGCAAACACGACTAGAACGAGCGCCGACGTAAGGGCAAACACGATCGTACGGTTCAGCACGAAGGCGACGTCGAAAACCCGGTGACGTAGAATGGCATAGGCCAACGACAGCGACACGACGATGACCGACACGTTTGCGTAGACGGTAAACAGCCAATACGGTTCACCTAACCGGAGGCCGATCATATTGGCGGCATAGCCGACGCCGCCGACCATCACGCCGGCAAAGACGATGCCCGTTCGCCCGCGGTCTGCCGGCCGCGCGAACATCAGCGCGGCCAGACTGGCGAGCAGCACGACGATCCCGGAAAAAGCCGTACAGGCAATATACGACGTGTAGAACAGCCCCGATGGCACCAACGCAAAGGCGCCGCAGAACGAAGCGACCACGACTGCGTCAACGATTCGTATCGCCGTCTGCTGCGGTTTGGGGGGCACGCCGCCGGGAAGGCGAATTGCAAACGATGCCAGCGCCATAACCGGAAACCAATCGCATAGTACCACCATCATCCACGCAAATGGTACGTATAGGGCATCCGGCAATGCCGAAAATAGTGCGACGAAGTCCGGCCACGCTAAAGCGCCCCCGCCGAGAAACAAAATCAACGCCGCGATCATAACGCTCGGCTTTCGAAAGCCCAGATACGCGGCAAGCAGTAGTGCGAACGTGATTCCGACGTCGGTCGACACTCGCTCGAATAACGAGCTAATTCGTAGCGGCCGAGTTCGTGGTAATCTCAACTGCAGGGTCTGCGATCCCCGGCGCACGGGCGTCTGTAACGTGCCGCCCGCGGACGCGTACTGGCGGACGTCCCACGACGCGTCGTATGGAATCACGTCTTCGACTCGTAGTCCGGCTATCGCCGCGGCCGGTCCTACCCTTGTAATCACGAACCCCCGTTCGCCTAGCTTAACGGAGCCGTCGAATCTGTAGGGGCTCGGCAAAAAATCGACCGCCAAAATCGCGCCCAGCCACAGCAGCGCGAACAAGGCCAATAGGTAAGAGCCGGCGCGATTGGTCCTTTCCACGCCTACACCGCTTGAACGCCAAGCCGCTGGCGCAGCGACGTATTCTCTTCGCGAATACGATCGCTCTCGATGGCGGCCAATGCGATGGCAACCGCCGCCGCGATGCGGCGAATCGCTTCGTCGATATCGGGCGGCATCGCTTCACCGTTTTCGCGCCGGCCCGTCGCAAGCGCGCCGGCAAGACGTCCCGCCAACACCATTGGATAGAGCCGTTCGCCGGGAAACGCGGTCTTCACGTCATGCGTATCGAGCTCGTCGCGATGCGCGCGCAGCGCAACGTACCCCGGATCGTTTTCGTCAACTGAGGCCGCGGCATCGCGAAATGCCGATGCGGCGCATCGCATCTCTCTAGCCGTCGCGAGATACACGGCGGCGCCTTCCACGCGCCCGAACCTCGCCAAGGCGTCGACCGTATCGCGTATCAGCGGTTCTTCGGCCGTGTAGAACTGCGCCGTCGTCGCAAACCGGCGCAACGCTTCTTCCTGCTGATGCCGCGTCCGGAACAAAACGCGGTCGACCGCCTGATCGATGCGCCGATGCGCAAAACCGGCGCTCACGGTAACCGCCAACGCGATGAGGAACTGGAGCGCGATCCCCTCGGCTCGCGTCGTCGTATCGATGTATCGTTCCGCGCCAAACTCCAACGCTGCCAACAGGACGATCAAGAACGCCGACGTCAGTGCGTACACGATCGTGCGATTCAAAACGAAGACCACGTCGAACACGCGATGGCGCAAAATTGCATAGGCGAGCGCGATGGGAACGATGAGAACGGCGACGTCCGACGCGTAGAAAAAGAACGGCGTTCCCCCGACGAACGTCAGCGCAATCATCGCTATTGCGTAGCCGACCCCGCCGATCATTACCGCCGTGAATACGACTGCGACTCTAGCACGGTCGACCGGACGCGCGTACCGCAGCGAAAGCACGGAGGCAGCGATCACGACGGCTGCAGACGCTACTGCGTACGTTCGCGACCCAATATTGGAATTCGCAAACGGCGCCAATGCAAAACCGAGCACGACGATGCCGTCGATAATGGCGATGATTTTGCGCTTCTCCGGTAACGGCTTGTCGCCGGGTAAGCGGATTGCGAACGACGCCAGTACGAGCACGGGAAAGACGCCGCACAAAACGCTCAACGTCCAGACGACCGGCGTAAAGATCCAATCCGGGGACGCGCTCAACGCCTGCGCAACCGACGGCCACGTGATTCCGCCGCCGGCGATGAACAACATGAGCGCGAGAACCATCACGCTCGGCTTTCGGTAGCCTAAATATCCGGCCAGGATCAGCGAAAGGGTCATGGTGACGAGGTCGATCCAGATCTCGAAAGACGAGGTCGAATCAACGTAGCGAATCGACCGCTGGCGGTTCGCAGGCGCGGAAACGACTCGCGTCCCGGCAGCGTCCGCAATGGCAATCGACATCGAGGTTCCATAGGGAGCGCCGCCCTTGAGCCGGACGGTCGACGCGAACGGCATGTGCGCGACGTCGACCGCCGTGCCGGGTTCGACGCCTTGACGCGCGAGCTCCGGATCGGGTGAAGCGATGACCGCCGTCCACGCACGCCATTGGATCCTGGCCTCCGGAACGTACACCGGCGCGTGAAACAGGCTCGCGAACAGCGCGACGAGCCATACCAGGCTAAATGCCGGTAATATGAAACGCCGCGGCGCGAAAGGCCCGTCAGCCGTCATGAAGAGACTGCTTCGCGGCAACCGCCGCAGCCTCTTCCAAAAACTCCGCAGCGCGCGCCATCGCTCGTTCGGCCGGCATGTCTGTGGGTGCGGTCTGAACGGCTTTGATCCCGCGTTCCGCTAGCGCGGCTTTCACGTCGTCCTCCACCTTACCGCCGAAGGCAACCACCGCAACGCCACACGCGTCCGCGATCCGCGCGACACCGTCGACCGTCTTTCCGTGCAGCGTTTGCATGTCGATCTTGCCTTCGCCGGTCATGCACAGCGACGCGCCGCGCATCATTTCGGGCAACCCCGCTTCATCGGCAATCAACTTGACGCCGCGCTCCAGCTTCGCGTCGAGAAACGCGACGAGCGCAAATCCCAATCCGCCTGCAGCGCCCCCACCCGGCGTATTGCGCTCGTCGTGCCCCAACGTTTTCGCAGCGACGTCCGCGATGTGTTCGAGCACCGCGTCGAGCCGCTCGATCTGTTCGGGCGTCGCGCCCTTCTGCTTCGCAAACGTATGCGACGCGCCGTTCGGACCGCATAACG
Source organism: Vulcanimicrobiaceae bacterium (assembly GCA_035656415.1). Lineage (GTDB taxonomy): Bacteria > Vulcanimicrobiota > Vulcanimicrobiia > Vulcanimicrobiales > Vulcanimicrobiaceae > JAFAHZ01. Next base: position 2,322 of record DASRSM010000064.1, on the reverse strand, counting down.
GATTGTCGACGTCGACCGCCGCGTCGATCTGTACGTTCTTGACTCGCGTGTCGAGCGCGTCGAGATCGATCGAGGCCAAACGTTCGTAGGTGAGGATGCCTTCGCGCAGCTCGTCGCCGTTGCGGTCGAGAAATCGCACGCCCAGCGCGCGCAGCATGCCGGTGCCGGCGTCGTTGGTAGCGCTGCCGCCCAATCCCACGATAATTCGACGCGCGCCCGCGCTCAACGCCGCCGTGATCAAACCGCCGGTACCAAACGTATCGGCTTTCGTGGGATCGTATTGCGAGCGTTCCAGCAACCCTAAACCCGACGCACTCGACATTTCGACGATCGCGGTATCATCGTCGAGCGCAAACACGGCATCCACCGGTTTGCCGAGCGGCCCGCGCACGCGCGCCGTCATGCGCTGCGCGCCTCGGTCCAGAAACGTTTCGACCGTACCTTCGCCGCCGTCGGCCATCGGACACAGCTTACACGCAACGTTCGGCGCTCCACGTTTCACGCCGCGCTCGATCGCCTGTGCCGCCTGCAGCGCCGTGAGCGCGCCTTTGAATTTATCCGGAGCGACGACGACGAACGTCACGGACGCTCGTAAATCCAGCGCCGGATCGCCGTTGCAACCAGTTCGTGCTCGACCGGATGCAGACGCTGCATCACGCCCTCTTGCGTTTCACCCGGCGACACTCGCAGCGGTTTGCGTGCGATGACCGGCCCGCGATCCGTCGCCGGCGTCACGGAATGGACGGTCGCGCCAATCCAACGCGAGCCGTCGCGCAGCGCGTCGCCGACGGCATCGGGCCCGCGATAGGCGGGTATGGCCGTTCCGTCGGGCAGCACGACGTCATCGCGTTCCGGATCGAGCGGCAAAAATGCGGGATGGACGTTCAGCAGCGACGGAAACGCGCGCACGAACGGTTCGCAGAGCAAATGCATCCAGCCGAGCATCAATACCAGATCGGGCTCGTCGGCGCGCACTTCTTCGAGCAGCCGCAAGTCGTACGCTTCGCGCGCTTCTTCTTTTCGCTTCCACGGAACGACGCGCACCGACGGCACGCCCCCATTGCGTGCCCGTTCGAGCGCGTACGCCTTCGAACTGTTCGAAACGACCCCGACCACGTCGATCGGCAGCTCGCCGCTGCGCGACCGGTCGAGCACGGACTGTAAGTTCGTTCCGCGGCCGGACACCATCACGGTCACGCGCGGCCGACGCGGCACCAGCGCGGCGACGTCGAAACGCTCCGCAATCTCGGCCCCCGCGACGTGCCGGTACCAGTCAATCGTTTCCTTTTCTCCCACCGCGGCAATCAACGCGCGCGCGTATCCACGTTCACGCAGCTTACCCAGCGCGGCCAAAAGGAGATCGGTCCCGAGACCGTGCTTACGCCGGTCCTTGGCGACGCCGATCGGACCGAAGACGCCGACGCCCGGCTCTTGCGCTGCACCGCGCAGCCAGCGAAAGCGCAATCCTTGCGGATCGTACGTCGCAAAACCGATCGGCGCGCCCGCCTCGTCGCGTGCGACGACGTTGCTTCCCACGAACGCTTCGGAACTCCAGGCGCCGCCGAACTCGTCGTCGATCCACGCCAGCGTCCGCTCGTCAACCCCTATGTCACCCTGAGCTTGTCGAAGGGCAGACGTAGCTTTCAGCTCGACGACTAAATTGAAAAGCTCGCGCACTTAGTCGAACAGCGGCATCAGCGCTTGCGCGCACGCTTCGAGAAACCGTTGATCCGCTTCGTCGAAAGCGTTGGGTTTATCGCTCTCGACGTCGAGCGTGCCGATGACCATGCCGGTTTCCGCGCCCAGAATCGGGACGATCGTTTCGTTGCCGGCGTTGACCGTCTCGCGCGTGCGTACGGCGTCGCCGCTCAAACCTTGCTCGACCGGAACGCGTATGCGGGCCGGTGCCTGCACACCGGAGTGGCCAACGAGCTCGATCTCCTCGTCGCCGACGTCGTAAATCCCGACCCAGCGGTACCCGCGCGCCGCGCGCACCGCCTCGGCGGCGTGCTGCGCTCGCACGTCGCGCATCTCGGTCGTATCGAGAATCGCGCCGAGCTGCCGAACGACGTCATCGCTCACGAATCGTTCCGCGCGGGATGAATCACGACGTGCGGCTCGCCGGTGTCCCGCGCTTCGATCCACCCGACGACCTTCGCCTCCGGAACTGCCGACAGCGCCCGCCCGGCATCGCCCAGCGAAACGACCAGCGTGTAGCCGATCCCCATGTTGAGCGTGCGATAACGCTCTTCGTGCGTCAGTTCGCCGCGGCGCACCAGCTCGCGCTGAATCGGCGGCACGTCCCAACGCTGCGCCTCGAAC
>DASRSM010000063.1:0-13716 GCA_035656415.1 Vulcanimicrobiaceae bacterium | reverse complement strand
CAGCGCGACGATGATTTGCGCGAGAAACTTATTCCGTGGACGCATACCCATGACGTCGTCCCAGATACCGACGGCGAGAATAAGGAAACTGCCGAACAGCAAGCCGACGAGCTGGTGTACCGTCTCGAAACGATCGGTGAGAATCTCGATTTTCTGCGCGTGCGTTCCGAGCGCCGACGGCAACAGCGAGAACGGGGAAGCCAGCGCGAATCCGAGCACGGCAAAGAGCGCGACCGCAAATCCGAAGAACACCGCGATGCCGCCGGTGCGGGGCGTCGGTACTTCGTGCATATGACGTCCCGCGTCGGCGACGTTTCCCATTACGCCCAAATGCGTCGCCATCCGGACGATCAACGGCGTACAGATCGCCGCGACGATCGCGGCGATTGCAAACGTCGCAGTGTAGGTCGCGGCTGCAGCCCACGAATGCGCGTTCACAGGCGGGTCCCCTCGAGCATTCCATAACTCAACAGCGCGACGCCGGCCTCTGCAAGCAGCTCGCTCGCAATCGGGTCGGGATACGGCGTTTCGTAGACGATCTTGCGAACGCCCGCGCTGATGAGCAGCTTAGAACAGTTGACGCACGGCTGGTGCGTGCAGTAGGCAGTCGCGGCTTCGAGGCTGACGCCGTGCAGCGCGCCTTGAACGACGGCATTCGCTTCGGCGTGGGTGGCGCGCACGCAATGATCGTTGACCAACGTGCAGCCGACCTCCGTGCAGTGCGCGACGCCGCGCGGTGCGCCGTTATAGCCGGTCGTCAAAATGCGATGCTTGCGCACTAGCACGCAGCCGACCGACGCGCGAGGACAGGTCGCACGCGTTCCGACGGTGCGCGCGATTTGCATAAAGTATTCGTCCCAGCCGGGTCGCATGGTTGACTCTCTTTACCAATGGGCCGAGCTACGCCCTGCGGGCAACCGGCCATATCGCGGCCACAAGGCGGCAATACGAGCGTCCTATGCTAATATGAGTGCAATGGCTATCGCGTTCAAACGGCATCGGATCAGCGTCGAGGAGTACCATCTCATGGCGGGCGCCGGCGTTTTCGCCGGCAACGACGACATCGAGCTCATCAACGGGCAACTGATCGAGACCGTGGCGCCGATCTATCCTCCACACACGTATTCCACGCGCCAGGTTATGACGGCGTTTGTCTCTCGTTTCGGTTCGCGCGCCGCAGTGTACGTTCAAATGCCGGTCACGCTGCCGCCCGATTCCGAGCCGCAGCCCGACGTCGCGCTCGCGCGGCACGATGCAAGGAACTACGTCGACCGCCATCCTGGGGCCGAGGATCTCTTCATCGTTATCGAAGTCGCGGATAGCACGCTGCTAATGGACCGCCGCTTGAAGGTGCCGCTCTACGCACGCGCCGGCGTCCGCGAGTTCTGGTTAGTGAATATTCCCGAGGATCGGATCGAAATCTACCGGGAGCCGCAGGGGCGTCGCTATCAGCAGATCACGATCGCTCGGCGCGGCGAAACGATCGAGATGCTCGCCTTCCCCGGCGAGTACTTCGCAGTCGACGACATCCTGCCGCCCACTCATTAACCGGCGATGTCGTCATTCATGGTTCTTAATGACTCCAAAATGAGTCCTGTACATAATCTTGGCGTCGACGGTGGTGTCGTTCCGCGCGTTCAAGAGCGAGACGACGTGGCTGTGCTGCACGATGGCGACCTGCGGAGCGGTCTCGCCAACGTGAACGATACAGTTGCTCGTTACCGCCACTTGCTTACCTTTGTACGCGTGTGTACGCGTGCTGCCAATGATTGTGTCCGTCGAGCCGCGATTGATCGAGAAGTTTCGCCCCAAATAGCTGAGTAACACGTTTTCCGTATCGCTGAGCGGCCCATCTGCGCTGCACCGCGTTCGCCCATCACCGTACACGATGCACGTAAAACATCTCTCCCGCGTGCAAACCCTTTCGCGTCTCGACGACTTCCGCAACAACGCCGCCGTCGCTCACGAGTACTCGAGGTGACGCATTTTTGAGAGCGGCGCGATCGTAACCGCCGCCGAGGATGCAGACGGAGACGGCGTTTGTGCCGAAAGCGCGCACGATGCAGTAACCCCGGCCACGATACGACGCGCGGCTCTCACTCGTTTGTCTTTCGGCGCCAGAGCACCCAATGTTTCGTCTCTCCGACTACCGCGAATCGTGCGCGTAACGCGGAGCCATATATCCGCAAGAGCGCCAGCGTATCGCCATCCTCTTCGTACCTGTCCAGGGCCCGTTTTTTATACTTCGGTACCAATACGTACACGGCGTTTCCGAAGAATCGCTCGGCTGACGGATGGTACGCGTTGTCGAAAATATAGTCATAAGCGGCCGCTGCGAACCCGCCGCGCGGCGCCGGCAGATCGAGAATGTAATCAAACGGGTTGAACTGGTCGAACGTAAGCACACCTTCGCGCTTATCGAGATGACGTCGCAGAAGATTCAGCCCGTCGTTCAAGTCCTCGACGTACTCAACCCCGTCGGTTTCCGTTTTTACCTTTCCGACGAAGGGAGCGAACGTCAGAACCGCATCGCGCTCGGGCATCGCCAGCGTCGCGCCCGGTTGCGGCGGCCAGTGCAACGCGGCGGACGTCAGCGAAATCACACTCGCTTCGCCCAGCGGCAAAACGCAAAGAACCGTCGCAAGAGCGATCCCTGCCGGCCATTTTTGCCGGTATTCCGAGTAGGGCACGTAGGCGCCGGCCAATGCCAGCGCCGCGTACGCATCCAAAGGAAATCCGCCGAGCTGCTGGTTAGTGACCAGCACCACGCCTCCGATGCCGATGGTTAACCACGCGACGAACGCGGCGCGATAGGTCCGCATAATCGCGGCGAGAATGACGAGAGCGGCGTTTTCCAGGCAAACGATGCCGGTAAGCGTCAGCGGTTTCAATGCCGGCGCTCGTGAGCTGGCGGCCATCGTCAGATCTTGCAGCATGTCCCGTAGGTCGAATCTCAAGTACGACAGCGCCGCAACCGCCACGAGCGCGAATCCGCCGAACATTGCCGCCAGCCGCCGCCAGCCGCCGGCGCTTCCCGCCAGCGGCAAAGCGACGACGAACGCCATTGCGACGAGCGCATAGCTTATCTTGAGAAAGAGCAGCAGTCCCAATGCGACGCCGGTCGATACGGCAAAGCCCACCGGCGGCCGAACGCGATCTTTCGCCGAAAGCATGTCGCCGGCACATTCGAGCAAGACGATGCCGAGCAGTGCGTAACCGTAACGGTTGTAGATCATGGCGTAGCTGAAGTCGCGCGGGTAACCGCCGAGCACGAACGGCGCAACGATCAGCAGAAGCGTATAAACGCCCGCAACGCAACCAACGGCCGGAGACCACCTCGCGCGCGCGACGAAGAACGCCCATATCGCAATCAGCGATCCGAAAAGGGCGTTCGAATAGCCGAGGCCGTTCGGGCGCATTCCGGACAAGTGCAGTCCGGTCGCCTCGATGAGAAAGATGACCGGTCCCCATGGCGAGGAAAAATCGACGTGCGGAATCTGCCCCCCGGCGACGCGATAGGCGTTGCCGAGCAAGAAGAAGGCGTCGTCTGCAAAGCTGCCCAAAGGCAGCGCGATACCGATGTACGTGCAGATGCCAGCAACGATAACGAGCGCGGCGACGAAGACCGCGTCGGCCCTCGAAAACCACCGGCATGAAATCATTCGCGCGGCGGCTCGTCACCCGGCCGGGCTCGCACGAGCATCTGTTTTGCCATCGGTTTGATCGGCGACGCCAAATAGAGGCGTATGAGCAGCGGCAAGACCGGAAGACGCGACTTCACCGTCAATGGTAGAAAGCGCGGCTTGCTTTCCACGATCTGCCAGCCGTTGACTCGAAGCACGTCACAAAGACTGCGATCCGAGTAGATTGAGATGTGCGTGTAGTCGTCGAAATACTCGTCGTAGCAGAAGCGATAGTTCGGCTGCAGGATGTTGAGGGTTCCGGTCTCCCGAAGCACGCGCCGAATCTCTTTGAGGCAGCGCAGGAAATCGTCACGGCTGACGTGCTCGAAGAGATTGCTTGCAAACACGAAGTCGACCGATCGGTCGGCAACGCCGTGCAGATCGCTCACTTTGCCGTTATGGAACCGCACGTCCCGATTTAAATGCGCGGCGGCGCCCGGCCAACTATCGACGGCGATTTTATTCGCGCACCGAATACTGTTGATGAAGTCTCCGTATCCGCACCCGAGCTCCAGTACGGTATCGCCGGCCGAAACGAGACGCTGGAAATACGCATCGCACAGGGTCCGCCACAGCACTTGGCGGCGCTCGACCTGCGGAACTCTCACCTCGTGATAGGCGCTCACTTACTTAGCGCCTCGATCGGCAACGACGCTCCAGCCGAACACGAGCCCGACGATCATCCGCAGGCCGGTTCGTAACGCTCGCACGTTGCTGGCGTTCCCACCTTTACTTTTTCCGACCCGGGCGAAGAAGGTTATCGGGCATTCGACGATTTCGATTCCGATTCGTAACGCCTCGTCGAGGAAATGCGCGTTGAATTCGAGATTTATTCTGCGATCGAGGTGTGGAAGCAGACGCTCCAGGGCTTCTCTCCGGCAGAGTTTGTACGTCGTGCCCACGTCGGTGAACGTTCCGCGTCCGATATGCTTGAGCTCCAACAGCTTGCCTACCGCGAAATTGCCGTAGTACATGAAGGTGCTGAGCTGCGTGTCGCGCTCGCGAAGCTGCTCGACGATGCGCGTCCCGTTGACGATTTCTGCGTGAGGAATGTACGCGAGAAACTTGTCGATGTCGAACGCTCGAAAGGTTCGATCGCCTTCACATAGCAGAATGAGCTCGGTGTCGGTTTCTTGCAGAGCCTCTCGGAACGCACGGTACACGCAGCTCCCGTAGCCTACGGCATCCTCGCGAACGACGGTGGCTCCGGCTCGTCCCGCCACTTCGCGTGTGCCGTCGCTGCTGCCGTTATCGATAACGAGCACGTGCCGCACGAGAGGGTGGCCAATGAAATCGGCGACGGCGAGTCCGATGGACTGTTCGTCGTTGAAGGCTGTCAGAGCAACCGTCAGCCCCGTGTTTTGCATCTTCGCGACGCGTACGCGATTGTGTCTGCGCTTCGCCGGCAGTTGAAATGCCAGCTCGACGAACGCCAGTGCAATGCCCACGATGACCGGCAGTCCGCTGAGATAAAGAAACGGCGCGCTCAGCAGCGCGTTCGACGGGCTAACGATCAGAGCGATCGTGATCCACGCGGTCTCCAAAAGGAACAGCACGAATCCGGAGGCTACTAAAAGCCCTCCGTAGAGCATCAATGGCAGGTTGCCGGAAGCCTTTGCTGGTGGGCGCGTTAGGGTACCTCGAAGCGCGACGTCAGCTCGTTGACGCGATCGCGCAGCCGGTCGATCTTCTCACGCGCTTCCACGTCGGTAAACGCGTCGCAAATGATGCGCGCGACTTCGCGGCATTCGTCGACACCGAGGCCTCGGCTAGTGATCGCGGGCGTTCCGATGCGGATTCCGCTGGCAACCATCGGCTTCTGCTGATCGAACGGAATCGCGTTCTTGTTGACGGTGATGTGGATTTCGTCCAGGTACGCCTCGGTTGCCTTACCGGTCAAACCTTTGACCGACACGTCGACCAGCATGAGGTGCGTATCCGTGCCGCCTGCGACGAGACGCAAGCCGGCGCGGACGAACTCTTCAGCCATCGCGCGCGCGTTCTGGACGACCTGCTGCTGGTAGGTCTTAAAATCGGGACGCAGCGCTTCGCCGAATGCCACGGCCTTGGCTGCGATGGTGTGCATCAGCGGACCGCCTTGAATGCCCGGGAAGACGCTCTTGTCGATCGCCTGCGCCCATTGCTGCTTGCACATGATGATGCCGCCGCGCGGCCCGCGCAACGTTTTGTGCGTCGTCGACGTCACGAAGTCGGCGATCGAAACGGGCGACGGATGCAAACCGGTCGCGATCAATCCGGCGATGTGCGCGACGTCGGCCATGAACGTCGCGCCGATCTCGTCGGCGATCTCGCGGAACGGCGCGAAATCCATCGTGCGCGGATACGCGCTCGCACCGGCGATGATCATCTTCGGCTTATGTTCGCGTGCGAGCGCGCGCATCTCGTCGAAGTCGATCAGCTCGGTATCTTTGCGTACACCGTACGCGATCGCGCAGTACAGCTTGCCGGAAAAGCTTACTTTCGTGCCGTGCGTCAAATGGCCGCCGTGCGCGAGCGACATGCCCAGCACGGTGTCGCCGGGCTGCAAGTGCGCCATGAACACCGCCATGTTCGCCTGCGCCCCGGCGTGCGGTTGAACGTTGGCGTGATCGGCACCGAAGAGTTTTTTGAGACGGTCGATCGCGAGGTTTTCCGCAACGTCGACGTACTCGCACCCGCCGTAATACCGTTTGCCCGGATACCCCTCCGCATACTTGTTGGTCATCACGGAGCCCATCGCTTCGCGCACCGCGCGGCTGGCGTAGTTCTCCGAAGCGATCAGCTCGAGGTTTTGTTTCTGGCGCCGCTCCTCGTCGGTAATCGCTGCGAAGACTTCAGGGTCGTTGGATTCGATTGCAGTAGGGCTGAGGATATCCATGCTGTGTCCGCCTTAAGCGTGTGAAATGAGATCGGTGGGCGTCTTTGCGTCGGTGACTTCACCGCGTTCGATCGCCTTGAGCGTACGCGTACGCTGATCGTCGCCGAATTCGAAGAGCTGCTCGGTGCGATGTTCGTGACGGCCGCCGTCGAACGGCGTTTCGAGGTAAATGTCGAGCATTCGCTCGATCATCTCCCAACCCGTGAGCCGCTCCGAAAACGCCATGACGTTGCAGTCGTTGTGCCGGCGCGCGAGCTCCGCGGAGTACGGCTCGGACACCGGGCAGCAGCGAACACCCGGAACTTTGTTGGCTGCGATGGCAATTCCGAGGCTGGAGCCGCAGACGACGATGCCTCGGTCGGCCTGACCGCTCGCGACGGCTTCGCCGACGGCGTAGCCGTACTGCGGATAATCGACCGGCGTCGCGTCGTGCGTGCCGTAATCGAGAACCTCGTGGCCGTTGGCGCGCAGAATTTGCGCGATATCGTCCTTGTATTTGAATCCCGCGTGGTCCGCACCAACGGCTACTCGCATGATTGACCCTTCGCTCGACCCGTTCAGGGGACATTCCGGGCGGAGGCGAAGAGCCTCACCCGTGAAATTAGCGGCTGCCAGCAGCGCTCTCCACCGCGCCGTCGAGCGAGGGGACCTCACCCAACTGGAGTTCCTCGATCTTTGCGCGCAGGTGCTTGCGGCCGACGGCGTGGTGCTCGACGCGCGGCATTTTCCCAGAACCGACGACGAGTATCTTGCGCAGGTCAAGAAAATGGCGGTCGATCGCGGATTAACGATCGCTGCGGTTACCGATGCGGCGTTCTTCCGGTCGGCACAAGAGCGGATGGAAGAAACGCTGCGGCTTGCCGTCGCGGTCGGTGCGCCGCTGATCGCGGCGCCGCTCGCGGCCGAAACGATGTGGTCGTGGAGCGAACAGCTGACCGCCTTAGGAACCGCGACCTCGCTTGCCAAGAAGAGCAACGTTACGCTAGCGGTGCGCAACGCGCCCGGAACGTTCGCGGCGACGACACTCGATTGTAAGCGCGTCGCAAAGGAAGCGGATTCCGCGTGGCTTCGTTTCGGACCCGAACCGCGTGCGCTCGACGCCGCAAGCGATCCATCCGCACTCGCAGCAAACGGCGTGCTGTTGTGGAGCAACGTCGGCGACGAAAACGAACGTTCCGTCGGCGACGTGATACGCGGGTTCGCGCAGTTTCGCGGATACTTGACGCTCGACGAACCGTCGGGAGACGCGGGAGTCGCCGAAATGCAAAGCGCGATGCGCTCGTGGCGCATCGCACTCGCTTCAATCGCGCTCAACCGCACGTAACGTCTGCCGTACCTGGTATGCGAACCTGCGTTCTCGCAGGTGGGTGCGGCCCGGGCGCCGATCCGGCAAGAAAACGAAGTCTCGCCAGAACGTCGTATCCGGAGCTGATGCTCCCTCGGTCAACTAGTCGGTTCGGCACCGAAGCACGTTGCGCGCTATGCGCAGTCGAGCCCCTCTACCTTACCACCGGCCGTCAAGCCCTAGGAGAGAGGACTGCGAAAGGAAAATGCGCATCACTATGTCAGCGTTGTCGATTTCCGTTACGCCGCTGGAGCTGCCGCTCGTCCATCCGTTCAAAATTGCGCGCGGTGAAGAAACCGTCGCACGGACGGCCCTCGTGCGAGTACGCTACGGCGAGTTAGAAGGACTAGGCGAAGCCGCACCGGTCGAGCGCTACGACGAGTCGGTCGAAAGCGTCATCGATTATTTCGCGACGCATCCGCTCGCGTCGAACGATCCGTATAATCTCGAAGCGCTGCTCCACGACGACATTCCCGCCGCCGCGCGCGGCGGTCTCGATCTCGCGCTGCACGATTTGATCGGAAAAGACGTCGGCAAGCCGCTCTACGCGCTACTCGGACTCGATCCGTCGTTGACGCCGGTCACTTCGTTTACGATCGGCATCGCCGATCCGGAGACGACGGTAAAGAAAATCGCGGAAGTCGGCAATCATCCGATTTTGAAAGTCAAGCTCGGCCTCGGTTCGGTCGCCGAACAAGTCGAGACCATGGCGCTCGTTCGCGAGCATTACCGCGGCATCGTTCGCGTCGACGCCAACGAAGGCTGGGACGTCGAAACGGCGATCGCGGTGTTGCGCGAACTCGAACGTTTCGACATCGAGTTCTGCGAACAGCCGATTCCGGCCGGAAATCCGCAAGGGCTGCGCGCGGTGCGCGAGCGCACGTCGATTCCGATCGTCACCGACGAAGATTCGATGGTCGCAAGCGACTTGCCGAAACTCTACGGCTGCGTCGACGGCATCAACGTCAAGCTGGCAAAGACCGGCGGCATCCGCGGCGCGCTCGCGATGATTCACACGGCGCGCGCGATGGGCATGAAAGTGATGCTGGGCTGCATGGTCGAGAGCGCGATCGCGGCAACGGCGGCGGCGCATCTGTCGCCGCTGGTCGACTGGGCCGATATTGACGGACCGTTCCTTACCGCAAGCGATCCGTTTACGGGCATCACGTACGATCGCGGAAAGATGGTACTGCCTGACGCACCGGGACTCGGCGTGAAAGAACGGGCGTTTGCGTGAAGCGCCGATACGCGGTTCTCGCGCCCGGACGCTTTGCCGGGGATGCTAAGACCGCACACGGCGTGATTGCGTACGGCGCCGACGACGTCGTTGCGGTCATCGATCCGGAGTTTTCCGGAAGCACCGTTGCCGACGTTCTTCCGCACTTACGCAGCAAGGCGCCGATCGTAACGACGGTCGACCAGGCGCTCGCGTACGACCCGACGTCGCTGCTGATCGGCACTGCACCCAAGGGCGGCGCGTTGCCTCAAGAATGGCGCGACGCCGTGATCGACGCGATCGATGCGAAGCTCGAAATCGTCAGCGGCTTGCACGACATGCTCGGAGAAGATCAAGAGTTTGCTGCGGCAGCAGCGCGCGCCGGCGTCGAGATTTGGGACGTGCGCAAGCCGCCCGACACGCCGATCTTCAGCGGTGCGGTATACGACGTCGCCGCGCCGATTTTGTTAATGGTCGGCAACGACTGCGCGGTCGGCAAGATGACGGTCGCGCTCGAACTCGTGCGCGCCGCCGAGGCGAAGGGAGCGAAGGCGCGATTCGTTCCAACCGGACAAACCGGCATCATGATCGCAGGATGGGGAATTTCGATCGATCGCGTGATCGCCGATTTCGCACCCGGCGCGACCGAACAGCTCGTGCTGTACGCCGCGCACGAAGGCGCCGACTTGATCGTCGTCGAGGGTCAAGGCTCGATCAATCATCCGGCGTACGCGCCGGTAACTCTCGCGCTCATGACCGGCTCGGCTCCCGACGGACTCGTGCTCGTATGCGATCCGACGCGCTCGCACATCGAATCGTACGAAACGCCGACGCTGGGTTATCGCGAGCTGATCGATATCCACGAAACGCTGCTGGCGACGATCAAGCCGGCGAAAGTTATCGGCGTCGCGCTCAACACGCGAGGCTTGTCGGACGACGACGCACGTCAACAAATCGAGCGCGCGCGGCGCGAGAGCGGCCTACCTGCCGAAGACGTCGTGCGATTCGGTCCCGATCGCTTCTATAGCGAGATCGCGCCGCGCATCGAGAAGCGTTCGCTAAAGCGGACTGCGCCCGCGTGAGTTTCGGCCGCCGCCTTTTCGCAATCGCGTTGGCGGCCGCGTGCGCAGCCTGTTCGAAACCGCAAGGGACCGCGGGGAACCACAATCCATGGACCGTTCCCGGCGTTTTACGCATCGGCGCTCCTGAAGAACCCGACAGTCTGAACCTCATGTTCGGTCACACGTGGGCGACCGATTCCGTCACGCCGCTCCTCTTTTCGTTCCTCATGCGCTGCGACGCGAACGGGAACTATTTTCCCGATCTCGCGACCGCCGTTCCGACGCTCGCCAACGGCGGCATTTCACGCGACGGCAAAACGATCACCGTGCACCTGCGCAGAGGCGTCGTTTGGTCGGACGGCGCGCCCCTGACGTCGGCCGACTGGCTCTTCACGTATCACGCGGTGATGAATCCGCAGAACAACACGAAGACGCGATACGGCTGGGATTTGATCGCGTCCGCGGACGCGCCCGACCCGTATACGATCGTTCTGCACCTCAAGCGCCCAAGCGTCGAGGTGTTGGGGATCTTGACCATGGGCGGCGCCGCCTATCCGCCGATGCCCGCGCACTTGCTCGCAAAGTATCCGAACATCAACTCGTCGGATTTCAACAACCATCCGATCTCGAGCGGCCCGTATCTGCTCAAAGCGTGGAATCACGGCGCGTCGCTCGAATTCGTTCCGAACCCGCGTTATTTCCGCGGCGCACCGAAGCTCAAGGAAGTCATCTGGAAAGTCGTTCCCGATACGAACACGCTTTTCAATCAGCTTGCGGCGCACGAGATCGACGTGTATCCGGCCGTGACGCCGCCGAGCGCCATCGCGCGGCTCTCGACGATCTCGGGAATTACGATCGACAAACGGCTGGTCGGAAATTGGCGGCACCTCGGCATCAACATGAGTCATCCGCTGCTCGCCGACGTGCGCGTGCGCCGCGCGATTTCCGAAGCGGTGAACTGGAAGCGCATCAACGACACGATCTATCGCGGCTACGATCGGCTCGCCGTTTCCGACATCTTTCCCGAATCGTGGGCCGCGCCGAAGCTTCCCCCGTACGCCTACGATCCCGCCGACGCACGTAAGCTGCTAGCGGATGCCGGTTGGAAGATGGGCAGCGACGGCGTGCTGCACAAAGGCGCGCTCGCGATGCATCTGACGATTTACGCCACGACGGGACACGAAGAGAACACGCAATCGCAGGTGATGATGCAATCGATGCTGCGGCCGCTCGGCATCGACTTGATGGTGCGCAACTTCCCGGGCAGTTATCTGTTCGCGCAGAACGGCCCGCTCTACACCGGTAAGTACGATCTCGAGTGGTCGGTCGACACCAACGGCCCCGATCCCGACAATACGGGGTCGTGGAACGCGGGGTTCATTCCGCCCAACGGCGCCAACACGTCGTGGCTGAACGATCCGGTCGTCAACGCGACCAGCGAAGCGGCCGCGAGCACCTTCGATCCGGCCAAACGCAAAGTACTGTATCAGCGCGAGGAAGAGCGGATCCGCGAGCTCGTGCCGGCCGTGTTCTTCAGCTGGCAGACGAACGTTACCGCGATCAATACCGACGCGAAGAACTACGAGCCGGCGGCATTTTTGGCCGATACGTGGAACGCCTGGCAGTGGAGCATTTAGAAGAGTTCTCGGGATTCGCGCAAGTCATCGGTGCGCGGGAAACGGCGCGGTTGCTGCTCGCGCCCACGCGCGGGGGCGTCTTGAGCTGGAACACGTTCGCGCCGGAAGGCCGTATCGAGTTTCGTTTGCTGCAAGCCCACGCGCCGGCGACTCCCTGGATGGACTACGCCGAGTGGCATCCGACGGGCTCGAAATCGTTTAGCCCCGACGGCGGCGGCGTGCACGTCGAAGTCGACGTCCTCACCTCGGACCAGCTCTTCGACGGCGTCGAAGTGCGCGCGCGCGACGTCGACTTCAATCTCGTTGCGTTCTCTTCACCGGGACGGCCGGTGCCGTCGCTGCCCTACGCGCGCGATGCGCTCATTCTCGACGTGCCCGCGCGTTCGCAATACCCTTCGACAGGGCTCCGGGCAGGCTCAAAAAAGGAAGAACGCGGCTGGTGCAGTGCCGCAAGCGTGTCGATGGCGAACGCGTATCACGGCATCGACGTCTCGGTGGAAGAAACCGCGCGCCACATCTTCGACCGCGCGTACAACGGCACCGGAAACTGGTCGTTCAACGTGGCGTTCAGCGGCAGCCTGGGTTTGCGCGGCGTCGTCGGACACTTTCGCAACCTGGATCACGCGCAGCGTTTGATCGAGCGCAACGTTCCGCTGGTGATTTCCTATTCTTGGGCATCCGGCGAACTGCCGGACGCGCCGCTCGAACGGAGTGACGGGCATCTGGTCGTGCTGTGCGGCTTCACCGGCTCCGGCGACTGCGCGATCAACGATCCGGCGGCGCCGAACGTGCGCGTCGTCTATCAGCGCGCGGCCATCGAACGCATCTGGCAGCGCAACAACGGCGTAGCGTACGTCATCGCCCCCGCCGGTATTGAGTACGCCGACGTCCTATCAACGTAATGCAACCGCATGAAAGAATCGTAACCGTCGAATCGCTCGGCAGCGTTCCGCTCCATATCGCTTTAGTCGAACCCGAGATTCCGCCGAATACCGGTAACGTCTCACGCCTCTGTGCTGCGACGGGATGCGCGCTGCACCTCGTCGAGCCGCTCGGCTTTCGTATCGACGACCGCGAGCTCAAGCGCGCGGGCCTGGATTACTGGCACAACGTCGCACTCGTCGTGCATCCATCGCTCGACGCTTTTCTCAATGCTACGGCGGCGCTCAACCGCTGGTTCTTTTCGACGCGTGCCGCACGACGCTACGACGAAGCATCGTTCGCGCTGGGCGACGTGCTCGTCTTCGGCAAAGAAACGAAAGGGTTGCCACGCGAGCTGATCGAGACCAATCCCGACCGCGCCTTGCGCATTCCCATGCGGGAAGGCCTCGTGCGCAGCATCAATCTTTCCACGGCCGTCGGCATCGCAACGTACGGCGCACTCTCGAAGATCGGCTTTCCCGGCCTCCGATGATTTCCAAATCGGAGTTCGAGCGCGTCGTCGAAGAAGCGCTCGATTCGCTGCCCCAGCGGTTTGCCGATCTCGTCGACAACGTCGCCATCGTCATCGAAGACGAACCCAGCGAAGAGGACGCCGAAGATCTCGATGAAGACGAAGAACTGCTGGGAATCTATCGCGGGGTTCCGCTAACCGGACGCTCGCGCTACGACCCCATGCTTCCCGACGAAATCGCAATATTTCGCGGTCCGATCGGGCGCGTATCGCATTCGCGTGAAGAAGCCATCGCCGAAGTCCGCGACACGGTCATCCACGAACTCGGCCACTACTTCGGGCTCGAGGACGACGAACTCCCGTAATCGGCGAACCAGAAGTCGGTAACGGCGTCGACGATAGCGCGTTGGCGCGCGGCTATCGCCCAGCGCGCGTCGTCGCGCGGCGGTATGTCGTCGAGACGGGTTCCCGGGATGCGAATGCCTGCCGCGCGTTCGGCGCGC
>DASRSM010000062.1:0-8392 GCA_035656415.1 Vulcanimicrobiaceae bacterium | reverse complement strand
GATCTACACGATGCTGCTCGAAATGGTACGCACGGAGTTCATCGTGTACTGGAATCTCGCAATGGTTGCGGTCGGCCTTGGTCGCAACGACGAAGCGCTCGATCATTTGGAAAGCGCGGTCGCGTGTCGCGAGCCGTCGCTTCCACTATTACGCAGTTCGGCGTGGTTCGCGCCGATTGCCAAGTCGGCTCGCTTCAAGGGATTGCTCCGCTCGGTCGGGCTCTAACATATGAGGCGTGTGGCCGTCGCGGCGTTCGCGCTGCTTCTGGCGCTGTCTCCGGGCCAACCGATTCTGCCATTCGACGGCAACGCCGGCTGGCTCAACTCACCGCCGCTCGCTCCCGCGGAGCTCCACGGTAAGGTTACGCTGGTCGACTTCTGGGAGTATACGTGCGTGAACTGTTTGCGCACGCTCCCGTATTTGCGCGAATGGTACAAGCGCTACAAGCAATACGGCTTCACCATCGTCGGCGTGCATTCGCCCGAGTTCGCTTTTTCGGGCGAGCGCGCGAACGTAACGGCCGCGCTGCCGCGTCTGGGCGTAACGTGGCCGGTGGTTCTCGACGACAGCTTCGCCATTTGGAAGCGTTACGGCGTGAACGCGTGGCCGACCGAGTTCCTGTTCGATCAAAGCGGCAAGCTGGTCGAGAGCACGAGCGGCGAGGGCAACTATCAACAAACGGAGAGTAAGATCCAAGCGCTGCTGGTCGCGCAAGATCCGCACGTCAAGCTGCCCCACGTCATGGCGTTGCTGCCGCAAGACAGCTACGACAAGCCCGGTGCGGTATGTTACCCTAAAACCGACGAGGTGGTCATCGCGCACCAAGGGATCGCAAACGCTCCCCGTTTTGCCGATCCGACGCGCGACTTCGCGTACACGGATCCCGGAGCGCACGCCGACGGGAACGTCTATCTCGGAGGATATTGGCATCGCAACGATTCCGGTGCCGTTTCGGGCGGATCCAACGGCTACGCGGCGCTGCGCTATCACGCCATCGAAGTCGTGGCGGTCATGCGCCCCGAACCGGGCAAAACCGTTCGCGTCGTCGTGACGCAAGACGGCGCTCCGATCGCCAAAACCGATGCCGGAAGCGACGTTCGCTACGACGAACGCGGGAACTCCTACGTTACGGTCGACGAACCGCGCGCTTACGCGCTGATCGAGAACGCCAAATTCGGACAACACGAGCTGCGCATTTCGCCCGACGGTTATGGTTTAGGGATCTACGACGTCGCATTCGAATCGTGCGAGGTTCCGGGCGCGCGCTAATGCTGATGAAAGACGCTTGCCAAACGTGTAGTGCGGCGCTCGGTTTCACCGACGAGGCGTATGTCTGCTCCTACGAGTGCACCTTCTGTCCCCAGTGCGCGGCCAAACGCGACCGGATCTGTCCCAACTGCGGCGGCGAGCTCGTCGTACGTCCCCGACGCTTCAGCCAAACCTGAATCGACCGCGAGCTATAATTCCGGGCGTGAAACGCTCGCACGCGCTCGCCGGTATGGTGTCGGCAGCCTTCGCTTTGGCAGGCACCGACGGCTCCGCGGAGCCCGAAGCGTTCGAAAGGAAGTCCGTGACCGTCACTTGCGTGATCCGCTATCAAATCGATCCGTTTGCGCTCGATGCGTTCGAAGAATACGCGCGCAACTGGGGTGAGATCATTCCGCGCTGCGGCGGACACCTGGTCGGCTACTTCATGCCGTACGAAGGAACCAACGACGTGGCATACGCCTTGATCGCGTTCGATAGCCTAGCGGCATACGAGCGCTACCGCGCGTGCCTCAAATCGGATGCCGCAGCGCGCGAGAACTTTGCGATGGCGCAGCAAAAGCGCATCGTTCTCCGCGAAGAGCGCACCTTCGTTCGCCTCGTTTAATAGTTAAACGTACTCGGAATGATGGGGCCGGGTTGGCCGATAGCGAACGTCGCCTGCTGGTTCGGGAACGCCAGCAGACTCAATCCGACGTTGACGGAACGCGACGCTTCGCTGTAGAGCACGCGCACTTGATAGCAATCGCCGATGACGCGGGTGTAGTAGAAAATCTTGTTGGCAAAAAACTCGGGGCCTTTCCACTGGATGTCCGAAACGAACTGCAGGGCCGCGTCGCGGCCGAACGGCGTCGAGAGCTGCAGGTTGGTGGTTTCGAATCCGAGCCCCGGCCCGGGGATGTAGGCGCCCGATAGCAGCACGACCGAACGCGCCGACGGACGTGCGGAAATCTGATAGCTGACCGGCTGCGCGTTCATGTTGAGCGGGAAGTTCGTCGACCAGCCCAGCGCGACGCTGTAAATGTCGTCGTTGAAGAAGCGAATGAGATCTTGCGCGTTCGACGTGTTCTGCGACGGCTGCTGATCCAAATACTGGAACGGCACCAGCGCCGGCCCGTTATAGTTCGCTTCGTTATAGGTTAGGGAGTTGACGATGTGATTTCCGATCGGCGTCGTAAGCGACATCTCTTGCTGGATGGCTGCCTTGAAGTCGCCGGTGCCGTAGGCGTACTGATCGACGTTGACCGTCGCTTGGAAATCGCTTCCGAAGACTTTCGCCAAGGCCGGCCCGAGGACGACGCCGGCATCGCCGCGCCACGTCGCGAGGCTGGACTCCTCGACGTCGGGCGTCGACGGCTCGCTGTATTCGCCGAACGTCAACTGCGCCGACATCGGGAAGACGAAGTGCTGGAAGAAGTCGTACGGCCGAACCTGGAACTCCGGAATCTTGTTGATTCCGAAGCCCTCGTCGGTGTACGTCTTGTTATACTCCAACTGATAGTCGGCGCCGGTCGTCGTGTAATGCATCAGGTAGTCGAACTCGGTCGTGTGCGAGAACGTCGACTGGATGTAGTTCGTCGACGAATCCGAAAGGTTCAAGCTCACGGCTTGGTTCAGGAATTGATTGAACTGCCGCGTGTCCGTAAAGGTGAACGTGTTGCTGCTCGACTGCGTTCCGGCGGAGTTGTGGCTGAACGAGTAGTTTTGCGAGGCGCGCTCCGTTTGGTGCACGATCGCCCCGGTTAGCGTCTCGTTGGGCGGCACGTTCGTCAGCGCCCCGTAGTTCGACTGATACGAAAACTGAAAGTTGCCGCGTAAGCGCTGCGAAAAGTTTTCTTGCTCGGACAGCGCGGCGTTGTACGTGCGGCCGCCTTCGATCGGGTCGTTTTGCTCGTACACGTTCACGCTGACGCTGCGCCGCCCGCTGTGGGTGGCGTAGAAACCGACGTACCCGATGCCGAGGCCCGCCTTGGTGAAATAGTTCAGGATGTAGTAGCCGTAATAGTACTGATCCTTACCGAATGGGACTTTGACCTTGACCCAAGCGCCTTCGTATTGATCGTAACCAACCTCCGGAAACCATTGCGGTCGCGCGCGCTCGTCCTGGACGGTGCGCAGCGGAATGACTAAGTGCGGCAAATAAAACACGGCTGCCGCGCCCAGCCATAAGATCGCCTTGTTGATGATGATCTTGTCGCCGGGGATGACGTCGATCGTCTTACCGGTGACGTGATAGCCGCCGCGCGGATTTTCGCAGGTCGTCAAATATGGATCGATGCCGTGCGCGCTCCCGTCGGGATCCGTGTGCAGATCGGTTGCGTGAAAGTGAATGAAGCCGAACTGGATGCCCTCGGCGCTTTCGCCGCTACCGTGCAGCAGCTTCGCCGTCTCTGAAATCGTATCGAACGAGATTTCGTCGGCGGTCAGGATCGAGTCGTGAGTGTGATTGACCAGGTATGGATGGCCGGTGAGCGTGATCGTACGATTACCGTCGAAATGCGCGCGATCGCCCACGAGCTCTTCGTCGCGATAATAAATGTGCACGTTACCGATGGCGTCCGACGGCTGACCCTTTTTCGTTCCGCCTTCCACGCGGTCGGAGAGGACCGCCACGTTACCGGGCGCCAACGTCGGCACGCCGGTGGGTGCGGGCGAGGGCGTGGGGGTCGAGTGTCCCGCGGGTGAGATCGGCGGCGGCGTTTCGCCGCCGCGCTGGAGGAAGATCGGCGGCCCGGAGCCGGTGGGACCCGGCGTGGGCGTGGGAACCGGCGGCGGGCTTACTTCGGACGATGCTCCCGGACGCGGACGCGGCGTCGAATAAAATTGAAACGTCCCGTTTCCGGTGCCCGGAATCGTATTCGGCAATCCGGGCGTCGTTACGGGGCCGGGTGACCCGGAGGGCGCGGTCGACGGCGAAGGCTCATCGGTCGGCGTAACCTGTGCGACTTGCTTCGCGGGGGCGCCGCCGTTATAGTGCTGCGCGCACGTCTGGCGGTTGAAGAGCATGAGGGCCGTCGCCGAAGTTCGGTCGTCGTTGGTCGGCGCCGAGGCCCAAGCGGGCACGGCGTTGAGAAGGGCAACGAACGACACGATCGCGGCGGTGCCGCGACTTCTTCTGCTCGGAAAAGACACTGGGTCAGCGTTCTTCCAACCGAAGCAAGATAACACCCGCGATTCCCATGATGGCGTTGGGCAGCCACGCAGCCAGGTACGGATTGATCGCGCCGTTGCGTCCGAAAGCGGCGGCCGCCGACGTCATCAGGTAATAGACGAAAAATGCGATGATGGCCATCGCGATACCCAGCGTCCGGCCGCGCTTGCCGAAGCGCAGCGCGAGCGGAAGCGCCAGCACCACGCCGATGAAGCACGCGAACGGCCAGGCGAGCTTGTCCGCGAGATTGAGTTGCAGGCTACCCAGCGCCGTCCCGCCGATGCCTTGCGTCTGGAGCGCGCTGACCTGCTGACGCAGCGTCTTGCTGCTCATCGTCCACGGATCGTTGTTGACGTTGCTGACGAACTGCGACACCGTCTCGCCCATCGGTAAACCGATAGAGATTTCCTTAACGCGTTGCTGATTGGTCATGTAACCGTCGTTGTTATATCGCGTGTCGATGACGTCGTGCAGAACGAGCAGATTACCGCTGACCGAAGCGCTTTTTGCCTGAAGCGTTTCATTCCATGGTCCGTACCGCGCCGGTTTGAAAATCTGCACGTCTTCCATCGTGCGATTGTCCGGGCCGACCTGCGTAACGTAGAAGACGTTGCCCGTATCTTGGTCTTTGCGGAAGAACTGCGGCTCGACCGGCAGCGCGTCGGTGTGGTAGATGATTTGGTAAAACGTGCGCGTGGAAAGGTCGACGGAGGCGGGCGCGATCCATTCGTTCATCACGTAGGCGATCAGGAACATGACGAAACCGAAGACCAGCGGCGCGATGGCGATGCGCGCGACCGAAATGCCGGCGGTTCGCATCGCGGTGACCTCGTTGTCGCCCATGACGCGCCCCATCGCGAGCAGCGCTGCGAACAGGCAGGCAAAGGGAAACGCCATCGGGATCGCTTGCGGCACGCGAAAAACGACGAAACGCAACACGAGGAAGAACGGCGCGTGTTGGTTGATGATGTAGTCGGCTGCGAGAAAGAAGATGTTCAGCGCCCAGAACAAGAGGAACGCCGAGAACGCAAAGATGAACGGCCCGAGCATTTCGCGCAACAGGTACGCATCGAGGATGGGCAAGCGCGGTATCGCAGCTCCGACTCGAGGTAGCGGTTGCCGTTGCGTGAGCGTCGCCATTAAAGCGAAGGAGTTAGTAGTCTCGGTACGCCGTCAGCACGCGGGTAACGTACGCGCGAGTTTCGGCGTACGGCGGAATGCCGTGGTAGCGGTCCACCGCGCCCGGACCGGCGTTATAGGCGGCAATCGCAAGCGTCACGTTGTTGTGGTAGCGGTGGAGCATGGAGCGCAGATATCCGGCACCGCATTGTACGTTCTCGACGGGGTCGAATGGGTTTGCGATACCGCATCCGGCGGAGGTGCCGGGCATGAGCTGCATCAGCCCTTGAGCTCCAGCGCCGCTTACCGCCGACGGGTCGCCCGCCGACTCGGCCATCAGTACGGCGTGCACGAGGCCTTCCGGAACGTCGTTAGATTGCGAGGCGCCGGCGACCAGCGTGTGGATATCGGATGGGTTGAGAGCGTGCGGTCCATAGGGAAGGTAACCCGCACCGCTACAGCCGTAGAGCAGACTCATAAGACCGAAGATCCCGAGCAGTCGCCTCATATGGAAGAATCTACGCTTTCTTCTAACGTCCCGGCCGGGCCTGGCGTCGGCTCCCCCGCAACATTCGGATGGCTGGCCCGCTCGCCGGTCCGTAAAGTGATACCCATGGTACACCAGACACCCTCGCCCGTTCCTGAGCGTATAAGGAAAATCTGCCGTTACATCGAGGCCCATAGCGAGGAGCCTCTCACCCTGGGGCAGCTTGCTTCCATGGCCGCGATGAGCCGGTATCATTTCGCGCGCAGCTTCAAAGCCGTCGTCGGGGTGACGCCCAAGCAGTATATCGCCGGCATCAGGTTTGCCGAACTCAAGCGCGGCCTCGTCGAGGCCAAGCCCGTCGATGCTGCCGTCTACGACGCCGGATACGGATCGGCGAGCCGGGTATACGAGCAAGCGATTTCCCGGTTGGGCATGACGCCCGCACAGTACCGGCGCCGCGGCGAGGGCGTCGCGATGTCGTACGCTTCGCTGCAGACGCCGTTCGGCCTGATGATGATCGGGGCCACCGATCGCGGCATCTCCTTCGCGCAGTTCGGCGACTCCGAAGCCGAACTGCTGGCTCAGCTGCGCGCCGAATATCGCAACGCCGCGATCGAACCTATGCAAACGCCGCCGCATCCACAGTTCGCGCAATGGGTCGAGGCGATCGCGCGCCACGTGGCCGGCAATCAGCCGCACCTCGAACTTCCGCTCGATATTCGCGCGACCGCGTTTCAGATGCGCGTGTGGAAATATCTGCAGTCGATTCCGTACGGCGACGTGCAATCGTACGCCGAAGTCGCTAAAGGAATCGGTTCGCCGTCGAGCGCGCGCGCCGTCGCCGGCGCGTGCGCGAGCAATCCCGTCGCCGTGGTGATTCCGTGCCACCGCGTGATACGTGGAACGGGCGGGCTCGGCGGTTACCGGTGGGGCGTCGAACGCAAACGCGCGCTCATCGATCGCGAGCGGCACCAGAAGGTGGTGTAGATCATCGGTTTTTATCGACGATAGCGGCGATGATGAGACCGAACGCGACGAGGCGAAGGACGTAAATCAGGGGTGAAGAGGTCTCGTTGGCGTGAGTGACCGCCAGCATCAAGCGTTCCACCCCCAACAATAGGAAGGCGGTCGAGAACCAAACGAAGAGCCGGTCGAGCGTGCGGCGCCAGAAGCGATAGAAGAATAGCGCCGCGACGAAGCACCCCGCCATGATCGCACCGGAGATAAAGCCGTACACCGCTATTCAGCCTCCACGACGAGGCCATAGACGAGCGCTGCAATCCCGAGTAAAGCCGGGATTAACCGCCACACCGAAAGATCGATCTGCGGCAACATCACGATGTCGACGAAGAGCATCGCGTTGTTCGCGCAGAGTCCAACGAAGCAGAGTGAGCTCCAAAACAGCAAGCGTTCGCGCGATCGGGCATACGCGCGGGCGAGCAGCACGGCGCACGCGGCGCTCGTGAGGGTGCAAAGAACGTAGACGATACTAGCGGTCACGATCGTCACCACCTAAAAGGAAGGCGTCGGAAAAACTTTCCAGCGCCGACGTCCGCTTCGAATAGATGAGCTCGATGACGCTGGTCGGGCGCAGCCCGTACTCGCGCCGGAGCTCGTTGACGAGCGCATCGTGTATCTCGCCTGAGAGGTACCGGAATCTTCCTTCGTCGGTCCGTTCTGCCAGCCCGCGCTCACAGAGAATCGCAAGTCGCCGAGCGATCGACGTGCACGAACTCGATAGCGACGCGCTCAAGTCGGCGATCGTCCACGAAGCTCGAGGGTCGCCTTGCAATAGCAGAAGAACATCTACTTGCTCGACCGACGCGACGTTATTGCGGACGAACGAACGAAATGCCGCGGAAAAATCTTTGCGCTCCAATGCCGGACATATGCGTCGCCGGTTTCCGAATTCATTTGCAAACTTTAGTCAATCTTATTCATCGATTTGTCGGGTCTTTACTCATCGATGGTTCCGTCCGAGCTCACGATGACGCCGCATGAGATCGCCGTTCTTGAGCAAAGCGCACTCGCTCCGTCCTGATTCGTCTATAGACGTTAAACAGGGTGAGCGAGTCGAACTGTCCCGCGCGCCGATACTGCTTCCTTAGCAAGTGTGGGATCCGGCTTCAGACCGGAAACCGACAGCAAGATCCACTAGTTAAGGGCCGGAACGGCTACCAGTCAAACTCCGGAAATAATTTCAAGGAACGGAGAGCCGCCACTTCAGTTGACCACTGCGATTTCGGGCTCTCGACTTTGATGATGTCAGCCAAAGTTAGCGAGTTACTGGGAGAGCGCGTCCTCAGCGACGGGAACCGTCTTCACAGCGTTATACTTGGCTTGGTCCAGGACTTCGGCGATTGCAGAG
>DASRSM010000061.1:0-9669 GCA_035656415.1 Vulcanimicrobiaceae bacterium | reverse complement strand
AGCCGGCGACCTTGTTGGGGCGTTTGGTCTTGGCCGCGAACTCGACGACGCACAAGCTAGAGGTGTTCGTGCAGATGATGGCGTCCGGCGCGAGAAGCTCGTCGAGCTGCCGAAAGAGCGTCGTTTTGACGTCGACGTTTTCGACGATCGCTTCGATGACGATAGCGCACTTGGCGAGGTCGTTAACTTGGGTCGTCGTTTTTAATCGCCCTACGGTTGCGTCGCGATCGGTCTGTGAAAGCTTCCCTTTTTCGACGAACTTGTCGAGGGATTTGGTGATCCCCGCCATGCCGCGCGTCAGCGGCTCTTGCGCCACTTCCATGAGCACCACGTTGAAGCCGGCGCTTGCGCACGTTTGCGCGATACCGCTGCCCATCAGTCCCGCGCCGCAAACGCCGACCGTGCGGATCTCAGCCACGAGTTCCTCCTCCTTACAATATGTGAGCGAAGCCCTTAAGGTTTTATAAAGGCCGCAGGTGCATTCGTTGCGTTGCGGGGAAGCCACCTTTGCCCTATACTGGGGTATCTCGCTCGTCGCTGGGGAGGATTTGGATTACGTGCGCACGGCGTATCACGAGGCGTTAGAGGGAACTCGGCTGGACGTCGTCCGGCTCGGCGCCCTCGTCGGCGACGCTATTCGCGTGGCGGTTGAGGCTTTGAACAATCGCGACGCGTCCGCGGGCGCTCGCGTCGTAGCCGGCGACGATGCCATCGACGATTTACGGCGGCGCGTGGAGTCGCATTGCATCGAGTTGATCTGGCGCCAGCAGCCCGTCGCGGGTGAATTGCGCGAGATTGCGGCGATGCTCGAAATCGCGACCGACCTCGAGCGCATCGGCGACTATGCGGTCGATATCGCGAAGAACGCGATCAAGCTTTCCGACCAGCCGATGCGTCCGCAAAAGGTCGAGATCGATCGTATCGCCGGCGTCGCGCACGCGATGCTTCTCGACGCGATGCGGGCGTACACCGAACGCGACCCCAAACTCGCCACCGACGTCATCGATCGCGACGATGAAGTCGACAAGCTCTACAAACGCAGCATCAAACTCTTGCAGCAAGAGATGCGAGAAGATCCGGAGATCGTGCGCCCGGGAACGCGTTACTTGTTCGTGCTCGCGTCGTTGGAACGCGTGGGCGATCGTGCCGGCAACATCGCTTGGCATACGAAGGACATGATCGGCGCGGAGTGAGCACCCCGCTCCCTCGCGACGAGTTTGCCGTTACCGAGCGTTACGTCTATCTCAATCACGCGGCGACGGGGGTGTTGCCGCGATCCTCGGTTTCCGCAATCGAAGAGTTCGTTCGCGAGCAAGGATCGGGCGGCGTTCTGGGAACGGGCCGTTACGAAGCGCGTATGCCCGAGTTCCGCGAACGCATCGCGCGTTTCATCGGAGCGAAGGGCGGCGAAATCGCCGTCTTGCGCAACACGGGTGACGGTGCGAACCTCGTCGCGCTCGGCCTCGACTGGCGCGACGGCGACGAAGTCATCCTCTGCGACAACGAGTTCCCTGCCAACGCGATCGCCTGGATAGCGCTGCGCCGGCGCGGCGTCAACGTACGCATTCTATCTACGCAAAACGAACGATTGACGCCGGACGTCCTGCGCCGCGAGATCACGCCGCGCACGCGCGTCGTCGCCGTTTCGTGGGTGAGCTACTCGGACGGTTACCGACACGATCTTCCGGCGCTGGCGCGCGTCGCGCACGATTTGGGTGCGCTGCTGTGCGTCGACGCCATGCAGGCACTGGGAGCGTTCGGGCTGGACGTCGTCGCGGACGATATCGACGTGCTGTACTGCGGTGCGGCAAAATGGATGCTCGCACTGCAGGGCGTGTCCTTTTGCTACGTACGCCGGTCGTTGATCGAGCGTCTCACGCTTGCGGCGCCCGGCTGGCGATCGATGCGCGACATGTGGGATTTTCCGCACTTCGATCAGCCATACGTCTCGGACGCGTCGCGCTTCGAGGGCGGGACGCCGAACTTTCTCGGCGCGCTGTCGATGGTGACGTCGATCGATCTCATCGAGCGAAGCGGAGGAACGGCGGCGATCGCATCGCACGTGCTCGCATTGACCGACGCGCTCTGTGACGGTTTGCAGCGTTTGGGGGCGCGCGTCGCAAGCCTGCGCGGTGAGGGAAGTTCGTCTGGAATTGTGACCTTTAGCATCCCGGGCTACGACAGCGTCGACCTTGGTCGGGCACTCTTGGAGCGGGCGGGAATCGTCACGACTCACCGGGCGTCGGGAGTGCGCGTCGCTCCGCACGGCTACAACAATCTCGCGGAAATCGGGCGGCTGCTCGAAACGGTCGCGCAGTACGCTGCCGCAGTTGCGGCGAAGCAGTAAGCGATGCTAGCCACGATTCTTCTGGCGGCGCTTTCGGGCGCTACGCCGGCGGTCCAACCCGGAACGTACGAATACACGGCGACGTACCAAGGCGTTCAAAGCGGAAGGTCCACGGTGACCGCGCGGCGCGATGGCGATACGACGACGATTCAGGAGAGCGCCAACGGCGCGATCAACGACGTGCAAGTCGCCGCTGCCGTGACGCTCACCTTGGATACGGATTTAATACCGACCATATATAATGGCTCGTACGACAGCGGCGCGGCGCACGCGGTTATCACCGTAACCGTCGGAAAGACGGTGGCGACGCTGACCGGAACGACCACCTACGGGATGCCGCTCACCTTTCCGTTGAAGCCGCCGGCACGCCACTTTGTCATCATCGAGCCAGGCTTGATGGCCGGGCTTTTCGGGTTACCCGCTCAGATGCAGGCGTGGCAGTACGATCCGATCTTGGCAATCGCACCGAGCGTCGCAAAGAGCGAAAACTTCGAGCTCGACACGACGGCGAAACCACAGCGTCCCGACGGCGTTCCGGCGCAGGATACCCAGATTACCTTCGGCGGTCAGTTGGCATTTACGATTTGGTACGATCCCGCGACGTACGTTCCGGACGCGGTGGTCGTGCCGTCGCAAAACGCCGTCCTCACGCGCGTCCGTAAGTAGAGGCGCTTTAGCGTGACGCAGTCGCGCAAGCTGCTCGAGCGTGCGCTCAAAGACGCGCAAACGCGACTGCGCAATCATCCGGGATCGGTTTCGATCATGTTCGAGCGCGCACGACTGCTCGATCGCCTCGGACGTCTCGACGACGCGCGGCTCGCGTACGTCGAGGTCTTGCAGCGCGACGCGACCCATTTCGGTGCGCTCAACGATCTGGGAATGCTGTTGTTCAAAGCGGGCTTGCGTCAGGACGCGTTTACGTGCTTCAATGCCGCCGTTGCGGCGCATCCGCGCGAAGCCATCGGTCACGCGAATCTCGGCTTCGTTCTGCTGCGCGCCGGTGAGACGCAGCGCGCACGCGAGCAGTACGAAACCGCCGTTTCGCTGGATCCGGATAATGCGGAAGCGCGGCGCGGCTTGACGCTAGCGCTCGAAGCGCTGGGCGAGCGCGAGAGCGCGGCGGTTCACCGCGACATCGGTTTCGGCTCGGCCCCGCTGGTCGAGCTTCCGTACCGGGGCGAAGGCAGCGGCGTACGGGTGCTGCTGCTGGTTCGCGCCGGACCGGGAAACGTTCCGACGGACCGATTTCTCGACGACCGGACGTTCGCGGTATCGAAGCTCGTGGCCGATTCGTATCGCCCGTCGCTGACGCTGCCCGCGCACGATTTGATTTTCAACGCGATCGGCGATGCCGACGTGAAGGACGCCGCGCTCGCGCGCGCAGCCGAGGTCGTCGAACGATCGCAAGCGCCCGTCGTTAACGACCCAACCGCGGTGGCGCTAACCGGTCGCGTTGCCAACGCGCAGCGTTTGCGCGGCTTAGAAGGCGTCGTCGCTCCGCTAACGGCAGCTTATGCAAAGCCGTCGTTGCTCTCCCGGGACGCGATCGACGGGCTCGAAAGCGACGGTTTTCGCGTACCGTTCCTGCTGCGCGCGGCGGGCTTTCACACCGGCGAGCATTTCGAGCGCGTGGAACGGCGCGACGAGCTAGGCAGAATCGCAGCGCAGCTTCCCGGTGACGATTTACTTGCAATCGAGTTTGAAGACGTTCGCAGCGCCGACGGAAACGCGCGCAAATATCGCGTCCTATTCGTCGACGGCAGGACGTACCCGTTGCATCTCGCGATATCGCCGAACTGGAAGGTGCACTACTTTTCGGCCGCGATGGCCGATCACGCCGAGCGGCGCGCGGAAGAAGAAAGTTTCTTGGCGGACATGCGGGCCGCGCTCGGAGCGAGAGCCGTCGGTGCGCTCGAACGCATCGCGGCGACGCTCGGCCTGCAGTACGCGGGCGCGGATTTTGCCGTCGACGGCGCCGGCAACGTCGTGCTCTTCGAAGCCAATGCCACGATGATCGTTCCCGTTCCCGATCCAGATCCGCGGTGGGACTATCGGCGCGGACCGGTCGCGCGCATCGAAGATGCCGTGCGCGAAATGCTGCTCAAGCGATCGCGTCGCGCCTGACAACTCGCGCCGGCGCTCCGGCGGCAGTCGCGTACGGCGGGATATCCGACGTAACTACGGAGCCGGCTGCGACGATCGCGTGATGACCGATCGTGACTCCGGGTATCACGATGACTCCCGAATACAATAAAACGTGATCTTCGATGCGAACCGGCGCGCAATCGACCGTCAGCGGTACGCCCGGATCGGTCTGCGACGCCGGTACTTTACGCCCTTGTTGTGACGTGACGTGTACGTGCGCGCCCATGTGGACGTTGCTGCCGATCTCGATGCCTCCGCCGCCCCACAGCACGCTGTACGGCCCGATTTCGACGCCGTCGCCGATGCGAATGTATCCGCGGGATCCGTTCACCGACGACGCGTTCAAATACGCGCGATGATCCACGAAAACGCTCTTTCCGGCGGTAATGCGATCGCTTCCGCGCACGACGACGCCGCCTCCGAAGCGAACGTGTGGAAGCGCTTCGCGTTGCGTTTCGTCGGCGATGGAGAGCCGTAACGCGTTCGAGAGCGCGCGCCAAACCGTCCCAATACGCCGAAGTGGGTTCATGGCGCAAGCTTACTGCGTTTTCGGCAATTATGACGTAGGCCAAGCGTCCCAACGCCTGCGAGGCGTTCGCCCCAGCCAATTGACCGGGTGGAATCTTATCCTCGCTCCCTACTAACGATACGATGCTTTCGAGCTTGCTTCTTCACGAGGAGATATAGTATGCAAGGGTCCTTTCACCGGTGGCCAGCCCTCTGCCTGACGGCAGCCTTGGCGACGATGCTGACCGCTTGCCACGGCGGCGGTACTGCAACCGGTTCCAACGTTCTTCCGCAGATGTCGCAAGGACAAAGCGACTCGGCATTTTTGCCCAATTCGTTGGGTCCGATCAATCTTTACGCCGGTGAAATCGTCGGTGCCGACGACGCGTTCAAGCCGAACGACGGCGACGCGAAGATTGGCGGTCGCGGTCAAAAGGTCGATAAGGTTCCGTGTCAACCGACGGAGTACCTCAACGACTATCACGTCCACATGTACCTTGGCATCGTCGATCACGGTCGGCAAGTCGCGGTCCCCGATGCGATCGGCCTCATCAAGCCGGGTCCCGAGCAGAACGGTTACATTACGACGGCCGGCTGCTTCTACTACATCCACACCCACGACGCGTCGGGCATGATCCACGTCGAGGATCCTGCGAGCCTGCCGCCCAGTGCTACACCGTACACGCTCAAAAACGTACTCGACATCTGGGGGATGAAGTACTCCCATACCAGTTTCGGTCCGTTCAAGGGCGAGGTGCGCGTATTCGTAGGAAACCCTTCCTCGCTTGGCGTGACGACGGTCAACCACTACACGCAGTTCAAGAAAGCCGGCCAGCTCGGCACGATTCCGGTCAAATCGCATGAAGTCATTTGGATCGAGATCGGTAAGCCGGTAACCAAGGCTGGTAAGCTGCCCCCGGTGACGTTCTACACCGAATATTAATCAACCGATTGTTTAAGTTAAACCAACTGGCCCGGAAGGCCCAGAGACCGGGGTGCGATGGCACCCCGGTCTCAGTCCATCTCCATCCTTCTACTCCCCAACGCTCGCTAATAGAATCGATGAAGATGAAGATCGGAATCACAGCGGAACCGCACGCCCGTGGCATCCGACCCGTCTTGCGCTATGGGTTGCTTGCAGCAGATTTTCTCCTCTCGATCGGCGCGGTGGCGTTCGCGACCGAGATCGCCGACGTTCATTCGGCGACGGTGCGCCAGCTTGCGATCGTGGCAATGCTGCTGTTCGTAACCGGCTCGTACGCGCAATTTCGTTACGAGAGCGCTCGCACGTTCGATTTCCACGACGTACTACGGCTGCTGCTAGGTGCGCTCGCGGCCGCTTTGGTGGCGTTTGCTTGCATTTGGCTGTTCGTTACGCCCTTGCATCACGTATCCGGGCGCCTGGTTGCCGTCTCGGCGATGACGGCGTTTACGCTGCGGATGTTCTTGCGGATCGGTCTCGTTCTGGTCCGCACGAAGATCATGACGCATCGGCCGAACGCGCAACGGGTCGTAGTGGTCGGCGTAGGCATGCCGGCCGCAACGCTCATTAGGGAGATTCAGGAAGATCGCGATCTCCCGATTGCCATTATGGGATGCGTCGACGACGGCATTGCCGTCAAGCGCGTCGACGGCGTGAGGATCCTCGGTTCGATCGAGAACCTGCCCGCGATCGTAACGCGCCTGCAGATCGACTCCGTGATCGTCGCTATCCCGGCAGCTCCGCTGCAGACGATCAACCGCATCAAGCAGCTATGCAGCGGCGCGCCCGGCGCGAAGGGCGAGCCGCCGACGGTCAAGGTCGTGCCGAACGCGGCCGACTTGCTCAACGACCGCGTGACGATCTCGCGCATCCGCGACATACGGCTCGAGGACGTGCTTTCGCGCGAACCGGTCGTCGTCGATACCGCGTCGTTGCGTCCGCACCTCGAAAATCAAGTCGTGCTCGTTACGGGTGCGGGCGGTTCGATCGGCAGCGAGCTTTGCCGCCAAATCGTAACGTTCGATCCGAAGCTGCTCGTTCTGCTCGGCCACGGCGAGAACAGTCTGTTCGCGATCGAGCAAGAGCTTCGGTGCAACTACGGCTTTACGCGCACGAAAATGATTTTAGCCGACGTCGCCGACGCCTGGGCGGTCCGGTCGACGTTTGGACGCTACTACCCGCGCGTCGTCTTCCACGCCGCCGCGCACAAACACGTGCCGATCGTCGAGGCTAACATTTGCGAGGCGGTGCGCAACAACGTGATCGGCACCCGTACGGTCGCGCTCGCCGCCGCGGCTACGGGCGCCGCGAAGTTCGTGTTGCTCTCGACGGACAAGGCCGTCAACCCCAGCAGCGTGATGGGCTTGACCAAACGCATGGCCGAGCTGGTCGTTCAGTCGTTCGCGGGCGGAAGCGCGACGGAGTTTGTCGCCGTGCGCTTCGGGAACGTGCTCGGCAGCCGCGGCAGCGTGATTCCGATCTTTAAGCAGCAAGTCGCCGCCGGCGGACCGGTCACGATCACGCACCGCGATATGCGCCGGTACTTCATGACGATTCCGGAAGCCGTTTCGCTGGTGCTGCAAGCGATGTCGATCGGACGCGACGGTGAGGTGTTCGTCCTCGACATGGGCGACCCGATTCGCATCATGGATCTCGCCGAACAGGTGATTCGTCTCTCGGGCTTTACGCCGCACCAGGACATCGACATCGTCGAAACGCAGATGCGCCCCGGCGAGAAGCTGTTCGAAGAGATTCTCACGAACCGCGAAGATTTCTCGCGCTCGAGCCACGAGCGGCTGTTTATCGCCCAACAAGACCGGCTCGACTACAGCGAGCTCGGCAAGGCGATGATGCAGCTGCAGCGGATCATCCGCGCCTCGGACTGGCGCGCAGCGCTCAATACGATGCGTCATTTCGTTCCGGAATACACGCCCGATGCAGGTCTTCAGTTAACGCAGTCGCCGCAGACGGCCGTCGTCGAGCGCGACGTCATCGAAGCGAATCACCAAAACGATGGAGTAGTGAAGGAAGTATCTCGTGCAACTCGTTGAACCCGTCCCGCTGCGGCTCAGCGGTCTCAAGAAGAAAATCCTCGATCGCAGTGCGGTCGTCGGCGTCGCCGGCGTCGGCTACGTCGGGCTGCCGCTCGCGGTCGAGAAGGCGAAGGTCGGGTTCACGGTGATCGGTTACGATCGCAACCCGATTCGCGTCGACGAGGTCAATCAGGGCCTCAACTACATTCGCGACGTGAACGACCGCGAACTGGCCGGAGTGGTCGATTCCGGGCGTCTGAGCGCGACCAGCGACTTTTCGAGCATCGGCAAATGCGACGTCGTCATCATTTGCGTGCCGACGCCTTTGACGGCAAACCTCGATCCGGACATCTCGTACATTCGGTCGGTGGCCGAGCTCGTGGCTCAGCACTTACGACCGGGACAGCTCGTCTGTCTCGAAAGCACGACCTATCCGGGAACGACCGACGAAGTGTTACGGCCGATTCTCGAGCGAACGGGACTGAAAGTGGGTGAGGATTTCTTCCTGTGCTTTTCGCCCGAGCGGGTCGATCCCGGCAACGCGCGCTACACGACCAAAAATACGAATAAGGTCGTCGGCGGCGTAACGCAAGCCTGTCTCGAGGCCGGCGTCACGTTCTACGAGCAGACGATCCTGCACGTGCTGCCGGTGTCTTCGCCGAAGGTCGCCGAGCTCACGAAGGTGTTCGAAAACACGTTTCGCGCGGTCAACATCGCGATGGTCAACGAGATGGCGATTCTCTGCGACCGCATCGGTATCGACATTTGGGAAGTGATCGAAGCGGCCTCCACCAAGCCTTTCGGCATCATGCGGTTCGATCCGGGGCCGGGTGTCGGCGGCCACTGCATTCCGCTCGATCCGTTTTACCTGGCGTGGAAGGCGCGCGAATTCGATTTTCGGGTCCGCTTTATCGAGCTAGCCGGCGAGATCAACGTCGGAATGCCGTATTTCGTGCGCGAAAAAGTTCTGCGCGCGCTCAACGAGCGCGGCAAGGCCATGAAGGGCGCGAACATTCTCGTCCTCGGCGTGGCGTACAAGCGCGACATCGACGACTACCGCGAATCGCCGGCGCTCAAAGTCATGGAGCTGCTGCAGCGCGACGGCGCGCGAATCGACTATCACGATCCGCACGTTCCGAGCTTCACCGACGAACGCGGTAACTCGTGGCATTCGATCCCGATCTCGAACGAGGCGCTGGAACGCAGCGACTGCGTGGTGATTCTGACGGATCATACGACGGTCGATTACGGACGCGTGCTCGAAAACGCCCAGCTCATTATCGACACGCGCAACGCTACGAAGAACGCGCGCCAAGGCATGAACGGCAGGGTCCAAAAGAGCCTGGTGCTCTTGTGAGCGTCAATGGGAAGCGCCCGCGGATCGGCGTCGTCGGCGCCGGTAAGTGGGGCATGAACATCGTGCGCTGCTGCGCCAAGATGGGCGTACTGGCCGCGGTATGCGACGGCGACCTCCATCCCTTGGAAGAGATCCGCGCGAAGTATTCCGGCGTCAAGGTGTTCTGCGATTTCGAGTCGATGCTGTCGCTGGCGAAAGTCGACGCCGTCGCGATCGCGGCACCGGCTCAGATGCACGCGCAGCTCGCGCTGCGAGCGATCGAAGCCGGGCTCGACGTCTTCGTGGAGAAGCCGCTCGC
>DASRSM010000060.1:0-6246 GCA_035656415.1 Vulcanimicrobiaceae bacterium | reverse complement strand
CGCGAAGGCAATTGCGGACGGCATGGCACTGCACGCAAAAGATCATCCCGAAGATGCAGGACGGCACGTCGACGGCGTGGTCGCAAATCAGTGCCTGATGAGCACGATGGGCTTTGCCGACGCCCTATCGCACGTTGGAGTGAAATATCTGGCCGCGTCTCCCGAAACGATGATTGCGCCCGGTGTACCGACGAACGTCGCGCACGACGTTGCCGAACACGAAGACGATCCTCAAGCGATGGCAAACGCCGTCGTCGGCGACGTGATGCAAAGCAGGTTCGACTCGATTTTTGGACCGCTTCGCCCCGCCGCGGCGTTCGACGTGCTCGACTTGGACGCAACGAAGATCGCGAACGCCGATTCGGCCATCAAGCGCTTCAACGACAGTGCGGCCGGCGCCGCAGCCGATCCCGACGTGCGTCGTGCTATCAAGGACGACCTCAACTCCGTCGACGGAATGGTCCGTTTTCCGGAGGGCAAGTCGTTACCGTGGCGTGCCGACCGCCCTGCCATCGAGGCATACGATACGATCGCGAACGACGCCCGTCTATCACAGGCTGTGCGAGGCGCTGCCCACGCGGCGAGCGATGCCGTCGGCAACCTCGTGCTCGCCCACAAAGAGAGCGCGCGCTTCGAGCCGTTCGACGGCGCCGACTATCGCGACGCCGCCGGACCGACGGTACATCTCCCGACGTCGCACAAGCAAATCGATCCGTGGGCGCAAAACGGCGTGACGGAAACCAAGAATGCGTTTTACGACGGGGTCGATCAAGACAAATTCGTCCGCGCCATTGCCTGAGATCGTTGATTTTCCGTAGTTCTAGGAGCGGGCGGCCGACATTTACTTCGGTAAACGAGGCCGCTCGCGACAACGAAATACGGAAAATTACTTTCCATTAGCGCAGCCGTGATATTTGTTCGAGTACATCGTTTGAACGTACAACTTCAGCGAGCCGATCGTTTGCTTCATCGGGAAGGCATCGCAGAGATCGGCGACTTCTTGGTTATACGGAATGTTGTACCAGCCCAAGGTCGAGTAGAAGTTCGGGTTCGGATCGGTGATCGACTCGAACGTTTCGTGAGCAAGCGTCGAATCGGTCGAATTGATCAGCTGATCGTATCCCTTCGGGAGCTTATACGTACAGCCGCGAACGTTTTGATACGGCTCGACCGAGAACACGACCGCACCAAGATCCGAGAACGTTACCTGGCCGTGATACGCGCAGAAATACCAGTTGGCCGGATTATCCGGCGAATAGCAGATCGTCGTTCCGTCGAAACAGTTATCGACGCCTTTAGGCAAAAAGATGTGGTACTCGTTCGAATATCCGGTACGGCCGATCGACTTGGCGACCGCATGCAATATCGCAAAGAGATCGTTGTCGTAGTAAATCTTGCTGTACGCGCTGTAGTGGACCGGCGTACCCTCGCCGAACGTGTATACGTTCGCTTTGGGCCTCGTATACTGATTGAGCAACTGGATAAGCTTGCTGCCGGTCAGGTTCGTAAGAAACTCTTCGGGCTTGCCCCAGCACTTTTCGTCGCTGCTCTTACAGTTGACGTAGATGTTGTGCTCGACGGCCGACTTCATGAGTGAACCGCCGTAGTTCTTTAAATCCGCGGGGTGAAAGACTTTCGTGGCGTCGTTCTTGACGGGCTGTCCCCAGTGGCTCGAGGTCGGGAAAATGTGATAGGTAAAACTGCGAACGTTGTGAGCCGCCATAACGTCGCGCGCATTCACCTGCATCACGCGGCCCGCACCAATCGTTTGGAGCGACGCGTGAGGCGGCGGTTCGGCGGGCGGAACCACGAGTTGCGTGCCTGATTGCGGGCCAGAGCAAGCAGCCAACGCCGTAAGGGTTACGAGCAAAAAGCCCCATCGCGCAAAGGTTTTCATGGCACCTCCAAATTTTATGGGGCACGCTGCTTTACGTAGCGTGTAGGGAATCCCTGCTAACGAAGCAGCTCGATTCGACTGGGATAAATCGGGCGATTGATGATGCGCTCCAACGACTCGGCCGGCGCGCTCAACGCCACCGAAGCGAATGCTGCAAAACTCTCGCGCGTTGCCTCTCCTTCGGCAAATCGCTCGTTTTGCTCCATATCGACGCGGCCGTCGACCGGCAATAGCGCAACGTAGCGACCGTCATCGTCTTCGCCGATTTCGGCCAATCTGGAGTCTTGGAAGATCCGCATCGCCGCACCGATCGTTTTGTCGCGAACTTTGTCGATGTCCAACGTAGCGGCGATGTCGGCGTAACTCATGCGGATGGCCCGTTCGCGCGAGAGCCCCTTTAGGCCGCGGTAGATCTCGCGCAGCTTTGCTAGCGACGGCGCGTCGAGATCGATCAGAAACTCATTGAGGCGGCGATCGCTCTCGCTGTAGAGCAGGTGCACCTCGGCATGCTCGCCGTCGCGCCCCGCGCGCCCTGCCTGCTGATTGAACTCGCCGAAGTCAAAGTTCAAATGGAAGAGCACGACGTGGCGCACGTCCGGCAGATCGATACCCTCGCCGAACGCCGACGTGGCGACGACGATACGCAGGCCGCCTTCGCGAAAATACCGCTCGACCTCGTGACGATCGGGCGTCGGCATGCCGCCGTGATAGAACATGACCTCGTCGCCGATCTTTTTGCGAAGCCGTTCGGCCACCTTAGCCGTGTCGGCTCGTGAGTTGGCATAAACGATGCCCTTGCCGTCGCGCGCAAATAGTTGTGCGAGATACTCGTATTTGTCGTCGTCTTTGCGGCCGCGCGCGTCGACGACGTGAAGGTTCTCGCGAACGGTAGGGTCGATCACCCAGGCCGAGATATCGAGGTCGTCGACGATCTTGCGAAACGGCTCGTCGTCGGCGGTGGCGGTCAGCGCTAGGATTTGCGGCCGTCCTAAACTCGCGATCGTCGTGCGCAGCTGCGCGTATGCGGGGCGGTGACGCGATTCGTACAGATGGTGCGCTTCGTCGACGACGACCAGACG
Source organism: Vulcanimicrobiaceae bacterium (assembly GCA_035656415.1). Classification (GTDB taxonomy): domain Bacteria; phylum Vulcanimicrobiota; class Vulcanimicrobiia; order Vulcanimicrobiales; family Vulcanimicrobiaceae; genus JAFAHZ01. The sequence continues at coordinate 3,270 of DASRSM010000060.1, read as the reverse complement.
CGGCATGCTGCGACCGGTGAACGCGCCGCGGTGGAACTCCAGAAACTCCGGTGTCGCCAGGATGAGGTCCCACGCGCCTTCGCGCAACGCCTCGAACAGTTCGTCGCGCTCGTCGTTGCCGATCGAACCGTTGGCTTTGTAGACGCGCAAGCCGAGCGGATCGAGTTTTCGAATCAATCCTTCGTATTGATCGTTGGCCAACGCGCGAAGCGGGTAGATCACCAACGTTTTTGCACCTTCGGCCAGCGCGCGACGCGCGGCGACGTACTGAAAGCAGAACGATTTCCCGCGGCCGGTTCCGAGCAGCGCCAGCGTGTTCTTACCGGCCTCGACGCGGTCGAGTACCGCGCGCTGCGCCTCGTGCGGTTGCGCGTTACCGATGAGCGCCGTGACGATTCGCTCGGCATCGCCGTGCCATTGTGCGCGCGCGGGCGCGGCAGTACGATCGCGTGCGGCAATCGTCGCGGTCGCGTCGCGTTCGACGTAAATATTGACGCCGCGATGCTTCTCTGCGCCCCCGCCCGTCAATGAGGCAACGCGTGCGCGATACCTTTCTCCGGCGTCGATCGCGGGAGCGATGTGCGCGGCGATCCCACGTTTAATGAACCCGAGCTGCAGATTGCCGTAATACACGGCGATCGCGTTGGGATCGTGGACGTTGTTCGGCTCGCGCAGCAGATCGAGCCGGACGCCTTCGCGCAGACCCGCGAGCACGTCTTGCCGTCCTTCGAACGACACGCCGGCGATCTTTGTGTGAAACGCCGTAGCGTCGCCGATGCTCGCGTAGCGGTCGCGCAGGTATTGCGCGCTTTTCGCAAACGCGCGATCGAGAAACCGGCTGAGGTCGCTCGTGTTTGCGTGCCGGCCTTCGACAATCTCGGGAGACAAAGCAGCAAAGGCCGCTTCAAAAGCGGCCTCTGAAGGCGTCGGTGGCGGGAGCGCCGCTTTAGGGCTTTTCTTCTTCGCCGTGCGCGTCGTGCTCGGGCTGACCTTGCGCGTCGAACTCATCGAGGTTGAGCGAAATCTCCTCGTGACCTTGTTCGAGCGCCTCGTCGTGCAGCCCCGCGTTCTGCGCGTCGAGCGGATCGATCTCCGTTTCCGGAGCGTACGACTCCTCCACCGCGACGGCTCCGGCTACGTCGTCGCGCTTGCGGCGGTAACGGGTCGGTGTCGGCGACGGCGTCGTACGCGCGGCTTTGGCTTTCTCCCGGCGATCCCGTCGTGCCGCGACGATATCCTCGCGTGCCATCCCGCCGCGACTCTGCAGCGCGGACGAATCCGCACGCGAACGCGACGTCGACGTACGATCGGCGGCAAGTCCGGCGCGCCGGGCTCTCGCCGCCGCTTCCATTTGCCGTTTGCGGAAGACCAGCACCAGCGGCGCCGAGTAGAAGATCGAGTGATAACCGCCCGAGCAGATGCCGACGAGCAGTGCGAACGCGAAGTTCTTCAAACTGGCTCCGCCGAGCGCGAGCAACGCGACGAGCGTGATGACGACGGTTGCCAGCGTGTTGAACGAGCGCGTCATCGTCTGCTTGATCGATTCGTTAACGATCACGTCGTACGGTTTACCCGCCATCAGCTTCGTATTCTCGCGTATTCGGTCGAGAATGACGATCGTGTCCATGACCGAGTACCCGATGACCGTTAGGACGGCGGCTAAGAATGCGTCGTCGGCGCGGCGGTCGGCCAGTGCGTAGATGCCGATCATCATCGCCGCGTCGCGAACCAGCGCGACGACGGTGACGAGACCGAAGATGTAGTTCCAGCCGAACCGGAACGCAATATACAAGAACTGGATGCCGAGCGCGATCACCAGAGCCCACAGCGCCTTAGTGAGATACTCGCGACCCAGGGACGGGCCCACCGCCGTGATCTGCGAAGCGGCACGGTCGACGGGTGCGACGGTATTGAGCGCGTTCCACAACGGTGAGGAATCGTTGGCAAACGCGGATTGCGTCTGGACGACGAATTTCTTGCTGTCCGTTCCGGCGGTCGTAATGGATTGATCGCTGAGATTTAGCGAGGAAAGCGCGCTTCGAACCTTGTCGGTCGTGGTCGGCTGCGTGAACTGCACCGTAATGTCGGTGCCGCCCGTGAACGAGAGGCCCAAACGCAGCATGTGCGCGGGGTTGAACCCTTGGCCGCCTTGGAAGCCGTGATAAATCATCGCGGCAACGCCCGCCGCAATGACGAGGTACGAGATCGTCTGGACCGTTTGGAACCAGCTGACGATGTTCCAATTGAGTTTGCGGAAAAACATGACTTACGCCTCCGCCCCCGTTCCGCGGGCGAAGATACCGACCTCGCTGCGTTTGATACCGTAAAGCTCCGGTGAAGTGAGAATCTCGTTGTCGACCAGCACGTCGACGAAGAAGCGCGTGATGAACACGGCCGTGAAGAGCGAAACGATCGTTCCCCACAGCAGCGTGAACGCGAAGCCCTTAACCGTTCCGGTACCCAGCGAGAAGAGGACGAACGCACCGACGATCGTCGTGAAGTGGCTGTCGAAGACGGCTGAGAACGCACGCTGGAAGCCGACGCGCACCGCGGCGCGCATCGATTTGCCGTTCCACAGTTCTTCCTTGATGCGCTCGAAGATCAGCACGTTGGCGTCGACCGCCATACCGATCGAGAGGACGAAGCCCGCGATGCCCGGCAGCGTCAAGGTGGCGTGCGAAGCCGCCAGAATCGCGAGCATGATCGCGACGTAAATCGCGAGCGCGATGTCGGCCAAAAGACCGGGCAAGCGATAGACCACGATCATGAAGACCAACACGAGCGCGAGACCCAGAATCGAGGCCTTTAGCGACTGGTCGAGGTCGATCTTACCGAGCGTCGGTCCGATCGTTTCTTTTTCGACGATCTTCACCGAAACGGGCAACGCGCCGGCGTTGAGCTCGTTGGCCAGCGTGATGGTCTGCTCTTGCGTGAACTGACCCGTGATCTCGCCGCTATCGAAGATTGCGCCGCGGATCGTTGCCGCAGAGACGTAGTGATGGTCGAGGAAGATCGCGAGCAACCGGCCGAGATTGGCCGTCGTCATCTTTCCGAACTTCGCCGGATCCTTCGTTTGAAACGTGATGTTCGGTTGACCGGATTGGTCGTAGCTGGCTTGCGCCGCCTTCAACTCCTTACCGGTATACACGATCGGGCCGCTGCTGTTATACGCGGTGGTATCCACGTATTTTTGTGCCTCGGCCTTTACTTTGCCGGTCACGTTGGGACTGTTGACGATCGCGAGTGCCGCTTCGGCCTTCTGATAAACGT
>DASRSM010000059.1:0-6453 GCA_035656415.1 Vulcanimicrobiaceae bacterium | reverse complement strand
CCGCTCAGTTCCGTATGCTCGCGCGTAATCTCGAGTGCCTCGAGCCGTCCGTCTACGTAGCCGAGCAGGTTTGCGGCTCGGACCGCATTGCGACTTCCATTGGTGTTTTCGAGCATCGAGACGGAGGCGAGATGTTGCATCGCGTAGATCAGCGAGACTTCGTCTCGCGGGCCCTCACAGCAAATATCCAGTGCCTCGCGCGCGTGCATTTTTGCGTCCGAATACCGTTGAAGCGATAGTTCGTAGGCGGCAATATTAATCAAAATACCGGCCAACAGGTGATATCGCCGAAGCTCGCGCGCGCTGGCCAGCGCCTCTTTGGCGAGGCGTAGCGCCTCCTCCGCGTTTCCGGCCAAGAACTCCGCTTCGGCGAGCGTCGCTGCGGTGAGCATAACCTTCGACGTGTCTGCGGCCTCTTCGAACGCGCTCGACGCTTGCGCGAAGAGACTCCGCGCACCGGTGACGTCGCCTTGTAACGCGCGTGCAACGGCAAGGTCACCCAAAATCCCGCCCACGCGCGTCGAGCCGCTCGCCGTTCGATTTTCGAGCGCCTTGCGCAAGAGCGCTTCGCCCTCGGCGACGCGACCCATGTACACGAGCGAACGACCCGCCAACCGCTGCGCGTCCGCGATGCGTCCCGCGTCGACTCCTTCGAAGAGCGCGAGCGTGCGTTCCGCGGCCTTGTAGGCGACGTTGAAATGGTTGAACACCGAGGCGAAACTCGCGCGGGCAAGTTCGAGTCCCGCGGCGATTGCGTTCGGCGTCTCCTCGGTGACGCAGTCGGTTGCCGCCTCGACCCAGCGTAGGCCTTCGGCCGGTGCGATCGCACCGAATATGCGGGGAAGCGAAACCGCGATGCGCTGCCCGACGAGTCGATCGCCGCACGAAAACGACCACGAAAGCGCGGCGCGCAGATTCTCGATCTCGGCCTCGGCGCGAGCGAACCAGGCGCTTGGGGCGAGCGTGTCGTGTTGCCGGTCCAACGCTTCCAAGAAATCCGCAAACAGGCTCGCGTGTCGATTCGCGACCGCTTCGTATTCCGACTCCTGCGTTAACCTCTCGCTCGCATAATCGCGGGTCGATTCCAGTAACCGGTAGCGAGTGGTCTCTTCCCACGGTTCTGCTAGGACAAGCGACTTGTCCACGAGCGATGTGAGGACATCGAAAACGTCGAGTGCGTCGATGGCCGAGCTCTCGCATAACCCGTCTGCCTGCTCCGTCGTGAAGCCGTTGACGAAGATCGACACTTCTCGGAAGATGGCCTGCTCTCGTTCGGCGAGCAGGTCGTAGCTCCAATCGATGAGCGCGCGCATGGTTTGATGGCGCGGCAGCGCGCTGCGATCGCCGGCGGTGAGCACGCGAAACCGCTCGTGAAGTTTCTGAGCGAGCTGGCGCGGCGTGAGAATCTTTACGCGAGCCGCTGCCAACTCGATTGCTAACGGAATGCCGTCCAGTCGCCGGCAGATCTCGGCGACGTCGGTCGCGTTGTCGTCGGTCAGCGCGAAGCGTTTATCCGCCGAGCGCGCGCGATCGGCAAAAAGCTGCATCGCACCGTCTGCTCCGAGGGAAGGTGTACGATACGCCTCTTCCCCGGCAATCGCCAAGGCTTCGCGGCTGGTCGCGAGGATGCGCACGTCGGGACATCCGCGCACGATGGCGCCGCACGCACTGCGCACTTCGTGGATCATGTGTTCGCAGTTGTCGACTATCAGCAGCAGGCGCTTACGCTTGAGGAAGCCGAGGATCGTTGGCAGTGGCTCACGCGTAGCCGATTGCGGCAGATTGAGCGTTCGCGCAATGGTGTCGGCGACGAGCGTTTCGTCGGAGACGGGGGCGAGATCGACGAACCACACGCCGTCGGCGATGTCATCGAGCATTGCCGTGCCGATCTCCAACGCCATGCGCGTTTTCCCGATGCCGCCGGCGCCGACCAGCGTCACTAGGCGGTGCTCCCGCAGCAAGGCTTGGACCTCGGCAACGTCGTGCGCGCGGCCCACGAACGACTTTACGAGATGCGGGAGGTTGGTGCGCGGCTCTTCGTGGAGCCGCAACTCCGAGTCGAGCGTGACGAGCGCTAGGCCGGTCGCTTCGGTCAACGCGCCCAATGCATGAATGTCCTCGGGTTCGTAGTCGATACCTTTGGGCGCGATGGTGAGAAAGCCGACGAGTTCGCCGCGCGCCATCATCGGAAAGGCAAGGCTGCCGGCGGCAAGCGAGCCCAATGCGCGCGGATCGACGGGCCGTGGGGACGAGCGCAAGCGAATCGGCAAAGCGTCGTTGAGCGGCACGAGCTCGACGGGACCTTCGAATGATGACGCTTCGGAAGCGTATCCACCGCGCCACAGATAGATGGCCGATCCGGCGGTGCTCATGTGCCGATCGACTGCGTCGATCACATGGCGGAGCACTTGCCGAGTCTCAGCAAGCGAGGTCAGTTGTTTTTGCACGTGCGCCAGCGCTTCGCGCGCTTCGCGACGCCGCTTGGTAAAGGCCGCTTCGACGAACGCTTCGACGCGACTGTGGAGCGGTCGGAGTGCGAGCGCCCCGATCGCGACGATGGCGAGTTCGATCGCGGTGCCGGCCGCGCGCGAGTGTGCCGAGACGAAATTTTCGGTAAGGGTTTCGCCGATCGCAAACGTTGCGACGACAACAGCCGAAACCAGCCCGAATGCGTAAGTCCGCAAACGCGCGGCACTCGCCGCAGTGACGGCGCCTTCCATTCCGGTTCATTATGCATTTGGCGGCAGCGAAAAGCAATGAAACAGCGAAGTGCTCGAACATGATGCGCTTGACGCTTTTCGTAGCCGCAGTGGCGATGATTCTTACGGCGTGCGGAGGACCCGCAGAGCAAGCGGGCGGTGCGTTACAAGTGAATCAAGCAACGAGCACTGGCGTGCGGTACTATCACGTTACTCGGTCTGACGGCGTTGCAGTCGACCTCGCAATACGCGCGCGGAGCGCGCTTCCCGAATCGTCGATCGGCTTTCAACCAATAAAGGAATCGGAACGCGCGTTACGTCCATCGAGGGCGTGTCCGACGGTTCCGCCGCTCCAGATTTTCAATCCGCACTCCTACCCCACTACTATCGAACTCCAATCCTTTACCGTGCAAGTCCATTGCGCGTTGCCGGGTACGCTTTTCGGTGCATCGTTCGTCCAGATCAAACCGCAGCCGGCGGTCGTCTCCCCAATCAAGCTGGCCGATGCTACCGCAAGCAATTCGAAGATTACTTTCACGCCGGTAGCAAAGAGTATTATGCTTGCGCCGCGCACCAGGTACGAGGTTCTCGTTGTTTCTGAAACCTCGACGTCGGCGGTCGCGTTTCCGGTCGTGCCGGGAAGCACGACCAATCTGACGGCCAATGCGCCCGCGATTACCTCAGGTCCGACCTTCAACGGCCTCACCTTCAAGTATAGTAGTTCGAGCGGCGCAGCGACGTATTCGGCCGCATGTTTTCCCGCGTTTTCAGACGGCGTACTCGAGCCGTTTCTGCAGAACGTTCCGCTGGTCGGAACGCCATCGTTCTTCTGTCAGCTGAGCACGCCCAATAACGCGGTCGTTACCTTCGGTCAGACGGTAACGTTCAACGTCCTCTCGCCTCCGCCGGATCGCGCGCTCTTCGAGCCGGACGGCCAGCCGCAAGGCTTCGCGTGCGGAGAACCGACGAACAATGCCAGTTCGTGTAACGTTCCGCAGTTCAGCACTCCCACGACGTATCAGAACTTCATCGTCGGAAACGTGCAGGATCTGCGCCTTTGCTTCGCCGCAAAGCTAAACACCGACTGCAATACCTTCGGAACGGATCCGCAAGGCGGCGCGCTAACGAAGCTGCGTTGTTGTGGCGAGTTCCAGCTGCTTGTGGCCGACGATCCGACGTATAAGCCGCCGACATCGTCGGCGCAGCCCTGGGACGGCCTCTTTCGGATGTCGTTTACGGCTGGGGTATGCGTGCCTAAGGTGGGGCCCGATGCTGATGACGACGCGCCTCCGGGCTACTCCGACAATCAGAAAGGGATCGGTCCGGCGGCAGAGCTCGACGTCAAGGTTCTTGCGCCGGGAACGTGTACGATTACCGTGACGGAAGACTCGCGCTACATTCTCGACGACGGTAATCCGAGTGCGCCGAAACCGCGCTCCGCGACGATTGCCCTTCCCGTAGCTGCGATCGTTCACGAATAGTGCGCGTCGGATCCGCGCACGATAGGTGGCCGGCGATCCGCGAACGTTCCGCCGGAACGCCGAGCGTTCATTATGAATGCATTATCCCTGACGGAGCCGCCTTTCGGAGCAGCGAAACCCGGGTAGCATGATCCGCGTGACGTCCTTCGCACAAGCGATGGATACGTGTCACATGGGACGCCTGCACTGGAGGGTATTTATCTTCGCAGCGCTCGGCATTTTCATGGACGGCTACGATTTCTTTATCATCGCTGCCGCCTTGCCGCTGATTCAAGAGTACTGGCATCCGGCGCCGGTGCTGCTCGGATCGATCGGCGCCGCGGCCACCGTCGGCGCGGTCTTCGGCGGTGCGCTGCTGGGACGCTACGCCGACATTTGGGGCCGCCGCAAAGTCGCTATGCTGACCATGACGATGTTCGCGGTGATTTCCGTCGCCAGCGCTCTGGCGTGGAACATGGCGGCGCTCATCGTGATTCGCTTCATTCTCGGCACGGCGATCGGTGCTGACTATCCTACCGGAGCGTCCTACGTCGCCGAGTTTATGCCGGTGAAGCAACGCCCTCAACTGCTGTTTGCGAGCCTGAGCTTCCAAGCGTTGGGTGCCGTGGCCGGCGCGTATCTCGGTATCTTGCTCGTGCACACGCACAACCTGGAAGCGTGGCGGTGGATGCTCGGGATGGGCCTCATCCCTGCGGCGCTCATTTTGATCCTGCGCGGACAGCTGCCCGAAAGCCCGCGCTGGCTGTATAGCGTCGGACGCGTGGAAGACGCGAAGCGCGTACTGTCCGCGCTGCTGCAGCAGCCGGTCGAGCTGGACATCAAGAAAGAGCCTGAAGTCAAATCGCTTCCGTTTCGCACGCTGTTCTCGCGCGAGTTCATCGGACGCACGATCTTTGCGACCGTTCCGTGGTTCTGCATGGACGTCGCCCTCTACGGCATGGCGCTCTTTACGCCGATCATTTTGGCGGCAACGGGATTCGGCCACGCGAAAAATACGTTTTGGTCGCGCGACATTCACGCGCTGCGCGGCGCGTTATGGCTCGACGTCATTCTCGTCGTCGGCTTTCTTGCCGGGATCTGGCTGGTGAAGCACCTCGGCGTGATCCGCATGCAGATCGCGGGCTTCGCCGGGATGGTCGCCGGACTTGGGCTCGTCGTCCTCGGAAGTGCGCGCAACGACAGCTGGCTGCTTTTTGCCGGATTCGGCGTCTTCAATTTATGCGTCAACGCCGGACCCAACGGGACGACCTACATCGTCGCAGCCGTCGAGTTTCCCACGGAGCTACGGGGCTCCGGCGACGGTCTGGCCACGGCGGCCGGCAAGATCGGCGCCTCGGTCGGCATCTTCCTGATGCCGATCATGCAGGCTCAGTGGGGGCTGACGGTCACGATCGCGGTCGTAGCGGCCGTCGCCTTGGCCGGCCTGCTCGTTTCCGTGGTCCTCCGCGACGAGCTGTACGCGGGAACGCGGCTGCATCTCCGCTGCGAGCACAAGGCCCTCCAAGCCTTGACAGAAGCCGGGCCCGCTTGATACATTCCCATGGTCATTGGCGCACGCGAGCCTAAACGCCAGGGTCCGTGGACTCGGCGTGGGGATCGTCGTGCGCATGTGTGTGTCAGTTTATAACTCGCGTTAACGCGTAAGGAAGAAGATGGCGAAGCAAAAGTTCGAGCGCACGAAGCCGCACGTCAACATCGGTACGACCGGTCACGTCGACCATGGCAAGACGACGCTGACGGCTGCGATCATGCATTGTCTTTCGACGGAAGGATTGGCGCAGAAAGTCGGCGTCGATCAGATCGACAACGCGCCCGAAGAGAAAGAGCGCGGCATCACGATCGCCATCTCGCATCAAGAATACGAGACGACAAAGCGCCACTACGCTCACGTCGACTGCCCCGGTCACGCGGACTACATCAAGAACATGATCACCGGAGCCGCTCAAATGGACGGCGCGATTCTCGTGGTCGCCGCGACCGACGGTCCGATGCCGCAAACGCGCGAGCACATACTGCTCATGCGCCAAGTGGGCGTTCCGCGCATCATCGTCTTCCTCAATAAGGTCGACATGGTGGACGACGAAGAGCTGCTCGAGCTCGTGGAAATGGAAATCCGCGAACTGCTCAACAAGTACGAGTTTCCGGGCGACGACACGCCGATCGTGCGCGGTTCGGCCCTCAAGGCGCTCAATTCGAGCGGCAAGAAGGGCGACGCAGATGCCGATCCGATCTTCAAGCTGATGGACACGGTCGACGAGTACATTCCGGAGCCG
>DASRSM010000058.1:0-9528 GCA_035656415.1 Vulcanimicrobiaceae bacterium | reverse complement strand
AATCCGTCGTTCGAGCGTTTCTATCGCGAGCACATCGAGAAGCTGCTGCTGATTCGGGATCGCAAACGCTACGTGAGCAAGGCGATCATGTGCGTGATTCGCATGCAGTATCTCAAGAAAATGTTTCCCGACGCGCGCTTTCTGTTATACGTTCGCAATCCGATCGATCACATCGCGTCGCTCGTCAAACAAGATCGCATCTGGGACGAGATCGACCGCGACGATCCGCGACAGATCGAAATCATCGAGATGACGGGCCATCACGAGTTCGGTAAACGCCAAATCCTCGCCAATTTAGGCGACGTCTCGGTGCTGCGCGAAATTCACGAGCTATTCGACTCGGGCCGAAACGTGCGAGCTCGCGCGCATTATTGGGCGTACGTCTACGACTTCGTTCTGCAGCAGCTCGCATCCGATCCGGAGCTTGCAAAAGCGGTTTGCGTCGTGCGCTACGAAGATCTGTGCGACAAGTCGCTCGAGACGATCGATCGCATCGTCGCGCACACCGGACTGAGCGCCGAACCGTTTGCGGGGACGCGTCAAGCCTATGCCGAGAAGCTGTCGCCGCCGGATTACTATCGTCCGAATTTCGATGCCGCGGAGCTCGACGATATCGTCGAGCTCACGCAGCCCGTTGCCGCGCAGTTCGGTTACGACGTCGCGGCGTTAGCTTCTACTTAATATTCGTTGTAGAAGCGGATCAACGGAATGTACGGCGGCTCGTAGTAGGGCGGTCCGACCTCGAACCATATTGCCTGGTGCGAATAGAGCGCCATCGAGTTGGGATCGCCGAGGTACTCCGTATAGCTGCTCGAAGAGACGGTCGTCGTGCCGAGCGGCGCGCGCCCGATGAAGATCCGAACCGCTCCCGTAAACTGTCCGAAGTTATTCGGTCCGACGCTAATGCCCCAGACGTCGAAGACGTTTTGGAGGGTATACATCGAATCGCTGACGGCCGCGGTTTGCGGCGACTCGAGATGTATCAGGCCCGAAGCGTCGTGCGTGTGGATGTAGTAAAAGCACGTCGCCGTGTTCGTATAGCCGTTGGAAATCGCGCCCGGCTGATACATGCCGATTTGGTCCGGAATCGCGACTTGTTTTCCGTTGACGTACAGACCGATGTAGACGTGCACGTGGTAGTTGTCGTACATTGTCGGCGCGCAGGTAATATCGTCGATGGTTTGGCTCTGGCCGCCGCTGGGCGTGTTGCCGTCGGGGGGCGTAAATAGATCGTCCTGGCCAACGACCTTGCCGGGTTCGAGCGCGATGCCGCGCGGAGTCGGCGCGGGCGTGGGCGTCCGTGCGGGGGTCGGCGTCGCGGTTGCAACCGGGGTGGGAGTCGGCGCCGGTGTAGCGCTCGGTGTAACGCTTGCCGCCGGGGACGGCGAGGGCGAGGCCGCGTCGACCGCGACGCGCGTCGCAACGATGCCGCGAGCGGCCGATCCAAAACCTTCGACCGTAACGTTCTCGCCCGGCGACAGCGCCGGCGGCGTCTTCGTCGACGACGAGATCACGACGATCGTTGCCGAAGAGCTTCCCGCGCGATCGAGCGAAAAACCGAGCTCGCTAGACGACGCAATTCGCCCGGTTACCGAAAGCATCGGAGGCCGAGATTTCCAAAACGCAACGTATCGCGCACGATCGGGGCGCAGTCCGTGTCCAACGACTTGGGCGTACTCACCGTTATGCAAGCGGCCACGCAGCGTCGTACGCGACGAAATATCCACGCCGAAGCGGCCGTCGTGCGTGCGCAGCACGAACTTGGCAGATTTCGCATCCGCAACCGTGCCGCGAAGCGACACGACGCCGGCCGCGCTCGCAATGGCAGTCGCGGTCGCAGGTCGACCGCGCGCACGCGTGCCGGGCACGGTGACATTCGTGCCTTGGACGTCGCAAGCAACCGGTACGCACGCGGCGACGAAGCAGACTGCGAACTGGGCGAGGCGCGGCATCCTTTTTACTATAGAGGTGCTCGCCTAACCGGCGGAGAGCCAAACGCCCTAAGCGAAGGCGAACGTCGTGACTAAGAGCGCCGCCGTTCGGTTGACGCATCGCTCGTCGTGCGCGGGTTGACCGCCTAAGCTCGACGCCCGCGTCCTCGCGCAGGTTCTGCGCGAGTTGCCGATAGGTAACGATTCCAACGTACTTGCCGGGAACGCGATTTCCGGTGGCGCGGGAATCTATCGTCTGGACGACGAGCAGGCGCTCGTAATGACGCTGGCCGTGCTTACCCCGATCGTCGACGATCCATTCGCGTACGGCCGTATCGCCGCCGCAAACGCGCTGTCGAGCCTCTTCGCGACGGGCGCGCGCCCGCTTTGCGCGGTCGCTTTGGCCGCGTTTCCCGAAGATCTCGACGCGTCGATCGTTGCCTCCATATTTCGCGGGGGTGCCGAAACGTGCGCGCAAGCCGGAATACCAGTCGTCGGCGGCCACACGATCAAAGATGCCGAACCGAAGTACGGCTTTTCCGTTACGGGAATCGTACACCCGGAACGAATCGTGCGCAGCGACGCCGGACGCGACGGCGACGTCTTGATCCTCACAAAGGCACTCGGCGTCGGAATTCTCACGACGGCACGCCACGACGACGCGATCGGCGACGACGAGCTGGAACCCGCGATCGAATCGATGATCGAACTCAACGCCGCTTCAAGCGAAGCGGCGTTGCGGCACGGCGCTGCGGCGCTGAGCGTAGTCGACGACGACGGATTGATCGGACGCGTTCGGCAGATGCTCGGCGGACGATTGGGTGCCCGCATCGACGGCGGTACGGTTCCGCTTTTTCCGCGGGCGCTCGCACTGGCCGCGCACGACGTCGTTCCGAGCGCCGCGCGCGCCAATCTGCGCGCTGCACGCGCGACGGGAGCGCGCTTTTCCCCCGACCTTCCGCTGGGACTCCCCGCGATATTGTGCGACGCTCAATTTTCGGGCGGACTCGTGATCGCCGTACCGGCCGCTCGCGCAGGCGCGCTCTTAGCCGAACTTCAAGAGTTCGCGCCCGCGTCGCGGGCGATCGGATCGCTGACCGCAAAGCGCGGCATCGAAATCGTCTGGAGACCGGCCAAGCAATAATTGCCGGTCCATTTCGACGTACCATGATGCGCGAGATCGCCTCGGAAGTCCGCGAAACGTTCGCCGAGTTTGCGCGCCGCGGCGCGGCGGCTAGGCCGGCGCCGGTTTCCGCTGGTGTATCGCGAACCGGTTCCCTTCCGGGTCGCTTGCGAAGCACACAAAGCACACGGGAGTATCGTGGACTTCGCTGATTTCCACGCCGGCGCCGACGAGACGCTCGCGCATCGAACGAACGTCGTCCACTTCGAACGCCGCGCCGGTTGAAGCTCCGGGAGCGTATCCGAGCGGCTCGCCGTTGCCGACACCGAACGTGACGTTTCCCACGTCGAACTCGCTCCAATGGTCGCTGAAAACATCGCCCGGTTTCAGTCCTAGCACGTCGCGATAGAACGCTTGCGCGCGCGGGACGTCCCGCACGGAGTAAGCAAAAAACGCCATTTCTTTCACCATGGGTATCGTCGCAAAGCCTCCCATTGATCGTCGCGAGTGTCGTTCCAAGCAAAGAAGCATTCGCCGAGTGCTCCGATCTTTCTGCTCGCTTCCAGCGAAGCGACAATCTCGGCGGGGCTGGGGGCGCCCGAAGGACCGGCGGCCGTTTGCCCTCCGATGCTGATCGGAACGCGGCCGCCCGCTTCGCGGCGCACCGCCGCGTACGACGCGCGAAGGATCGCGCCCACTTGCGCGGGCGTCGTGCTTGCCTTAACCATGCGCCAGTAGGTCATCGGCTGCAGCACGGAGCTCGCGCGTGCGATCTCGGCAAAGGGATACGACGTTTCGTTGAGATGCTCCAAGTACGGATCTTCGACGTTGCTCACGATGAGGTAGCGCGACCCCATCGCTTGGCGAACGAGCAACACGTATCGCCATAACGCGGCGTTGCCTTCGGGTGCGTCGCCCATGAAATCGTCGCCGCGTTCGACGTCGATCGCCAATCCCCGTACCGGCGTTCCGTTCGCGGTGCGGTAGTACGCCGAGCGAACCGACGCCGCGAGGTCTTCAAACGAGAGATCGCGAGGAACCGTCCACGCGATCGTTCCGATGCCGCGAGCCGCGAGCCCGTCGACGATGGCGTCGATCGTGGGTTTGGCTTGCGGGTCGACCTCCCAATATGCTCCGTAGGTAAAGCGAAGCTCGACGTAACGCAGCCCCGCACGCGCAGCCCGGTCCGCGATGGCGCGCGGATCGAGATGCGCGTAGTAGATATCGTCGACGGGATTGACCGTGAAAAACAACCACATGCCTTTGCCATAGACGCTCGCGATGGTCGTGCGCGGCGGCGGAGCCGGCGTCGTTACCGACAACGCGACGGGCCGGCGATCGCGCCGATACACCGCGTACCTGTACGTGCCGGATGCGTTCACGCCGGTATCGAGCAGCGACGAACTCGGAGCGGGTACCATCGTGCTGACACGGCGTCCGCGCGCGTCGACGCGGTCGACGCGTACCGCGTACTCTTCGCGCGGAAACCAGCCAATGGAAATCGCGCGCGGGCCGAGCGCCTGCGCGACGACTCGCGGCTGCGGCCAAAATCGCGTGTTGGTGCGGACCTTTAACGTGCCGAGCTTCGGATAGTTGGCATGCACCGTCATCGTCAGCAGTCCGTCGCGAGGCGTTATGAGAATCGCCGACGGCTGACCGAAGCGCATGCGCGTCTGCCATTGCACGCGACCATCGCGCGACGTCCAGCTGAAGTCGCTGTTCGCCATGATCAGCGTCGGGTTTCCCTGTGAGTCGAAGAACTTCGTCAGTACGAGCCACCGCGCGTTCCCGTCCGGATCGAAGCCGAGCGGCCGCGTTACGAGCGTCATACGCGCCGGCGGGGCGCCGAAAACTGTAGCCGGCGCGACCGTCGCGCGCGGCGCCGGAGCAAAGAACGGGGCGAGGAAGAACGCGGCGAGCACGCCGACGTATTCGGCTTAGGGTTTCTTTTGCCGCTTCGAGTCGTCGGTGATTTCGATGCCCGCCTTTTCGTGGAGCACGCGAATCAACAGCACGATGACGGCGAATACGAGAAGGATCGCCGCCTTTATCCACACGCTCAAGCCTTGGATGAGGACGAGTCCCGCCGACACGTACGGCAGTATCGTGACCGCGTACCCGCTGTACTCCTTGAGCCAGCTCCACGTGCCGGGTTGTGCCTTTGCGCTGCTTGCCACGTTACGGTTGTACCCAACAGGTCCAACACGACAGATGAAACGGATCAACCCCGCGAACGTCGAAACGATTCCCGCATTCGCCGAAGGCAACGGCCGGCGGCGCGTGCACGCGGTCATCGAAACGCCGCGCGACACACGCCACAAGTATGCATTCGAGCCGAAGCTCGGCTTGTTCAAGCTCAAGCTGACCGATCCGCTCGACATTCTCGTGCTCGACCAAATAGAGAGAACGATCGCGTCCTAGACGTACGCGAAGAAGTTCGAGTAGCCGCTGCTACTCGAACCTCAACGCCTCGATCGGGTGAAGCCCCGCCGCCTTGCGGGCTGGCGCGTATCCGAAGAAGATGCCGACCATCGCGGCAAACGCGACCGACGCGACGACCCATCCGACGGGAATCGCCGTCGGCCATCGCGCCAACAAAGATACGACACCCGTTCCCATCAGCCCGAAGATCACTCCGATGACTCCGCCGATGGTTGCGAGCACGATCGACTCGGTAAGGAACTGCTGCAGAATGACGCGGCCCGGCGCGCCGACCGCCATGCGCAATCCGATCTCGCGCGTGCGCTCGGTAACCGACACCATCATGATGTTCATGATGCCGATGCCGCCGACGAGCAGCGAGACCGCCGCGACGCCGGCGAGGAGAAACTCCATCACGGCGCTCGTTTGCGAAGCGGCCTGCGCGATCGACTGGAGGTTACGCACCTGAAAGTCGTCGGTCTGCGGCGGAACGATGCGATGACGCTGTTCCAGCAGGCGCACGATCTCGTCTTGCGCGGAGTCGATTGCCTGCGAATCTTTGGCCGATACGAGCAGCGCGTTCACGGTCGTCAATCCGGTCAGACGTTCACTCGCCGACGTATACGGAATGAGAACCGTATCGTCCTGATCTTGACCCATCGCGCTTTGACCGAGCGGCGTTAACACGCCGATCACCGAGAACGGCGCTCCCTTAATGATGACCGTAGAGCCGATTGGCGAACCCCCGTTGGGGAAGAGCTCCGAAACGACGGTTTGCCCTAAGACGGCAACCTTTGCGGCCGAAGCGACTTCGCTTTGCGAAAAGAAGCGTCCCGACGCGAGCGTTTGCGAGCGAACGTACGTGTAGGTCGGTGCTACGCCGTTGACCGTCGTCTGCCAGTTATTGCCGCCGGCAACGACCTGCGTGCGCACGGTCACCTGCGGCGAAACGCTGGCCACACCCGGTAATGCGGCGATGGCGAGACCGTCGGCCGGAGTCAGCGTCGACGCGCCGCCGAAACCGCTGCGCGCGCCGCCCGTCGTCACGCTTCCGGGCTGAACGACGATGAGATTCGAGCCGAGGCTGCTGATCGAGTTCTGTACGGAAATTCTTGCACCGGCCCCGATGGATACGGTCACGATGACGGCCGCGACGCCGATCACGATGCCTAGCATCGTAAGGAACGAGCGCGCTTTGTTGCGCGTGAGCGCCTGTAAGGCGAGACGCAGCGTGGCGCGCGGTGTCATGCGGCCCTCTTCTCGTTGATGGCGTCGCCGACGATGTGTCCGTCGCGAAACGTGACGATGCGCCGTGCGTAAGCCGCAATATCCGGCTCGTGCGTAACCAGCATGATGGTCGTACCCCGCTCTTCGTTGACGCGTGTAAAGATGCGCATGACTTCGCTTGAGGTTTTCGTGTCCAACGCCCCGGTCGGCTCGTCCGCGAGAATCATCGCGGGATCGTTGACCAGTGAGCGCGCGATCGCGACGCGCTGCTGCTGTCCGCCCGACATTTGGTTGGGATTGTGGCGCGCCAGCTTGTCGACGCCGACGAGCGCCATCATCTCGAGCGCAACCCGGCTGCGCTCGGACTCCGGCATGCCCGCATACACCATCGGCAGCTCGACGTTCTCGAGCGCGCTCGTACGCGGCAACAGATTGTATGCTTGAAAGACGAAGCCGAGGCGGCGGCTGCGAATGGCCGCGCGTGCGTCGGAATCGAGACGCGACACGTCGTCGCCCTCGAAGCGATACGTTCCCGACGTCGGCGTGTCGAGCAAACCGGCGATCTGCATGAACGTCGATTTGCCCGATCCCGACGGACCCATGATCGCGACGAACTCGCCGCGTTCGAGCGTCAGATCGATGCCGTCGAGCGCGTGCACTTCGGCGTCGCCCAACACGTAACGCTTCGTCAAGCCCGTGACGTTGAGGACAAGTTCCATTAGTGGATCCCCCGCATCGCGCCGCCCGCCGGTGAACCCGACATCGGCGAGCGGCCCGTTTGCGCGCGCGTCGTTTGCGAACGCGCCGATCCGTTCGAAGCAATGATTACCGCGTCGCCGCTCTGGAGCGTGCTGCCCTGCGCGGGGACGACTGCGGCCTGCGTCGCGGTTGCGAGCGTCACGTTGACGGACACGCGCTGCAGCTTGCCGTCGCGCTGCACGAAGATCGCGCCGCTCGACCCGCCGGTAACCGCGCTAGCCGTTACGGCACTCGCGTCGACCGCGCCCCACGGGGAGGCGGAGTTCGGCGCGCTTGCGCCGGTGGTTGTCTTGCGGTGCGTTCCGTTAAGCGGCTTCCATTGCAGCGCCGAGATCGGCACGACGATCGCGTTCTTCGCGGTCGCGACGTCGATCGATGCGTTGGCCGTCATACCCGGCAGCAGGGCGCCGTCGGAGTTGTCGACGAGAACCACGACGTCGTAGGTCACGACGTTATTTAGCGTCTGCGGATTGATCCGCACTTCGGAAACGGAACCGTGGAACGTGCGGTTCGGGTACGCGAGCACGTTGAAGTCGACGTTCTCACCGCGCTTGACGTTGCCGATGTCCGGCTCGCCCACGTTGATGTCGATTTCCATTTTGCCGAGATCTTGCGCGATCGCGAACAGCGTCGGCGTCTGCAGCGACGCAGCGACGGTCTGACCGACCGAGACGTCGCGCGCGACGACCGTGCCGTCGACCGGCGAGCGAATGATCGTGTGATCGAGGTTGAGCTGGTCTTCCTGCACGACGGCTTGCGCCGCGGCGACGTTGGCTTGTGCGCCCTGCGCGGTCGCGGCCTGTGCGGCTTGCGTGCTGCCGTTTTGACCGATCGCGGCGGCGCCCGCCTGCGCCTGTGCCTGCGCCTGCGCGATCGCCGCTTGAGCTGACGCGACGTCGGCTTGATCCTGCGCGGCGTTCGCGCGATCCGTATCGACCGTGCTGCGCGCGAGATACCCCTGCGAAAGCAGCGACGAGTCGCGCGTCAGCGTGGTTTGCGCGAGCGACAGTGCTGCCTGCGCTTTCTGCGCGTTGGCTTGCGCAGCACCGACCGCCGCCGCTTGCGCACGAGCGTTCGCCGCGGCAACGTCGGTCGCCGACGCCGCGCCGCTCGCGTTGGCGTCGGCTGCGGACACTTGCGACTGCGCCTGGGCGAGAGCGGCGCGGGCTTGATCGAGCTGCGCTTGAAGCGTGCTCGGATCGAGACGTGCGAGAATCTGATCCTTCTTGACCTTGCTGTTGTAGTCGACGTCGATCTCCGAAATCGTTCCGGAGACTTGCGTGCCGACGGAAATGTTGTTTTGCGGGTTGACGACGCCCGACGCCGTCACGGTCTGCACGAGCGTCTGCTGGGTCGCGGGTGCCGTAACGTACGAAACCTGCGCTCGCGCGCGAACCAGCCCGGCCGTCGCGGCTGCGATACAGAGTAACGCAAGTCCCGCGATGAGTAGCCAGCGCGTGCGCGCTCCGACCGCGCCGAACGTGCGTGTAAGTGGGGGAAGTTTTGGCACCGCTATAGTCGACATGATGTTGACATCGTAGGCTGCTCCGCGGAGACGTATTCTGTGAAATGGGGGGCGACCGTTTAAGGGCGGATTAGTTTGCTTAAGCCCAAGGAGCGTTTCAGCGCCTGCTTGCTTTGCAGGGCGCAAAAAAGTCCGAGGGACGCGCGAGTCGAAAGGACGGCTCGCAAGCATGTACAAGCGCAGCGTCGCCGCACGAGAAAGTCTAGGTGCCGAGCTCGACGCCGGCTTCCGAACTATTGCCGAAGCGATGCCGCAGCTCGCGTGGTCTGCAACGGCGAGCGGCGCGATCGACTACTTGAACCAGCGTTGGATCGACTATACGGGCGTAACGCTCGAAGACTATTCGCGCGAAGACGGGTCGGGATTGGACGTCGTTCACCCCGAGGAGTTCGAGGAAACTCAGGTGCGCTGGAGGCACGCGATCGCAAGCGGCGAGCCGTACGAAATCGAGCACCGGATCAAGCGCCGCAGCGACGGCACGTATCGCTGGTTTCTCGAACGCGCCGTTCCGATCGCCGACGCCGGCGGAGTGGTCGTGCGCT
>DASRSM010000057.1:0-3046 GCA_035656415.1 Vulcanimicrobiaceae bacterium | reverse complement strand
CCCATGACTTTGCGCAGCTCGTCGGCTTCACCCATCGAGAAACCGGCGATGTCGCGCGCCATTTGCATCACTTGTTCTTGGTAAACGGGGACACCATATGTCTCGTTGAGGATCGGTTCGAGCTTAGGATGCAAATATTTCGGCGTCTGGCGACCGTGCTTGCTATTGACGTACTGCGGGATCAGCTCCATCGGACCGGGGCGGTAGAGCGCAACCAGCGCGATGATGTCGTCGAATCTCGACGGCCGCAGGTCCAAGCAAACGCGCTTCATGCCTTCCGATTCCATCTGAAAGACGCCCATCGTCTCGCCGCGGCAGAGCATCTCGTACGTTTTGGCGTCGTCGATGGGAATCGCAGTCAACTCGAACGCGGGATCGATGGTACGTTGGATTTCTTTCACCGCATTGTCCATGACGGTGAGGTTGCGCAGCCCGAGAAAATCCATCTTCAGCAGGCCGATCTTCTCGACCCACTCCATGTCGAATTGCGTGTTGACCCCGCCGTCACCGAAACGGACGAGCGGCGTGTAATCGATGAGCGGACCCGCCGAGATCACGACGCCGGCTGCGTGCGTTCCGGCGTTGCGCGCCAGCCCTTCGATCTCTTTTGCGGTGTCCAGCAAACGGCGAATTTCCGGCCGCAGGTTGTAGAGCGACTTCAGTTCGGAAATTTGATCCAGAGCGTCTGAGATAGAAAGGCCCCCGGGTCCCGAGGGGATCAGTTTCGCGACCCGATCGACGTCCGGCAGCGGAATGCCCAGCGCGCGACCTGCGTCGCGCACGGCCGCTCGCGCGGCCATAGTGCCGAACGTAACGATTTGTGCGACGCGGTCCTTGCCGTACTTTTCCGTAACGTAGTCGATCACTTCATCGCGCCGTTCGACGCAGAAGTCGGTATCGATATCCGGCATCGAGATACGGTCCGGATTGAGGAACCGCTCGAAGAACAAGTTGAACCGCAGCGGATCCAAGCCGGTGATACGCAGGCAGTACGAGACGATCGAGCCAACTGCAGAGCCACGGCCCGGACCGACCGGAATGCCGTGATCGCGCGCGTATTTGATGAAGTCCCAGACGATCAAAAAGTACGAGGCGAAGCCCATCTTGATGATGACGTCGAGTTCGTACTCCAGGCGCTCGCGCAGCTGCGGCTCGTTTGCGACGCGCTCCTCGCCGTAGCGCTCGACCAAGCCGGTCTCGCAGATTTCGCGGAGGTACTGCTCGTCGGTCTTCTCGCTTCCGTCCGCGGCGGCGGGAACCGGATACTGCGGCAAGTGAAAGATTTTTTCCGGGATGCGGATGTCGATGCGTTCCGCGATCTTTACCGTGTTCTCGCAGGCTTCGGGCAGGTCGTGCCACAGCTCGTACATCTCGTCGGCGCTTTTGACGTAGAACTGATCCGAATAGAACTTCATGCGCGACGTGTCCGACACGGTCTTGCCGGTGCCGATGCATAGCAGCACGTCGTGCGCCGGCGCGTCCTTTTGATCGAGGTAGTGCGAGTCGTTGGTCGCGACGATCGGCACGGACAGCTCGCGCGCAACCCGTACCAGGCCCTCGTTGATCGCTTCTTCCTCGGGCATCCCGTGACGCATCACTTCGATGTAAAACCGGTCGCCGAAGATTTCGACGTACGTCTTGGCGTTACGCAGCGCCGTTGCGTAGTCGTTTTTAAGCAATGGCGCGGCCACGAGGCCGGACATGCACCCCGATAGCACGATCAGACCGTCGTTATGCTTTTCGAGCAGATCGAGGTCGATGCGCGGCTTGTAATAGTAGCCTTCCAGGAAGCCTTTCGAGACCAGGGCCGTGAGATTCCGGTAGCCGACCAGGTCGCCGGCTAGCAGCGTCACGTGGGCTTCGTCGCGGACGGTCCGGTCGAACCGGCCGCGGGGAGCGATGTAGGCCTCGCATCCGATGATGGGGGTGAGCCGCGCCTCCCGGGCGCTGTAGTAGAACTCCATCGCGCCGTACATCACGCCGTGGTCGGTCAGCGCTACGGCCGGCGACCCGTTCTCGGCCGTGCGGCGGCAGAGCCGGTCGACCCGGCATGCCCCGTCGAGCAGCGAGTATTCGGAGTGGACGTGAAGGTGGACGAAGTCTCTCAAGCGGGGTTCCTAGCTAAGGTGTGAAAATAGTCAGCCGGCCGAGCGCCATGGAGACGATATTGTCCAGCAAACACGCCGAAGGCGTCGTCATCGCCGAGCTTCAGAAGGAGCTCGAGCAGCTGCGCGCGCGCGTTGCCTGGGTGGAAGCCGAGCGCGACGAATACGCGCAACAAAACGCCGAGCTGTTCGTTCTTCAGCAAGTCTTCTCCACAATAAACTCGACGCTCGAGATCAACGACATCCTTTCCATGGTCTTGCGCGGCGTCGTCGAAGCGCTCAAGTTCAAGCGCGTCATTCTCTTCGACGTCATTGAAAACGGTGTCATCATTCGCCGACTCGAGGGCGATCTCAACGGCCAAGTCCTCCATGCTCTCGACCCGCGCGAATACCGTTCGGATTCGACTTTACAGGACGTAGCCCACGGCGACCTTCAGCTGGCGTACGGTACCGCTGCCGACCCGGACAAGCCTCTTGACGACGCGCGCGGCGCCTACTGCATTGCGCCGCTGGTAGCGCGCGACGTCGTCCGCGGCATGCTGTACGCCGACGACCCGCCGGACGCCGAGATTACCGAAAACCAGCTGCGCGTAATTCTCGATTTCGCTTCCCAGGCCGCTATTGCGGTGGAAAACGCACGCCTGTATGAGGAAACGCGCCGGCTGCTCGAAGAGACGCAGCGGCTCGCGCACACCGACAGCTTGACCGGGATTCCGAACCGCCGAGCGCTCCACGATTTGCTGGAGCGCGAACTTCACACCTCCGAGCGCTACGACACGGCCTTCGCGTTCGTGATTCTCGACTTGGACGACCTCAAAAAGATCAACGACACCGGCGGCCACAGCCTTGGCGATCTCGCGCTCAAGCGTTTCGCCCAGGTTCTCAAAAAGAACGCGCGCAAAGGCGACATCATCGCCCGGTACGCCGGCGACGAGTTCGTC
>DASRSM010000056.1:0-7025 GCA_035656415.1 Vulcanimicrobiaceae bacterium | reverse complement strand
GTCGTGTTGTTGCCGTTGGGCCGCTGTCCTGCAGCTACCCAATAGCCGCCGGTCGTGAAGAAGTCGGCACCGATAAGTTGCTGCCGGCAGTAGCACACCGCTGGATCGGCGAGATATTTGCGGCACTGCTTGCTGACTTTGATCTCGGCATAGTATGCAAGCGCAGCGAGCGTCGGCTTCGTGGAGTACAGCGTGTTGACGTCGAGATCGATCGTCGATTTATCTTTGGCGCGGTAGTGGCAGAACGTCGTGGATGCGTTCAGGCGGGCAAGTGCGCCAGCGGCTGTCGTATACCAGGCGTTACGCACCTGAACGACGCCGCCGGTCTTGCGGCAGTAGTTCGACGCAGCGGTGAGGCCGTTGGGGGTCGGCGCTGCGGCGGCCGCTTCCGCCGGGGCGGCTACTTGGGTTACCGGCGGGTTCGAAGGGCTCGCACACGCAACGAGCGCGAGAAGAAAGGCAACGGCAAGTTTTCTCATCGTTCTATCTAGCTCGCGCTCAGCTTCGCGCCCTGCACGTGACGGCTGCGCCGCTGAAGAAACTCTGAAACCATTTTGAGAGAAAACCTCGAAGCGCTCGTGTAGGCTGGCGGCATGCATTTTGTCGCCGCCGCTTTGTTTGCCGTTGCGACGTTCCGCAACGGGCCTGACCACCTAGGTGCCTACGACTCGGCTTCGCCCGGACTGAAGCATATAAATTGGTGAGGTGCTCGTCGTGTTGCACTACATCTGCATCACGGGACGGACTTCGACGAATCCGTCGCGATCGAATATCGGACAACCTATCGCGAGGTCGGCAGCCTGCGCCAGATCTTTCGCCTCGACGATCGTATAGCCGGCGACGATGTCCTTTCGACTCGGCGTATGGACCATCGGTGATCATCCGCTTATTGCGCACGACCTTTCCTTCGCCGTCGAGCGGCTGACCGCGATCCTTGAGATGTCCCTTGGATCCGAGCGCCTCCAGCCAAGACACCCAGTGCTGCATCACTTTCTCGCCCTCACTGGGGGACTCGGGCCGCCACGATAGAGGTAAGTAATGAATCCTCGCCCCAAAGGACGAGGCCTTATGGTCGGCTTATGCCGCCACATTCGGGCGCATTACGTCACCCGTTGGAACGAGAGCGCTCGCTCCAATCTTCGCCAGATTTCGAGCCGCATTGCGGTCGCTGTGCGCGAAGATACCACATATCTTGCAGGAAAACCGATGCCTGGAACGACTGCCCATTGCGCCACAGAGGCTGCACGTCTGCGAGGTGTACGCCGGATCGACGTACAGCGTGGCGATACCGACATCCGCAGCCTTGTATTCCACAAACTGCTGCAGCTGCCGCCAGGCCCAACGATGCAACCGGGTACGCATCCGCTTGCCCATCCTGATGCGCTCGCGGATGTTCGTCAGGTTCTCCATCGCGATCGTCCCGTAGCCGCCCTCGAGCGTCTCGCGCACGACCGCCGCGCTAATCTTGTGATTGACGTGGCGCACGTGACGCGCCTCCTGGCCGGAGATTCGTATCAGCAACTGCTTTGCCGACTGCGAACCGTTGCCTTGAAGGCGCTTGCGCAACGCCAAAAACCGATCGCGCGTCTCTCTAAGCCTCCCACCTCCAAAGAGCGTACCGCCGCTGGTCGCGGCGGCGACGTTCTCACCAAGATCTACTCCGAGCACGCCGCTGCCGCCGACGTTCTTGGGCTCGGGCAGACTGAGGACAACGTGCAGATACCATCGCCCGCGACGCTCAACCAACTCCGCTTCGCGAAGAACGGCGCGCTTGAGATACTGCCGCTGGAACGAGCCAAGCCGAACCGGGATCTTCCGCCGGCCAGCCAATGTAAAGAGCGACACCGTCCCATCGATCAGACGATACGTGCGCGCATCGAAATGCACCGCCGCTTCAGCGCGCCGTTCGACGCTGATCCACGATCGTCTGTTAGCGCGATGCGCCTTAAGACTACGTGCCACGGCGGCGACGGCGTTGCAGGCAAGCTGTGCGCCAAGCGCCGGCAACGCGGCGCGGACAGTGCGATAGGCGAGGTGGTGCAAGCGCACGCGGTTGGTTACCCGGTGCTCGAGGGCGATGGGGGCAACCAGGTTGCATGCCGCCGAGAATGCCGAACGCAATGCGACGAAGTTTTTCATTTGCTCCGGCGTCGTCACCAGCCGTATCGCAATCGTCCGTTTCACAAAATCCATTCTTACATAGCACAGTGCCATGCGCATGGCATTGTTCTTTCGGATGCCGTAAAAAGGGGGCGGCGCTTCCTCCTCGACCTCAAGGTCGAGGTCTCCGCGCCGGCAACGAGATGAGGGCGGCGAAAACCGACATGAGCTCCCGCGCTAGCAGGCCTGCTAGTCGCCGCCGATGACCTCCGGTGCCTTTCCCGCTCCCGACTGCACCGCGTGCACGGGACGCGCCGTGAGAACGTGGGCTTGCGGATTCGCACGCGTCAACCGGAACTTCTCAACGCGCACGCTGCCGCCGGAAGCGCCGCTCACCAGCAAATCGGCGCCGGTCGTCGTCGAAGTCGTCGCCACACGGGCGCCCACCGAACCGGCAAACGGCTCGAACGATGCGATCTCGGTGAAGTTCGAAGCCAGTTCGTGCATCATCGCACTATGCAGATACATCTTCGGATTGCCTTGGAGCGCGGTCCCGGTCGAAAACACCTTTACCGTTCCCACGCCGGAAAGCCGGCCGGCCGCGATCGCTTCCGCACCGCCGTACGAACCCGCAAGCCAACCGGCCGCGATCGACATCGCACCGCGATAACCGGTGCCGAACGGCGCGAACGTCGCGTCTAGGTGCGGCGTGCCGGGATTGTCGGGCCACGCCGGAGGTGCGCCAATCGGGGTCATGAGCGAATAGGAAAACACTTTGACCTGCGATCCCGTACCGGGCGCAGTTACGATGCTGTCGCGTCCCGTTAAAAAGTCGACGAACCCCGCAGCAATGCTGACGCCGGACGTGTCGCTTCCGTAGGGTTCGAACGTCGCAAACGTTTTCGGCATCGTGCCGACCGCCGGCAGCTCGCTGCTGAAAATACGCACGCGATCCGTCGTACCTGCGCCCGACCCGACGATAATGTTGTCGGGTGCCCTGCCGTCGACTTGCGTGGACGCGACGCTCACGCCCCCCATTTCCGCAGTGTCGAACGCCTGAAATCGTGCGAGTTCGTTTGCAAACGGCTTACCGTCATTAACGACGCCCGAATAGGCAACGACTTCGGGTGAGTGTCCCTTACCCGCACCGACGATGAGATCGTAAACTCCGTCCCCGTCGACGTCACCCATTGCAACGCTAGGTGTCCCGAAGAAGTCCTGGAACGGCGTAACGGTCGCGATCGGCTTATCGCCATTTCCGTCGAAGACGTTGACCCTAGCCGGATGACCCGGCGATCCCGGAACCGCCACCGCGTAATCGGAAACGGCCGGAATCACGTTGACCAGCATCATCAACCCATTGTCTTCGTGGTTGAGACGATGACAGTGCAGAACGTACAAGCCCAAATAATCGATGAAATGCGTGCGCATCGTCAGCGTGCCTGGGTGAATGACCGCCTCTTGCGGTCCCATCAGCGGTGCGGGGACGTTGGCGTTGTCTTGGCCGAACATCATCGGACCGAGCTTTGTTCCCGTCGTCGGATCGTTGTATTTCGTTACCTGAAAATCGTTGACGTGGACGTGAATCGGATGCGCGTCGTTATTCTCATTGACGAAGTTCCACTCTTCAACCGACCCCAGACGCGCTTGAATCAGCGGAACGTTGGGGAACGCGTTTCCCGCAAACGCGTAAACGAACGCCTTCGGATCTTGCTTGCTGGCGTGATTGTTGAGGAAACCGCCGTTGATCAGAATCGTGCGGCTTACGTCGGGCTTGACTTTCGATAAATCGTGGAAAGGCGTCGGCGCATCGAGTTTCTGCCCGGGCTCAAAAGTGGTCGTAACGCCCTGCCCTTCATCGGGCATGGCGTTGAGCAGCGTTTGCGATGGGAACAGGAAGAAGCCGTCGGCGTAACTGATCGATTGCGGCAAGATGCTCAACGAGCCCAAAACTGCGGGCGGATTTTTCGTTCCGTCGTTGGTGTAGAGGATGCCCGGCGCCGAGACCGCGCGCCCGCTCGAACCGAGCCCCGGCAGTTCGAGGCGCAGCGATCCTTTTTGCGGCATGGTCACCGCTATCGCGTAGCGCGTTGCCGGCGGGATCAAGAGCTGCGTTCCGTCTTGTTCGTGCGGATGTTCGACTTCTTGGTACGCGAGGCCGTCTTGCCCGACGATCGCAAACTTCGGATGGTAACCCGTCGCCGTTTCGGTAAGCTGGACGTTCATATAGGCGATGTCGCTGACGTTCGCGAGCACCCAAACCTCGGTTTGTCCGGGTTTGACCTTCAGCTCCGGCTCGAACTGCCCGTTCACCGTGAACTGCGTGTCGCGCTCGTAGTCGGGGAGCTTCAAGTTGGGCTTCATGGCCGGATCGCCGGCGGCAAAAGGCGTGAAGCGCTGCAGGTTCATCGGTATGAACTGGAAGCGGCCGCGGGTGTTGTTGATCGATAACGGTCCGGCGTACCATACCGTGGCCCATCGCGTGCCCTTATGCGATTCCAAGAAGTTCACCGGTGCGAGTAATGGACGATAGGTACCATTGGCGAGCTCGTCGCCCTTGGGCGGAACGAGCGTGCTGACCCACTGCGGCCAGTTGGGGTTGGTCATCTGCGTCAGACCGTCTTTACGATCGAACACGGCGTTGTACTGCAGCAACATCGTTCGAATCGGAATATTCTTCTGCGTGACCAACGGAATCTCGCTGTCGGCACGACCCACGAGCAGCATACCGGCCAACCCGTAGTAGGTCTGCATTGCCGTCAGCGTGTGGAGATGGCTGTGATACCAGAACGTGCCGGGCGTCATGTTCTTGGGGATGTCGTAGACGTACGTGTTCGACATTCCGGCATCGATGTGCAGCAAGACGTTGTCGGCATTTCCGCGCGGGCTGACGTGCGCGCCGTGCACGTGAAGGTTGATGGGAGACGAGGTCAGCATCGTGGGATAGAGCGGTACGGTCTGGCCGGCGGGCGTGTATTTCGGATCGTAGTAGTCGGAAATAGAAAGGCCCCGCAGCTCGTTGTTGATGTGAACGATTAGCCGTTCACCGGGTTCGACGTGCAGCGTTGGCGCCGGATACATGTGGCCGCCCGATATTTCGCCGTTCGACGACGTGCCGCGCTCAACGGAGTAGTCGAAGAGCAGCATGTGCTTTACCGGCCCGCTGACGGTATCGAGATACCCCGTCGTCTGACGCGACGTCAGCGTGACTTCGAGTACGCCGTCCTTGCTCGAGAGAATCACCGGTTCTTGAAACGCCCGACCGCCCGTGGGCGGCGCCGCGGCTGCTCCCGACGCGAACGCGAACACGGCAAGCAGGACAGAAATACCAAAAACCCGCGGCATAAAAAGCTCCCTTATCAAGGCGCAGCGCAGATAGGAGGCTGAGTTCGCGTATGAAGCCGACTGGGTCCTGTACTTCGGCGCACATAATTCCCCGAAACTCGGCGCTGTTTCGCAGTGTTGTGGGCGGCGATGTCCGGGCGGCGCTATTTACCTTGGATTGCGCTCATTGCAATCTGGTTTCTGTGGGGATCGACGTACCTCGCGATTCGCGTGGGCGTCGAAACGATACCGCCGTACCTCATGATCGGCACCCGCTACATGATCGCCGGCGTGCTGCTCTTTGCATTGCAGTGGGCATTTGCGCCGAGGGATCGGAAGCCGCCGCTGCCGACGCTCAAGCAAGCATTGCACATCGCCATCACCGGCGCGCTGCTGCTGACCATCGGGAACGGCTTACTCTCCGTTTCTGAGACGCGCGTGGACACGAGCATCGCCGCGCTGCTCGTTGCCAGCACGCCGATATGGATGCTCGTGCTCGAAGCGATTCGCGTGCGCAAGCCGATCGGCATGACGTCGATTGCCGGACTGATCGTTGGAACGCTAGGCATCGGGCTGCTCGTCGGGCAGCCGTCCGGCCAAGCGGACGTGTTGTATACCGTGCTGTTATTGGTCAGCGCGTTCTCGTGGGCGCTGGGCTCGGTGTACGCCCGTGCTACCGAACATCATCCCTTGGCGGCTCCGGTCGAGATGTTCATCGGCGGCGCGCTCGCAGTGGTCGTGGGGCTCTGTTTGGGCGAGGGCTCGCATTTCGAGCTTGCCCGCGTCTCACTGCAATCGTGGCTTGGAATGTTGTGGCTGATCACCGGCGGAGCGATGGCCGGCTATACGGCGTTCGCTTTTGCCGTTCGCACGCTGCCGG
This sequence comes from Vulcanimicrobiaceae bacterium, assembly GCA_035656415.1. Classification (GTDB taxonomy): domain Bacteria; phylum Vulcanimicrobiota; class Vulcanimicrobiia; order Vulcanimicrobiales; family Vulcanimicrobiaceae; genus JAFAHZ01. Next base: position 721 of record DASRSM010000056.1, on the reverse strand, counting down.
CCGCAACCGTCTCGACGTACTGCTACGTCAACCCCGTGGTTGCCGTGCTGCTGGGCGTGACGTTTCTCCACGAACCCATGACGCGGAACGTCGCCGCCGGCGGCGCCGCAGTTATCGCGTCGGTCGTCGTGATTCTTCTGGGGAATCGCGATTCTTACGGTTCCGAGATCGTCGAGTCGGAGACCTCGGGTGCGACGAGCGGCTGACCGTATGGCGTACCGTTCACCATAGTTCCGCGCGGAGGCTCCGACTCTTCAGGTTGGGGAGGAAGCGCTGCGCCACAATGCCATGCGTATGACACTCTGCGGTGATATGTTGAGGGTCGCTCATGCACCTCGCCATCCAAACGCAACTCGTTCCCGACGCCGATCAGGCCGCGTTGCTCGACGCGACCATCCGGCGCTTCAATGCGGCCGCGGATTGGCTGGCCAGTCTCGCGCACGCGAGCGGATGCGCCGGCAAATACGAACTGCAGAAACGGCACTACCGTGAGCTTCGAACCCGGTTCGACCTCTCGGCGCAGATGGCGGTGCGCGCCATCGCGCAGGTCGCCGGCGCTCTGCGACGCGATCGGTCCGTGCGCCCGCGCTTCCGACCCGATGCGGCGATGCCCTACGACGCCCGCATCCTCTCGCGTAGGGGAAACGCCGTTTCGATTCTGACGCTGGCCGGTCGTACGATCGTCCCGTTCGTCTGCGGAAAACGACAACACGAGCAGATC
>DASRSM010000055.1:0-11523 GCA_035656415.1 Vulcanimicrobiaceae bacterium | reverse complement strand
GTATTTCCCCTCCGCCTAGTTCATGAACGAGAGGCCGGCACCGATATAATGCTGCTTTTTGCCGTTGATCGATGTCGGCGAGAAGCCGTACTCGATGTCGAGCTGCACGTGTTGACCGAAGTCGCGCATGTAGCCGAAATCGAAGACGTTCTTGCTGCCCAGATTCGGTCCGGCTTGTGAAAAATACGCGTATTCGGCGAAGAGTTCCGAGGGGGAGCCGGGCAGGGCCGCCGTCGCTTCGATGCTTGGAACGAACGCAAAGTACGACTGCGGCTGACCACCGGAGTTGATGCCGCTAAGCGCGTTCACGGCGAACGTCCCGTTGACGCCGAACACCGAGTTAATCGTATAGCCCCAGTTGAAATCGCCGGTAAACTGCGCGTTCCCCGCGGTAAATGCGGGCGTCCCTGAGGGCAGCGTGACGAAGCCGGCGATTCCGTATAGCGCGTTGGAAGTGTACCCCAGCTCGTATTTCGCGCCGAGCGTCATGTCGGTCGAGCCCGTGACGCGCGATCCGCCCACCGTCGATGCCGCATAGTTGGGCGGCGTGAACTCGAGGTCGAAATGCGGATCGAACGTGCCGATTCGAATGCCGGCGTCGTTCTGTCCTACGATCGCGGTATTTCCCCCGCCCGGTCCGGTCGTCACCGTGTTCTGATATCCGTTTTCGACGACGAAGTGACCGGTTTGCACGGTACAGACCCCCGTCGATATCGTTGGACGATTGACGATCGACAGGAGGGAGCCGCAGGGATCAGTTGGGCCGCTCGGCGTCGCCGATGCCGACGGTGAAGGCGCCGGCGTCGCGGTCTGCGGCGCTTGCGCGAGTGCCGGTGCTCCGCAAAGTGTCAAACCTAGGGCAAAGGCTGCCGCAGCGATGAGACGAGTCGTGATCACATGAAGTTCCTCATATCAGGCTCTTACGCGGCATTACCGCGTAATCATTGTAGGACCAAAATCGCATGCAGCCTACGACGTACCAATCGAGGACGGCGTGCGACGATTGCGACGCTGAAAAACCAGAATCCCGACGCGCAGGGCGCGCTGGATGGATTGAAGGCCGACTAGTCTTCGGGGAGAGCTTCCTGTTCGATCTTTGGACGCACGAGTATCAGCAGCTCGCGCGCTCCGGCATCCAGCAGACGGCGGGCGAATGATGGACGCGCGAAAAGTTTCGGCGGTCGATGCGTTCCGCCGATGGCAATAGTCGTCTCCGGTTTCGAACGCGCGATTTCGAGCAGGCGGCGTGGCACGTCGTCTGCAGCATCGTCGATCCATTCGATGTTGGTCTTGCGTGCTTCGTTTCGCATCGTTTCGACGGCCACGGGGTCGACCTTATCGTCTTTTCCAACGACGTGCGCGATCGCAAACTCGATGCCGAGCCTCGCCGCAAGCCGTCCCGCGCGCGGAACCATCTGAATGTCGATGGGCAGTGAGCCGACGCTGAGCAGGATGCGCTCGAACGGCGAAGCGATGCGTTCGCGATGGCGAGCGCGCCAGGCTTCCCGTAGTGCGAGCTCGCGCAGCGCGAAGAGATTCTCGGTGCGGAAGAAGTGCGTCAGCGCCGTTTCGATCCGCTCCGGCGGATAGATCCTTCCGTCGCGCAGGCGCTGCCGCAGCATCTCGGGCGTGATGTCGATCAAAATGACTTCGTCCGCGAGCGCGAGGATGCCGTCGGGTAACGTCTCCCGCACGAGCGTGCCCGTCAATCGCAATACGGTGTCGCTGAGGGCCTCGAGGTGCTGCACGTTGACGGTGGTGATGACGTCGATCCCTTCGCGCAGCACGGCGAGCACGTCGTGGAACCGCTTCGGAGCTACCGATCCGGGTGCGTTCGTGTGGGCGAGCTCGTCGATGAGCGCGACCTGCGGATGCCGCGCGATCAAGGCGTCGCGGTCGAACTCCCTATGCGTCATTCCATTGCTCGAGATGGTTTTGGGAGGCAAAATCTCGAGGCCGTCGAGCATCGCCGCCGTCTCTTTGCGGCCGTGCGTTTCAATGAAGCCACCGACGACGTCGACGCCGTCGGCTTTGAGCTGATGCGCGCGGTCGAGCATCGCGTAGGTCTTACCCGAACCCGCAGCGGCGCCGAGATAGACCGTCAGCTTGCCGTACCCCACGCGCATCCGGTCGCCGGCCGTTTGCGAATACGGTGACTGTCCGGCATGCTCGCCGATGTACGTTTGACCGCCGCCGACGATGAAAAGGTCGTACTCCAAAGGAATGCCGGCGAGTTTCGCTGCCGCCTTTCCCTTCGGCACGGCAACTAGTGACGCACGCAGCGCTTCGGCGGTTGCCTTTTCGGGATCGAGCGACTCGCGCAGCACCTCGCCGTTGAGCTCGCGAGCGACACGTTCGACCGCGGTCCGGTCCGCGGCGTTGACCGGCACGACTTCGAGCGCCAAGTCGAGCGCTAACGCGACCGCCGCGGTGCGACGCAGATAGGGCTCCACGTCGGTATCGGGATAGACGAAGGCGGTAGCGACCGAAGTTCTTCCCGCTTTCACCGCGGGCAGCGCGAGATTATCGACCGTGCGCAGCAGCAGCTCGCGCAGCATGTAAAGCGTTTGCTCTTTGAAGACGCCGGCGAGCGCGCGTTCGATATCCCCGTCGTTGACGATTTTACCGGCGCGCACGCGACCCTGCAGAATGCGCGGCGACACGTCGAGTGCGACGACTTCGTCGGCGGACTGCAAGAATGAAAGCGGAATGATCTCGCGCACCGGGTAGCCGGTCAAGCCTTCGGCAATCGGCGCGACCGATTCGACGTGCGCGATATTGAAGGCGCCGTAGACGCTAATGCCGTGTTCCTTTAGCGCGAGCGCGTCTTGCCAACGCTTGGCGTGCGTTCCGTCTTCCAGGTTGTCGTGCGCGAGTTCGTCGAGAATGACGACGTCGTACTTTTCGCGCAGCGCGGCTTCGTAATCGAAATCGTCAAAAAAGCTTTCGCCGATTTTAACCTTTCGCGACGGAATGCGCGGCAGCTCCGCCGCAACGCGCTCGAGATCGGGCCGTCCCTTGGTCTCGATCCAGCCGATAGCAATCCGTTTCCCCGCGGCCTGCATTCGACGAGCGTCCTCGAGTAAGCGACGGGTTTTGCCGGCGCCCGGCGCACTCGCGACGTACACCACCAACCGCGCGCGGCCGCCGAGCTCGCGCAGCAGTTCCTCGGCCTTCTGGGAACGATCCATCACAAGGCCGGTCCTTCGCGAGCGAGAAGCCCATCCCGTGCTGCCGCTGCTAGCTAGCCCGCGCCGGGCGGTGGGGCAAGGCTGGGAATCGGCTCGCCGATGTGTTTGGGCCAGAGCGGTCCGTCGAAGACCCAGTCCGGAACCTCAGCCGGAAACGATACGTCGAAAACGCGCCACGATGAATCGCCATTGATCGCAACGTCGTTCGGAGCGTTACGCACGAACCTTCCCGCGAGCTTGACGTTGATCAGATGACCGTCGATGACCGCCGTGTCGATGGTAACCATGTAGCTAAAGGGGATATCTTCTTCGACGACGCGTTGCGCGACGTACCGCACCGGAAGCAGAGTGGCTTTATCGATCCAAATCTCGTGTAGACGAAACCGCCTGGCATTGTGAATCGGCGTCAAGCCGAGATGATAAACGGCGTGTCCATCGATCGTATCGTCGCCGAGGTCCGCGACGCGATACGGTGACGCGTTGAGAGCTACGACGGTGGCGATAACGGGCGGCCCGCTTTTGGCCGGCCCCGCGTCGAAGAAGTTTGTGCCGGGTACGAGCTGATTGCCGATGCCCGGGTTGGCGGTTGGAAAGTCGCCGAGCGCCCAGATCGTCGATGTCGGCAAGTAGTCCGGGCCGATCACCAAATGGGGGTCGGTTTTCGCGATCGGATTACCTTCGGCGTCGCGCAGCGTCGCAACGACGGCGCGTTCGTCCCGCAGGCGAATAAGGACCCTCTCCCGACTCAGATCCGGGAAGAAGGCGTCCTCCGCGGTCATACGCGAGTGGGACTCAACCGTAAACGCTACGTACGCCGGAATCGTAAGGCGGTCGACGGCAGCGGCCGCTCGTTGGTAGATCGCGGTGGGCAAAAGGCGGTCGGGCGGCGTCTGCGCGACGAGCAGCAACGGAACGAGCGCAAGAACGTGGCGCACTCAGCGAGATACGATCTGCCGAATCCGTTCTGCAGCGCCGTTCTTCACGATCACGATCATCGAATCTCCCGCGTGAAGAACCGTGTCTCCGGTTGGAATCTCGAGGTCCTTGCTAGGCCGGTCCACCGCAACGACGACCGAATTGTGCGGCAAGTTGATATCGGCCAACATACGTCCGTCGACCGGCGACTGCTCGGGGATAGCCACCTTCACGAGCTGCATGTTGCCCTTGCCGAACAGGTGCATCGTTTCGAGCATCGAGCGATATTTCGATGCGTTGACCTGCTCGTTGAGGACGTCGAGGATCAGCTCGGTCGAGGAAATCACCGTGACGGGATCCTCGGTGTCGAGCGAATCGAAAATCAGCTTGTTTGCCGGATTGTTCACGCGCGCGATGCAGCGCGCTTTCGATTTCTTCTTCGAAAGCAGAACCACGACGAGATTGTCCTCGTCATCGCCGGTATCGGCGACCACGACGTCGGCGCGCGCGACCCCGGCTCCCTCGAGAACGAACGGATCGCACCCGTCCCCGACGACCGTCACCTGACGATCGATCAGACGCTCGAGCATCTTGGCTTTGCGTTCGTCTTTCTCGACGACGACGATCTCGTGGCCCTGGTTGACGAGCGCGCGCGAGAGATACGATCCGACTTTACCGCCGCCGACGATGAGGATGAACACGTCGTTACGCCGTCATTCGCTCGTGCGGGGCCGCGCTGTGAAATCGCTGCGCGAACTCACTGATCGCCTCCGGTGCGACGACCGCGTTCACTTCATCGCCTTCTTCGAGTATCAAGTCGCTCGATGCGACCATCACGCCGCCGGTACCGCGGCGTACCGCGGCGATCCGAATGCGTCCGGGATCCTCGATGTCGCTGACTCGCTTGCCCGCGTCTTCCTCCGCTACCATTGCCGAGAGCGACGTGAGCTTGCCGAAATCGAAGGATTGCAGCGAATCCCAGGGCGCTTCCATCAAGACGTCGCGAATGAGTTTGGCTCCGACGGTCGTCGGGCAAACGGTCTGCACGCCGAGCTCGCGGTACATCTGGCCGCGCGGAGGATCGTAGATGCGTGCGACGATGCGTTTAATTTTGAACATACGCTGCGCGATGAGTGCAGCCATGATGTTGCGGTTGTCGCCGTTGGTAACGGCGATGAACCCGTCGGCACTCGCGGCGCCTGCACGCTTGAGCACGTCGTAATCTATACCGGTGCCGACCACGACGTGACCTTTGAACTTCTGACCGAGTCTTTTGAAAGCGGAGGCATTTTCGTCGACGACGATGACTTCGTGCCCGTCGGCGTCCAGGTATTTTGCAAGCGCGGAACCGACGCGCCCGCACCCCACGATGAGGTATCTCATGAAACACCGGTGGCTTACCCAGATTCGTGGCTTTCCCCTGGCAGCACGGGCGGCAGGACCCTCCCGCATCCCTGCGAATAAGCGGGAGTTTTTATCGGGGCGTGGCTCAGCTTGGTAGAGCGCTACGTTCGGGACGTAGAGGTCGCTGGTTCGAATCCAGTCGCCCCGATATTTCCAGACCCACCGTCGGAGCCGTTGAGCAGGCTTGTTTTCTAGGTTCGATCCAGCCTCGCGGCGCGTTCTCCGTATCGCAGAGCAAGAGTGCCGCAATCACAGCCAGTACTACGTTGGCGCAGAACACCTCTTGGTGGCCTTGCTCGAAGAGCGCGACCCCTCGGTTTCGCATAACCTCGAGTCGAGCGGCATCGACGCGCGCGAAGTGCACGCGGAAGTTCGCCGGGCGCTCGGTATGGGCGAAGACCGCGTGTGGGAGGGAATCCTGGTGACACCCCGCTTGCGAAAGATCGTGGCGCTGGCCGAACAACGGGCCGGCGATCGGGAAATCGCACCCATCGACTTGTACGAGGCGCTGAGGGCGGAAGGGTCCAGCTTGGCCGCCGAGATTCTGCGGCGCGCCCAGGACAGCCGTAACACCGCCCCGGCCCCCGAGTAGCATCACCGCATGGCAAACATCGAGCACGCAGTCGTCGGCTTGGTCGACCAGTACGGGTACTTCGGTCTCTTCGTCGCTCTGGTGTTGGGAAATATCGGCGCGCCGATCGGCAGCGAACTCGTCCTTCCGGCCTCCGGGGGGCTTACCGCCACCGGACACCTGAGCAACCTTTGGATAACCATCGCCGTAGCGGTCGCCGGGGAGCTCGGCGGCGGCACGCTCGGCTACGCCATCGGACGTTTCGGCGGCGAGCCGCTGCTCGAACGGTACGGCAAGTACATTCACGTGACGCACGACCGTCTCGGCGCGCTGCACAAGTTCTTCGAGCGCTACGGGACGTTTGCGATTTTCATCTGTCGTTTCTTACCGGTCATCCGCGGCATCTGCGCGTTTCCGGCGGGCATCGCGGAAATGAACCTCGTCCAGTTCTACTTGTGGACGCTCTTGGGCTCCGGAGTTTTCTGTAGCGGGCTCATTCTGCTCGGCTACTACGCCGGCGGACATCTCGACGTCATCCTTCCGCAGCTGCAACGCGGCGGATACATCGCTCTAGCGGTCGCGGTCGTAGCAGTTGCGGTCGTGTTCGTCGTTTACCGAATGCGCGCCAAGCGCGGTGCGACGCTCGACCAACAGACTCAGGGTGACACTGCGGCGTCGCCGTGACGCCGCTCGAACAGACTCTCTCGCAGGTCCCCGACGCTCCCGGCGTCTATCAGATGCTGGGCGCAGACGGCGAGATTCTTTATATCGGCAAAGCGATCTCGCTGCGAAACCGCGTGCGCTCGTACTTTCAGGACAGCGCGGCGCACCACATTCGCACGACCGCGATGGTTGAGAAGGTCCGCGACGTCCGGACGATCGTCGTCACCAACGAAGTCGAAGCGCTCATTCTCGAAGCCAATCTCATCAAGCGTCATCAGCCGCCGTTCAACGTGCGGCTGCGCGACGATAAGCGGTATCCGTATTTAAAGGTAACCAACGAGCCGTTCCCGCGCGTGGTCTTTACGCGCTTCGTCAAGGACGACGGCGCGCGTTACTTCGGACCGTACACCAACGCTCACGGCTTGCGCGAGCTGATCGATCTCGTTCGCTTGGTGTTCCCGTTACGCACGTGTCGCGAACCCATCGACGGACGGCGGAAGCGCCCGTGCCTGCAATATCACATCAAGCGGTGCTTGGCGCCGTGCGTCGGCTATCAAAGCGAACAGGACTACGATCGCATGATCGACGAGGTCGTGTTGTTCCTCGAAGGCAAGCAAGAGTCGCTGCTCGCGCGGCTGCAAAAAGACATGGTCGACTCGGCGGAACTTTTCAACTTCGAGTCGGCGGCGCGGCTCCGCGATCGTATCGTCCAAGTGCGCCGCGTCACCGAGAATCAAAAGGTCGTCTGGAAGTCGCGCCTCGACATGGATCTCGTCGCGGTGGCGCGCTCACGCGCCCAGGCATGCATGCAAGTGTTCCTCGTGCGCGGCGGAAAGCTCATCGGACAGGAACACTTCATTCTCGACGGCATCTTCGAGCAGCCCGATGCGCTGTTGATGGGTGAGTTCCTCAAGCAGTTCTACACGGCGCGCACGGCAGCGGCACCCGAAGGTGAAGCGCTTTCGACCGTACGCATCGCGCGCGACAACGAAGTCCCGATTCCACTGAAAGCGCGTCGCCGCGTCACGTCCGCGCAATCCAGCGCCGTGCCGAAGGAAATCCTCGCGGTCGTGCTTCCGGAAGATCGCGCGACCATCGAATCGTGGTTGTCGGAAACCAAAGGGCAGCGCGTGCGCATCCTGCAGCCGCAGCGCGGCGCCCGCGCCGAGTACATGCGGCTGGTACAGAAGAACGCCGAGCAGAACCTCAAGGCGTTTCTCGCGCATCAGGAAGTGCAAGAAACGGCCCAGGCGCGCTCGCTGACGGACCTCGCCGATGCGCTGGAGCTGCCGGAGCCGCCGCATCGCATCGAATGCTACGACATCTCGAACATTCAGGGTACCAACCCGGTCGCGTCGATGGTCGTGTTTGCCGAAGGGCGCCCGAAGAAGAGCGACTACCGGCGTTTCAAGATTCAATACGATCGCGGCCCAAACGACTTCGCGATGATGCAAGAGACGCTGCGGCGCCGGCTGCGATATCTGCGCCGGGCGACCGATGAGAAAGACACCCCGCTCGAGCGCGAGCTCGCCAAAAAAGAAAAATTCAACAAGAAACCCGATCTGCTGCTCATCGACGGCGGGAAGGGTCAACTCAGCGCCGTCGTCGAGGTGATGGAAGAGCTCGATATGACCGGCCTTCCCGTCGCGGGACTCGCGAAGGAACACGAGTGGCTCTATTTGCCGGGGCAGCCGGAGCCGATCGTGCTGCCCGCGAACTCGCCGGCGCTCCATCTCGTCCAGCGCATTCGCGACGAAGCGCACCGCTTTGCCGTAACGTACCACCGTCAGCGCCGCGCGAAATCGATGATGGTGTCGGCCCTCGACGAACTCGAAGGCGTCGGTCCGGTCCGTAAGAAGCGACTCCTCACGACCTTCGGATCGGCGGCCGGGATACGGCGCGCGAGCATCGACGAAATCGCTGCCGTCAAGGGCATGACGCCGAGCCTGGCGGCAAAGGTAAAACAGGCGCTCGAGCGCTAAAGACCCCGGTGAGGAAGGGGGAACGATGCACTTGGTTATCCGCTTCATCGTCAACGCCATCGCCTTGTACTGCATCGCGAAGTACGTCCCGGGATTCAATCACAATATTACGATCGTGGGGGCGCTGATCGCCGCCATCATCTTCGGTCTCGTCAACGCGTTGCTCGGTCCGATTCTGCGCTTCATTACGTTCCCGATTACGTTTCTCACGCTCGGGCTATTCTCGATCGTCGTGAACTACATACTGTTCGTCGTCGTCGTTTGGATAGCGCCGGGATTCCATACCACCGGCGAGATCAATCCGTGGCTGGCGGACCTATATGGCGCCGTCATCATGATGATCGTTTCGACGATCATGCACGGAGCGACGAAACAGCCGGAAGCGGCGACGCGCTAACGCGTCTCGGCGGCGAGCGCGAAGCGCTCGAACTCGGGAAGTGCCATCGGGCGTCCCGTGAGGAAGCCCTGAATGTGATCGCATCGAGAGTCGGCCAGAATTTCGAACTGCATCCGGCTCTCGACGCCTTCGGCGGTGACTTTCATTCCCAACGCTTGCGCCACGGTGATGAGCGAGCGTACGATCGCGCGGTCTTCGCGGTGCTCGATGCCGGTAACGAACGTGCGGTCGAGCTTCAACGAATCTAACGGGAAGCGCTTGAGGTAGCCGAACGAGCTATACCCCGTACCGAAATCGTCGACCGTAACGTTGACGCCGAGCGTCTTGATCTCGTGCAGACGCGAAAGAATTTCTTCGACGTAGTTCATCATCGTCGTTTCGGTAATCTCGATCTCGAGCAGCGACGGATCGATGCCGCTCTCGCGCAATATGTCCGCGAGATCGCCGAGAAAGTCGGGATGCGCCAGCTGATGCGCGGAGATGTTGACGGCGAGGGTCAACCGGGTACCGGAATCTTGCCAGCGGCGCAGCTGCGCGCAAACGGTACGCAATACCCAAAGCCCGATCGGCACAATGAGCCCGCTATCTTCGGCGATCGGGATGAACTGATCGGGATTGAGGAGCCTGCCGTCGGTCTGACGCCAGCGAAGCAGTGCCTCCGCTCCGACGATGCGAGTCGTGGTCGTTTCGACGATAGGCTGGTAATGCAGCTCGAGACTGCCGTTTCCGGCCGCCTTACGAAGCTCGCTGCGAATTTGCTGCCGCAAAAGCGCCGACTGATGCATTCCGGGTTCGAAGAATTTGTAGCGAATGCCGTTGAGCTGCTTCGCGCCATACATCGCCGAGTCGGCATTGCGAATGAGCGTGTCCCCGTCCGCGCCGTGCTCGGGGGACACGGCGATGCCGATGCTTACCGATACGACAAACTCGTATTCGTCGACGAACAAGGGCTCGGCGACCGCAGCGACCAGCGCTTTGGAGAGTTGCTCGGCCGCGTGCGAGCCGTCCGTTGCGGAAAGTGCGACGACGAACTCGTCACCGCCCCAACGCGCAAGCAGTCCGTCCGGCGGGATCACCGATCGCAGCCGCAACGCGAGCGCGTGCAGAAGCACGTCACCGACCGAGTGACCCAACGTGTCGTTGACGTCTTTGAAACGATCGAGATCGAGGAAGAGCACCGCGCACTGTGCTCCGCCGTTGGCTCGCAGGCTGACGTCCAAATGTTCTTTGAGCGTTTGCCGGTTCGGCAACTCGGTCAGCATGTCGTAGTGCGCGAGACGATCGAGGTGCTCTTTCATGCGCAGTGCTTCGTACCGGCTCTTCAGTTCGTTGCGCTGAATGCGGATGCGCAGCGAGCCGATGACGACCGCGATGAAATAGCCGCTCGCGACGATCGCCAGCGCAACAACGTTTGCCGGCTGGGCAAACACGCCGGTCCACGCCGAGTAGACCACTTCGGTTGCGCACGCGATCGCTGCCGTCGCGACGAGGTACTCCGTGCGGTAAAACGCCTGCTGCACGCCGACCGCTACGAGCAGGCTTGCTGCAATGTAATAAGGATGATTGCCGCTGGCGACAACGAGAATTGGTACGACGATCGCAACCGGCAGCATGTTGACCAGCTGCAGTTCCGACGAGTATCGCCGCAAGGCCGGGAACAGCAAAACGGCCAGGCCGACGGTCGCGGAGATGGCCGAGGCTGCCAGCCGCAGCGTTAGCGAGTCGGGCGGCATGCCGGGGATCGCCATCAGGACAAAGTGAAACGCCGGCAGCAACACCAAGACCAAGCCGCTGTAAATCCAGAGCGTTGTCGTCGCCGACCGCTCGAGCCACGGCCGATACAAGGCCTGTTCGAAAGAGAGCATGCCTGGTGTTATCATCGGCAAAAGCCGGTCGCAACTCGCGCTTGCCCGGCCGTGTTATACTCTGGTGTCACCCTGAGCTTGTCGAAGGGCGACGTTACGGGGCTGAAATAGGTTCGACAGGGAGATCCGTGGTCGGCGTCAGCAGGCGGAGTTGCGAGCCCTCCTTAAACGATCGCAACGGCAATATCTGCCAACAACGAATACGCACTGGCTGCCTAATCTAGGTTAGTCACCGGACGCAGAGGGTCGGCCCGAATCGCTCTGCCTTCCGGTCAATAACTCGGGCTGGTGCGAGCGCGTGATTCGACGCTCGTACGAGATGATGGATCTGCAGCGCGCGGTAAGCCCCGCTTTGAGGCGTACGCGCGATCAAGTTAAATTCGAAGCTGAGCCTGGAGAACGCGCCGGTTAGGCTTTCTGGACTCGGGGGGCAGTACCCCGACAGCTCCACCAAAATCCAAACGCGAGCATTGCTCGCGTTTTGCTTTGCATAAACGTCCCCCTACAGCGTCGGCGCAAAGCGCCGAAGTCGAAG
>DASRSM010000054.1:0-4563 GCA_035656415.1 Vulcanimicrobiaceae bacterium | reverse complement strand
CCTCGGCAGTGATGCCGGGGGCTTTCTCTTTCGTGCGATATGTTTTGCGTTTCGTTTGGTTGGTGGGATGTCGCGGAGCCGCTCCTCGCTCCGCCATCCTGGCTCCGCTCCTGCTGCCTTCCTCGCGCCTCCCGCCATCCTGGCTCCGGCGCTCGTTCAGAGCCTCCGCGTCATCCCACGCAATCCAAACCTGCGCAAAGCGATCGCATTCATTCGTGCGCACAACGTAATTAAAAAAGAGGCGGCACGGAGGCCGCCTCTTGATGCTTGGGTTTATTGGCTAGGGGTGTTTTGAGGGCGTTGGAGATGGAGACGGCGATAGCGCCGGCAATGCGCCGGGGGACTTGTATCCGCTCGGATAGGCGACCGGTGTCGCCGACGGTGAAGGTGACGGTGATGGGGAGTTTTTCGCCGAGCCCTTTGGCGACGCGCTGGGTGACGGCGATGCGGAGCCGCTGGGGTAGGCGTACGGGCTTGGCGTCGGTGACGGTTGTACGCACGGCGGCGTAATGATGTTCACGTTCGGTTGACCCGGAGCGGGCGTCGGACTCGGCGTCGCTACGGGAATCGTTTCGGGCATGACGCCCTTCGGAAGCGGCGTCGGGCAGAGCTGCGGAAGCGCGAACCAGTGCTCCGTGAACCCATTCTTAGCCATGCTGGTCTTCATCGTCTTTCCGAAAAACGTACTGCTGTATTTGTGCAGAAGCACTTGGATGTATTCCCACGCGAGGTGCTGACCGTCTTGCGTGTAGACTTTACGCCAGACCGCCTCGCCAAAGAAATACGAGCGCGCGAGCTGCGGATCGTTGGGATACGTCTTCTCCCACGCGTGCAACGCTTCGTCGGCAAACATCAGCTTGCTGATGAGTCGCTGATCGGTCGTGTACGCTCCGGCGCTGATGACGCCGTCCTTGAACGTATTGTCGATGCCGAGATAGCTCAACTTCATGCGGCCGAAATACTCGTCGCCGGGCGCGGAGCCGTTGAAATTCGTGCACTGCAAATGCTCCCATTTACTCTTGGTCGCACCGCAGGGATCTTTTTTCGGGTTTGGAGTCGGCGTTGCCGACGTCGCGGGCGTTGCGGCGACGGCGCCTGCCGACGATGCCGCGATTCCCATGATTGCGAAGGCGGCCAAAGGCGCCCAGACTATTGCTCTCATGGACCATAAACGTTTCGCACGCCGGGCACGTCGTCCTTGAGCACCGCAAAGGGGCGGTTGGACGAACGGGCGCGAAACCTGCGCCACGATGAGACGTTCCGTTCGCGTCGCCGTGGTGCAGCTGCTCGCCCACGATCGCGCAGACTTTGCTCGACTCAGCGAGCACATCGTCGACGCCGCCGCGGACGCCGCTAACGGCGCCGAGCTGGTCGTGCTCCCCGAAGGCACGCTGCCCGCGTACGTTCTCGGTGACGCGACCCACGCCGACGCAGCGCTTGTGACGGAAACGTTGGAACGCTTGCGCAACCTTGCGCGGCAAACGAGCACGGTGATCGTCGCAGGCGCAGCGATGAAGCAAGGTAACTCGTTGCGCAACGCCGCGGTCCCGATCGATCGCAATGGCTCGCTCGCCGGTAGTGCCGATAAGCTCTTCTTGTGGCATTTCGACCGCCGTTGGTTCGAGGGAGGATCGCGCCTCTCGCCGATCGACACCGCAGTAGGGCGGCTCGGCGTCTTGGTCTGCGCCGACGGGCGGCTTCCTACCATCGCGCGCGCGCTCGTCGACCGCGGCGCGGAAATGCTCGTCATGCCAACGGCGTGGGTAACGACGGGCCGCAATCCAGACGCTCTCGAGAACGTTCAAGCCGACCTGCTTGGCCGCGTCCGTGCGTACGAAAATAACGTACCGTTCGTGGCCGCGAACAAATGCGGCGCCGAGCTGGGAATGGTCGCCTACTGCGGTAAGAGCCAGATCGTCGGCGACGACGGCGAGATCGTCGCCATCGCCGGCGAACGAAAATTCGAAACGCTGGCCGCGCCCATAAGCGTTGGAGAAGCGATCCCCAAACGCTCGATCGTATCCGACGTGGCTCCCCGGGCGACGACGGTCGACCTCCCGCTGCGCGTTGCGATCTCGCCCGATCGTTTGCCGCGAGACGTCGACCAGCGCTTGGAAATCCTCGACGACGCCTTTGCCATCGCACCCTACGCATCCGACCGGCTCGCCGCCATCAACAAAGTTCTGCCGACGGTAAGCGTGAACGACGAAACGATCCTCGATCCCGGCGGCTTGGTGGGGTACCGCCGTGCCGGCTACCGGCTCGCGGTCTGGACGACCGCCGAGACTTCCCCGTGGACCGAGCGCATCGCACGCGCTCGCGCGCTCGAGCTGCGCATCTACGTGGTCGTCTTCGACCGCACGAACGACCGCGCGTACGCCGTCGATCCCGACGGACTCGTCGTTGCGGGGACGTTCGATCGTTACCGGCTGGCGAGTTTTGCGCTCGATCCGCGCAAAACGACGGAAACGACGGTGGCACCGGGAACGGACGTCGTTGAAGGGTTAGAACGGGTCGCAGCGATCGCGCGGCACGAGGGTTTGGCAACGAAATGAGCGAGGGCATTGCAAAGACGCTGCACGACGCGGAGGGCCGTCAAGAGTACGTCGAGCGCGGAAATCGCGCCACGGCGCTGGCGGCCGCAATCATTGCCGTGTTGGCCGCGCTCGGAACGTTGTTTTCGCACCATCGCTCGATCTCGGCGCTGACCGCGAAAAGCCAAGCGATTCTGTTACAAGCGCGGGCGGCAGAGCGCCGCAATGCGGCCGAGGCCAAAGAAATTCGCTCGGAGCTTTACGCGGCATTGATCAAGGCCGGCATCGCGCAAACCGCGGACTCGCGGCAGGCGCTGAGTTCGGTCGTCGACCGCGAGAAAGGCGCCGCGGCGAGCGCGAGCAAAGAGGCCGACACGTTTGAAAACGAGTCGCTCGATTACGACGCCAACTCCGACGTGTCGATGAAGTCGTACGAAACGCTCCAATGGGCGACCGCGATCTTCGAAATGGCGATCGTGCTCGTGTCGATCTCGACGCTGTCCCGAACCCGCGCGTTGCTGTTAACGGGATGCGGAATCAGCGTATTCGGCGTGGTACTCATGATCGTAGGATTGTCGCAAGGCCGCTAGTGTATCGCTTCGCCGCCGCGGCGGCATTCGCCGTACTTGCCGTTGTAGCTTTTACCGCGTCGGTAGAACGTCCGGTGCGAACGCACCGCGCGATCGGTCAAATCTCCGCGTCGACGTGGCCGTACCTTCCGGGCAGCGCTCTTCCGGTTCGGGTCGACGGCTTTCCCGTGCCGTATCACGTCGCGCTGGTGGGGGAAGGATCGCTCAGCGACGCCGGCACGTACTTGCTCGGCGATGCTGCCGGCCCCGGCACGGCAACGCTCGTCGCAGGCAACGCCAACGGAATCGCGGCACGCACCCTACGCATCGGCGCACCTCCGTCCGCAGATCGCGACGTGATTGCGATCGCG
The DNA here is from genome assembly GCA_035656415.1 of Vulcanimicrobiaceae bacterium. Lineage (GTDB taxonomy): Bacteria > Vulcanimicrobiota > Vulcanimicrobiia > Vulcanimicrobiales > Vulcanimicrobiaceae > JAFAHZ01. The sequence continues at coordinate 1,089 of DASRSM010000054.1, read as the reverse complement.
TGTTACGACGACGGCCTGGTTTTCCACGATGCCGTGAACTTCGGCGTTCGCGGAATTCTGGCGATTGCCGGCGCCGCCGGCGACGCGGAGTTCGACGCGCGCGGCCGCGTTGCCGTCGCCGACACGCAGGGCGATACGCTGACGTTTGCGGGAATGAGCCCGTGGAACGTCACGCGCGTGCAAAAAGTACCGTTCGGGGACGAACTCGCGATCGACGCGTCGGGCAACGTTTTCGTCAGCAACCGCGACGCCGGTGGCGGCGGCGCGCTCACGCGCGTCACGCCTGACGGTAAAACGGTTACGGTTCCGACCGGCGAGACCGCCGAGGGTCTGGCGATCGACGAAAAGCGGCACCTCGTGTACGTCGCCAACGCCAACGACGGTACCGTTGCCGTGGTCGACGCGCGTTCGATGCGCGTCGCACGTCGGTTTCGCGCCGTCGACCGCGTGTTTTCGATCGCGCTCTCCAGTAACGGCAAGATGCTGTATGCCGTTTCCAATCAAAGCTCGAGCTCGCCGTTCGGCGCTCCGGGCTCGGTCGTCGCGATCGCGGTCGACACGAAGCGTCCGCACGCGGTAAAGCGCAGCGCGAACCTGACCTTTCCGATCGGTATCGCCCTCGACCAAAACTCGGCGACGCTCTTCGTCACCGACGAATCGACCGATTCGATCGACGTTTTGAACGCCACGACGCTGCGCGAACGACAGCCGCCGATTTCGACCTGCCATACGCCATGGAAACCGTTTCTCGACGATCGGACGCATTTGTTGTACGTACCGTGCGCGCGAGCCGATACCGTCGACGTTCTGGACGCGCGCACGATGCGCCGGGTTTCCGGCGCGCCGTTTCAAACGGGCGGCTATCCGCTTGCCGTCACGGTATGGCACGCAACGGGGACCGCGAATCGTACTTCGCGGTGATGAAATCTCTCGCGCTCGCGTTTGCATTGGCCCTCGCGCTGCCGTTGGCGGCTGCGGCCGCCGGCCTTCCCTCGAACGTCGCTCCCGGTGCGCCATTTCCTCATATCCTCGAGCAAGCGCCGACGATTGAATCGATCGCGCCGGGCATCGAATATGGCGAGTATCAGC
>DASRSM010000053.1:0-4847 GCA_035656415.1 Vulcanimicrobiaceae bacterium | reverse complement strand
CGAGGTGCTGGAGGCCCAGCCGTTCGAGGACGCGCAGATTCCGGCGTCGTCGGTGACGGTCGGTACTGCCACCATTAGCGGCAGTACGGCGAAGGTTCCCGTAACGATCCACTACGCCAGAACTCCGGGGAACGGTAAAGTGACCGCTGTCGTTATCAAAACGGCGCAAGGGTGGCTCATCGACGACTTCGTCGGCGCGGTCGGCGGAAGCTTGCGCGCGAACCTTGCCCACGATCTGAAGTAGCGCTCGCGCCGCGCCTAATGCAGCGAAAGCGCCTATCCTAACGGGCCGATGGTGCAGAGCGAGTGTACGGCTACGCCATAGTACTTGGCAGCAGCCTGAATATTCGTGACCGCTTGCGCCCGCTCTTCATCGCTCACGCCGGTGACGCTGCCGAAGCGCCCAATCGCGCTACGAACGTGTGCCGCGTTCGTTAGCGGTTCCTTGCGCTCGGCCGGAAAGGCGAAGGCGCTATCGGGGAGCTTCGAACGCGGTTCGTGCGCGCTGGGCGGTTTCCACGTAATCTTCATGACGCTAGCGTATGCTCGCCGCATTACCGGCGCATTGCCGCATCGTGAGCGCCTCATTCTGCAAGACCCTAAATGGCCTGAGCTTCGGGTGGATGGTAGATCAGTATAAGCGGCCGATCATGCCGGTGTTTTGATAAAAGAACTCCGTGAACCAGATGGCGCCGTCCGGGCCGGTCGTCAGATCGAACGGAGACTGGTACCCCGGGGGGACGGACACGTCGCTCGTGATCCCGCTGGTTGTGATCCGGCCAAACGCGGCGCCGTCTTGAAACCACAGCGCACCGTCGGGACCGGCGGCGATGTTGCGGTCCAGTCCCCCGGACGATCCGACGGGAAACGCTGAAGTAAAGACGCCGCCGGTCGTGATGCGGCTGACCTGAGCCGTGTAATCGCCAACCCAAAGAGCGCCGTCGCTACCAACCGCAATGCCGACCGGAGCTCCTCCGCTTGGAATCGGGTACTCGGTCAGCGCGCCGGCCGTCGTCATCCTTCCGACCTGGCGCGGGGGGTTAAACTCCGCAAACCAGAGGTTCTTATCGGGGCCGACGACGATGACGGTGGGGTCGCTGTTAGTGGTCACTGGATACGTCGTGACGCTTCCGCCCGGCGTCATCTTGGCCACCGCGCTGAACTCCGTGAACCACAGGTTCCCGTCCGGCCCCGTGACGATTCCCGCCGGCTCTGTGGAAAGGGGAAATTCTTGCAGAGATCCGCCGGTGGTGATCTTACCAATTCGCTTGGCGTTGTTTTCCGTAAACCACAGATTCCCATCGGGACCGGCAGTGATGTAACGTGGAAGACTGAGCGCAACCGGGAGCGTGAACTCCGTAAGCTTTCCGGCAGTAGTGATTCGACCAACTTTGTTTCCGTTCGATTCCACGAACCAGATGTTGCCGTCACGTCCCACCGTGATGCCTTCGGGACCCGAGCTGGGCGTGGGAATCGGAAAGTTGGTAAAGACGCCGCAGATGTCGCCGCTGTAGGTGACGCCGATCGTGCTGCTTCGTGCCGCACCACCGCTCTGCGCGCCGGGCGTTGCCGTCGCCGTCAGGCGAATCGTGTGGTTGCCGTGCGGGTACTCCGGCGACGTCGGCGGCGCGAGCTCAAACGCGTCCGCCTGTAGAGCCGCCGCGGAAACGGCGAGCTGCGCGGAGTCGTCGGACGACAACGCTGCGCGCGGCGCGCCGGGCCCGACGATGTAGTTGCCGTCGGCGTCGACTCCGAAGACGCTCACCTTCTGCTTGCTCGTACCGCATTTCGGTAAGACGAATCCGGAGGCAGCCTGATACAACGACGAGCTCGCCGCGGGAACGAACGCCACCGACGCCGGAACGCCTTGCAAAACGATGGGAATCTCGGTGGTGCCCTTTTTGATCTTAAAACCGACGTTTTCGACGCGCGACAGGACCTGCGCACCCGCCGGAATCTTATGCGTTTTCGCGTCAAACGCATCGTAGATCGTAATCGTCGCCGAGTAACAGTTCTTTCGCGACGGACAGTTTTTGAGGCCGGGAATCTCGAGCTCGCACGCGCGGGTCATGAGTTTGCCTTTGCAACCTGCGGCATTCGACGCAAGGCTCACGGTCTTTTTCACGTTCTCGAGACCGACGATGCGTACGCTCATCCCTTTGCTCGCAACCGAGACGTAGTTCGGTCGAAACCGCGGCGAGCGCAGCGTCACGCGAACCACGAGCTTGCCCTCGGCCACACGCGTCGTCATCGGCGCCGTTGTCGCCGCGAACTTGTCGGAGGGCGGCAGGTACGTGCCGCTGTGACTGCCGCCGCTGCATGCACTCAGAAAAAGCACGATCGCACCGATCGACGCGCGGAGCCGCATCAACGTAACCGCCCGATCTTGTTACCGCTCTGTTCCACAAACCACAGTGCACCGTCGGGACCGACCGTTATTCCGGTCGGAAGCGACGCTGCCGTCGGAATGGGAAACTCGGTGATAGCGCCGTCCACCGTAATGCGCCCGACCTTATTCCCGAGCTGCTCCGTAAACCACAGCGCGCCGTCGGGGCCGGCCACGATGTCGATGACGTCGCTGCCGCTGGCCGGCAGCGCAAAGGTCGACGTGACGTTGCCGGCCGTGTCGATGCGGCCGACGGCATTTCCCGTTTGCGCCAGAAACCACATCGCACCGTCGGAACCGGCGGCAATCTGGACGGGGCTTCCTAAGGGCTCTGCGAACTCAACGACGCTGGGGCTTCCGGTTGCGGTCGTCCCGATCTTGTTCGCGTTGTATTCGGTAAACCAGAGCGCGCCGTTCGGACCGACGGCGATGCCTTCCGGAAAACTGCTCGCGGTCGGAATGCCGAACTCGGTAATCTGCGGGCTTCCCGGTGTGGCGCTCGTCGGGATACGCGAAACGTTGTTGCCGTTGTATTCGGTGAACCACAGGTTGCCGTCGTGAGCGGCAACGATGAATACCGGCGTACCGCTTGCGGGGATCTCGGTCACGTCGGAACCGCTCTTTGCCGTTACCGGTATGCGCCCGATTTTGTTCCCGCTATATTCCGCGAACCACAGCTTACCGTCGGGACCGGACGCAATGCCGAGTGGATAGGCGTGCGACGTAGGAGTCGAAAACTCCGCGATCGCCGATCCGGAAGATGCGTTAGCCGGGATGCGTCCGATCTTGCTCGCCCCGCTCTCGGTAAACCACAGCGCGCCGTCGCGTCCGGCAGCAATGTACGTAGGGCTGCTCGCACCGGTCGGTACGGTGTACTCGTTTAAGGTCCCGCAGATGTCGCCACTATACGCTATCGAGACGGTGGTATGCGTTGCGACGCCGCCGCTGTGGGCCCCCGGTGTTGCCGTTGCAGTTAGTGCAATCGTACGTCCGCCGAACGGGTACGCCGGTGCCGCCGGCGGCGTTAGCGTAAATGCGTTCGGCGACGATGGTGAGGCCCGGGAAACCGCAAGCTGTGCGGCGTTCGCCGAAGTCAACGAAATCGTGGGCGCTCCGATTCCGAGAATGTAGTTTCCATCCAGGTCGATGCCGTAGACGCTCGCGGTTTGTGGCGCCGAGCTGCATTTGGGAAGCGTGAATCCGCCGGCTTGCGTGCCTTCCAACACGGAACCTGCGGCGGGCACGAAGCGTACGCTCGCGGGGAGTCCTTCCAACACGATTGGCAGCGTCGTCGCCTTGCTGTGCCTAATGGTAAAACCAACACCTTGCGCGGTTGAGAGCGCGTGCGCGCTCGGCGGGATCTTTCCGTTGGAAAACGCGTCGTACGTGACCACCGTTGCGGTGTAGCAGTTCTTGTGTGAGGGACACGCTTTGAGCTTGGGAACTTTCAACTCGCACTGCAGCGTCATGAGCCGGCTGCGGCATCCGCGCGCCGACATCGTCAGGCCCACGGTCCTCTTCAGTTCGACGAGACCCGCTATGTGGACGGTCATGCCTTTGGTCGACGGTGCGATGTAGTGCGGCGTAGCCGGGTGTCGTCGCATGGTCACGCGTACGACGAGCGTGCCCTCAAGCGGCGCCGCTTTGCTAATGCTGCTTTGCGGCAGGAAATCGGCGCCGTGCGAGCGCGCCGAACACGCCGAAATGCACGTGACGGCACACAGTATCGCGACGAGCCGTACGATCACTAGGGAAGCCGTTCGAGCAAGGTTCCCGGTAAACCAGGAGACCGCACGCTCGTTGGAGGCTCAGTTCTGCGACCGAACGTCTTTCGTGGGTTTGCGAGTGCTCACGAGAGTTATTATTGCAAAGGGGATGAGACAGTAATGACACCAACTGTTGGGCCGCCGGACCTGTCTTGCGACATCGTTATGAAGGGCGGTATTACAAGCGGGGTGGTGTACCCCGCCGCGGTCGTCGAGTTGGGGAAAACGTACCGCTTTAAGAATATCGGAGGCACATCGGCGGGAGCCATCGCGGCCGCATTAACGGCGGCGGCGGAGTTTGGCCGGCAAAGCAGCAGCGGAACTCGGTTTGCCGGATTAGCGGCGCTGCCGGAATGGCTGTGGTCCGACGGGCATCTTGCGGGACTCTTCAAGGCGAATCGCGCTACGCAGCCGCTATGCGGTGCCAATAAGCTGCGAGACATATGAAGCCCTACGAACATGTACCGCTAGTGTTTACGCGCACGTCCTTATCGGAACAGTTGCATGCTTCGCGAGAATTTGTCGAACGAATGTCTGATAGGCGGTCGATTCGATTGTTTTCTCCGGAGCCGGTTCCGTTCGAGCTGATCGAGAACGCGATACGTTGTGCGTCGCGTGCGCCGAGCGGCGCAAATCAGCAGCCCTGGAAGTTCGTGGTCGTAGGCGATCCGGAGATCAAACGGGAGATCCGTGAC
>DASRSM010000052.1:0-35889 GCA_035656415.1 Vulcanimicrobiaceae bacterium | reverse complement strand
CCGTTTCCGTGGAATCGAAGCCGCGAATCGAGAGCGACATGTCGTCGCCGACCGACGAGCTGGTAAACGTCGTGACGCCGGGAACCGTATTGAGCAGATCGCCCAAGCGCTGGTAATTTTCGCTCTGCAGCATGCTCGTGTCGATGGGGGTGTTGATCGTCGACGTCGTCTGCAGCGAAATCCGCCCTGCCGTGGTTACGTAACCGATCGTCTTTAAACCGTTTGCCCGGCTGAGACCGATTTGGAAACTGATCTCGGGTACGCCGGCCGAAACCAGTAAATCCGGGGAGAGGCGTGCCGTTTGGTAACCGTTGGCGCGGATGAGAACCACGTAGGTTCCCGCGGCAACGTCCGACAATCTCGCGGTGCCGTACGCGTCGGTTTGCGCGGTTGCGACTCTTCCGCCGGCACGATCGAGCTCGACGGTCGCCCCCGGCACCGGTAGGCCGCCCTGCGTGTCCAGAATGCGCGCGGAAACCGTACTCCCTTGAGCGGCACGGCCCGCGCCCTGCAGGGACACGATCGAGGTAGCCAACACAAAAGCAAAAATACAATAGCGCTTCATGTCGCAAGCATAGCCTTGGCAATCTTATCGCTGCCTTATACGCGTATTAACACAAATTGATTGAAATCACGTTCATGTTCGATTCACTTTGGAGAGGTAGACTGTGGCTTCTGTGACGTCCTTCCGGCTCGCGGCGATCGCCGCGTTACTCGTAGCAGTCGGCGCCGCGCCGACGCAAAGTACGCCATCGCCCCTGCAGTCGCGTATCAAGCACGTCTTTGTGATATTTCAGGAAAATCACTCGTTCGACAATTACTTCGGGACGTTTCCTGGAGCAGACAACCTCGCGAGCGCCGAGGCCCAAAGTCACGGGTTCCGGCAATACGATCCCATCGGCAACGCATGGGTGACGCCGTTTCGCATCACCGATCCCGATATCGAAAGCCCGTCGCAAGCGCGCAAGGCGCTCGAGGTTAAGATGAACGGCGGCAAGATGGACGGCTTCGTCGCCGAGCAAGAGCGCTTAGCCGCCAAGAAGTTCCCGGGGAACAGCGCCGGCGCGCGTGCCGCAGGGCTGCAAACGATGGCATACTACGACTGCGACACGATTCCATATCTCTGGAAGTACGCCCATTCATTCGCGCTGTTCGACCACTACTTCGAGGAAATGACGGGTCCGTCGACGCCCGGCAACGTCGCGATCATCGCGGCGCAGGCCGGACAGACGCAAGGCGCGCGCAGCCCTGCGCTGCTCGGCAAGCCCAATGACAAAGGCCAAGGCGTCCCGATTGCCAACGACCTGAATCCGGCATACGGCCCCAGCACGGAGCTATACGAAGCACGTCAGATTTCGCAGCAGTACGCGACGCTGATGCTGACGTTGACCGGAACCGACGGCTCGCAGGCGACGCAAGATACGGCCGGGGTCTCAGAGGATCTGGGATCGGTGATCGCTCGCGGTCAGGCGCCGGTGCCCTGGGGCTGGTTCCAAGAGGGATACGTTTCGCCGACGGTTGCGATGCCGGGCTACGTCATGCATCACAACGGGCCACAGTACTTCGGCTATTTGCGCAACAACGACGTCTACTGGAATAACGTCCACGGCACCCAAGCACTACTGGATCGACTCAAGAACGGCGCGCTGCCCGATCGCGGCATCTTCTACGTGAAGGGCGGATCGCGCAACCAGTTCGGATGGAAGCCGGCCAACCCCGATCCCTACGTGCAAGCGCAGTACCGCGGTGACGACGATCATCCCGGACCCAGCGATTCCGACGCCCAGATCGCCGAAGCGTTCGTGGCGACGTACGTCAACGCAATCGCGCACAGCCGGTACTGGAGCGATTCCGCCATCATCGTCACGTGGGACGATCCCGGCGGCTTCTACGATCACGTGGTGCCCCAGGGCTTCGAGACGTGCCCCGACGGTAAGCCTTGCGGTGACGGGCCGCGCGTTCCGTTCATACTCATTTCGCCGTACGCGCGCAGCGGCGCCGTCGTGCAGGACGCCGGCGATACGGCATCGGTACTGAAGCTCGCGGAAACGATCTACAACTTGCCGGCGCTTTCTTCGCTGCCCGACGAAAAACCGTACATGCCGGAAGGCCCACGCGACGGCAATCCCGCGATCACCGACCTCAGCGGCGCGTTCGATCCGGCGCGATTGAGCGGCGCGACGCCGCCGATTCCGGCAAGCGAAGCGGAAATTCCCGACTCCACCATCAACGCGTTTCCGGCCAAGATGAGCTGCAGCTCGCTCGGGATCACTCCCGACACGCTGCCCAACGCACCGTCCACACCGCCGCCGGGCTTCATGGCTCGCGTACCAAGAAAGGCTCCGTAACACCATGCCCTTAACCGTCGCCGCACCGGCACAGCCCGTTCAAGTCTTCAGCGGATTCGACTACATGACGGTCGACCAGACGCGGCATCGCGTGTACGCCGCGCACTCGCGCAGCTCGCGCCTGCTGATCGTCGATGGAAACGCCGGAACGGTCACCGGGCAGGTCGACGTGGGACCGATGCACGGCTTAGACGTCGATCCGGAAACGGGGAACATCTTTACCGGCAACGGTACCGACGACACCGTTACCAAGGTCGATCCCGTTGCAATGAAAGTGCTCGCCACCGCGGACGTTCCGGGAAGCATCGATGCGCTCGCGTACGATCCGAAAGCGCAACGCATCTATGCCGACCAAGATGGCGGCGGCGACGTGTACGTGATCGACGCGCGCACGATGAAACAGATCGGCAGCATCTCGATACCGAACGCCGACTTGGAATCGATTGCGGTCGATCCGTCGACCGGACGCGTCTACCAGAACCTCTCGGCGGGCGGCGGCTTTGCGATTATCGACGGCGCGGCGATGCGCGTCGTAAACACGGTGCGTACACCGCAGCTGCAGCGCCCGCACCCGCTGGTGTTCGCAGCGTCGGCGCGACAGGTCATCGCGGGCGGCGTCAACGGCGTGCTGTCGGCGTACACGCCCGACGGTACGCACGTGGGCGACGTGCAGGTGCAGCCGCGTATCGATCAATGCAGCACGGGATCTGGAAGGGTGATCGCGTGCGCGGGTCGCGGCGTCGTCACGGTACTCGCGGCGGTGGCCGGCGCGGCGCCGAAACTGCTTGCAACGCTCGATACCGGGCATGCCGGCATCCACACCGTCGGCGTCGACGAGTCGACCGGCGACGTATGGGTGGTGTGGTCGGACGATAAGGGCGACTGGGTGCAGCGTCTGAAGTGGTCGCCGTAGTCTGATGGCGCGGCTTCTCGTCGTCGAGGACGACGAACCACTACGCGAACTGCTGCGCCGTGGATTGGTCGAAGACGGTCACGTCGTCGACGCCCTGCCGGACGGACGCGACTGCGAAGCGTTTCTCGCCGACGCCGCGTACGACGTGATGCTGCTCGACTTGAATCTTCCGCACGAAGACGGGCTCACGATCTTACGGCGGCTGCGGTCGGGGGGCGATGCGACACCGGTGCTAATCCTGACGGCTCGCGACGACGCGCGGGACGTCGTTGCGGGACTCGATTCGGGTGCCGACGACTATTTGCGCAAACCGTTTACGTTCGACGAACTCGAAGCGCGGCTGCGTTCGCTAGTGCGGCGTCCGCGCACCTGGGCTGGTAACGTCTTGCGGTCGGGCGATGTGACGTTCGATCGCGTGACGCGCCACACGCGGCGCGGTGACCGCGAAATTCCGCTCACCGCTAAGGAAAGCATCTTCCTCGAAGCCCTGATGAGCACACCCGGCCGCGTGGTGACGCGACGTGCGCTAGAAGACCGGTTGTGGAATCGCGAAGCCGATCCGTCGTCGAACGTGCTCGACGTCTACGCGCGGCGTCTACGCAACAAACTGACGATCGACGGAGAGCGCCAGCTCATCGAAACGGTCCGCGGCTTGGGCTTTCGCCTGGCGGCCGACGAGTGACCGTTCGCCGGCGGTTTGCGCTCACGGTTGCCGCAACAATCGCGGTAACCGTCGCCTTGTTTGCGACGCTGTCGATCGTCGTGCTCGACAGCACGCTGCGTTCGGCATCGGTCGCGAGGCTGCGTACGGCCGCCAACGCGATCGCGACGACGGTAGACGTCCATGGGAACCGCCCTTCGGTCGACGCCGGCGATTTGCGCCAAATCTCGGCAATGCATGCGGAGACGCCGTTTTCGATAGTGACGCTCGACGGGAGCGTGTTGGGTGGCTCGCCCGTTCCGCGATCCGCGAACGACGTGGCCCTGGTCAGCGTTCCGGTAGTTCGCAACGGACGCACCTACGGCCACGTCGTGGTTTGGCAGTCGATCGCGTGGATCGGCGACTTCGACCGGGCGGCCGCGATTTTATCGGCGGTTGCCGGCGTGCTGCTCATCACCGTCGGCGTCGCGATTGCGACGCGCGTCGCCAAATCGTTCGAAGAGATGCTGGCTCAACTGGAAGCCGCGTACGCGCGCGAGCGCCAGTTTGTCGCCGACGCTTCGCACGAGCTTCGGACGCCGCTCGCGGTCGTGCGCGCCGAGACCGAACTCGCACTGCGCCGTCCCCGCAGCGACGAAGAGTACCGTCGAGCGCTCGAGTCGATCTCGCACGAGTGCGGCCGGTTGGAGTCGCTTGTCGACGGACTGCTCGCCGCAGCACGCGCCGAGCTCGACGCGTTCGAGCGCGAGCGACTCGACGCCAACTCGATGGTGCGCCACTTGAGCGACCGGTTAAAACCTGCTGCGGCCCTGCGTGGCGTCGAAATCGAGCTCGCTACCGACGGCGAGGCTTTCTTCTACGGTAACGGCGCGATGGTCGAACGCGCGCTGCTCGCCGTCGCGCATAACGCCATCGGCTTCGCGCGCGGCGTGGTTCGCTTGGGCGTTTCGCGTGAGGGCGACGACGTTCGCATCGACGTCGCCGACGACGGGACGGGATTCAGCGACGAAGCATTGACGCACGCTACCGAACGCTTTTGGCGCGGCGACCCCACGCGCAATCGCAGCGGCACCGGTCTAGGCCTCGCGATCGCGCGCTCGCTCCTCGAAGCTAATGGCGGTCGAATCGCGCTCGCCAACGCCGGCGGCGCCGGCGGGGCCGTCGTTTCGCTTCACCTTAAGGAATCATAAGCCAGCCTTAATGTAGAATAATGTTCGTGGGCCACCGGGGCCCTCCGCAAAGGAGCTGCCGGCCATGAACTTTGGACGAGTCCTGTATACCACGTGCGCGATCGCATTTATCGCCCCAATTACCGGGGGAACAGCAACGACGGTTGCTTACATCACCGGCGCTGCACCGACGTGCACGACGAAAGACGCGCACAAGCCGAATGTCTATCCCCAGCGACCGAACGCGACGGCGAACTGGTACGTGAGCGCGCCGCAGAGCCAAATGACGACGCGCATGCCGCGCGGCCAAAACGTCAACGACTTCCCGAGTCCGATGAATACGTTCCCGACCGTCTTCGTGCAGCCGGTCGATACGGATAAGAACGGGCAAAAGCCGTCGTTGACCGTTTCTACCTGCGAAAAGAAACCATAAATCCGATTTCACGTAGGGTTCACCTGGGGCAGCTATCCTTTGCGAATGAGGATAGCAACGTTGCTACTCGCCGTTCTGTGCGCGTCGATCGCGATGGACGCAGTTCCGGCACGCGCTCAGACGTCGGCGACGAGTGACGTCAAGACCGTAGTCGTGGTGATGCGCCACGGCGTTCGGTCGCCAACGCATCCCGACGAGCTGCAGCCGTACGCACGCGACAAGTGGCCGGCGTGGGAAGTCAAAAACGGCTACCTGACGCCGCACGGCTCGCTGCTCGTGAAGCAGCTCGGCACGTTCTACCGCCGTACGTATTCCAATCTCTTGGGCGCGAGCGGCTGTCCGGCAAAAGGCGACGCATTCGTGTGGGCCGACGTCGACGAACGCACCGTAAAGAGCGGCGAATCGCTCGTGCAAGGTTTGGCGCCGGGCTGCGGCATCACCGTCGGTCACGCGCCCGCCGATCCTGATACGCTTTTCGATCCGCTGCCGTCGATTGCAAAGGCCGATCCGCGTGAGTCGATGGCATCGCTGATGGGTTCGATCGGGAACGACCCCGCCGGACTCAATGCGACGTATGCGTCGCAGTTCGCGACGGTCGACGCGGTCCTCGGCTGCACGCGCGGCGGCTGCAAAACGGTTTCGAGCGTACCGACCGGAGTCGACTCCAAAGGCGATGACGGCTTAGCCGGGATCAACGGCGGAATGGACATGGCCGCCGACGTCGCCGAAAACATGCTGCTCGAATACACCGACAACAAGCCCGTCGTCGGGTGGGGACGCGTGGATCGCGCGAAGCTGCTGACGATGCTGCAGCTGCACGTGATCAACAAAAAAATCGAGCACGGCGGCTACGCGGCGCGCGCGCACGCCTCGAACGTTCTGTCACACGTGCTCGACATGCTTCGCAGCGACGCCCACAAGGCGTACTTCATCGTCGGGCACGACACACAGCTCGCGGAGTTCGCGGGGATATTGCATCTCTCGTGGCTCGTGCGCGGAGACGCAATGAACGACACGCCGCCGGGCAGCGCGCTCGTCTACGAGCTGCACGCGCCGGCGAGCGGTGCGCAATACGTGCGGGTCTACTTCGTTGCGCAATCGCTCGACGACATGCGTGCGGGTCGCGGAACCAATCCGCAGCGCGTTCCGGTTTACGTTCCCGGTTGCCCGAGCTTCGACTGTCCCGTCGATACGTTTTCGAGCGTCATTAACGCATCGATCGATCCGAAGTTCGTCGGACCCTGGAAGCCGTAGCTAAGGAATAACGCGGCGCGGCGGTATCGCTTCTTCCGGCGTGAACTCGGTCGGTTCGATCTCGCCCGTTTCGGTGCGAATGCGACCGCCTTCGTTCGGGGCGAGAATGGTACCGACGCGCTCGCGATCTTCATCGCGCGGCGTTACGCCGATCACGATGCCGCCTTCTTTGACGCCGGCCTCGAGTTCGCGGGCGCGCTGCTCGGGAATACCCGCGCCGACCAACGCGCCGATGACGCCGCCGACGATGCCGCCCGCGCCGATTCCGGCGAGCACCGCCGCCAGTGGACCCGCAAATAACGGCAAGGCTGCGCCGCCGGTAATAACCGTACCCGCGATGGTCGTGGTCATCGCGGCGGCAATACCGCCGAGAGTTCCGCCGATGAGTCCGCCGGCCGCCGTACCTTCGCCGACTTTACTGCCCGTGGATTCCGCGAACTCTTTGGCTCGCGTGCGATCGCTCATGACCACGCTGATCTCGTCGTCGGCATAGCCGAGCTCGTGCAGGAGGCGCACCGCCTCTTCTGCGTCGTGGCGGTTGTAAAAGATGCCCGTTTCTATCATGGCGTGGATTACCAACACCACGCCGGAGTTAAACGGGTGCTTTCGTTCCCTGCAGCAATCCCGCCACTTGCTTGGCAAGTGCTTCGGCGTTCAACCCTACGGCTGCGCGCTGCTTGTCTTGCGAATCGTGCTGCACGAGAACGTTCGGCACGCCGATGCGCTGCACGCGCAGGTTGAGTCCGCGGTCCGCAACGAACTCCGCGACCGCCGATCCGAATCCGCCCGGCAGTGCGTGCTCTTCGAGCGTGATGACATGCGTGTGATCGTTTGGAAGGTCGAGCAGCAGCCGTTCGTCGATCGGTTTTGCAAAGCGTGCGTTGACGATAGTGGGTTTGCGCTCGCCTTCGATCGCGTCGTAGGCGTCGAGGGCAATGTCCACCGTATTACCGTAGCCGAGGATCGCTACACCCGTGCCGCGGCGCAGCACTTCTGCCTTACCTTGCACGATCGGTGCGACCGGGTCGTTGTGTTTTCCGCTGGTCGAACCGCGCGGATAGCGAATCGCGGCCGGTGCGTTGAGCGAGATCGCGTGCTCCATCATCGGTAACAACTCGGCTTCGTTACGCGGAGCCATGACCGTCATGTTTGGAAGCGTGCGCAAATAGCCGATGTCGTAGAGACCCATGTGCGTCGGGCCGTCGTCGCCAACGAAGCCCGCGCGATCCATGCAAAAGACGACGGGCAAGTTCTGAACGACGACGTCGTGCACGATTTGATCGTACGCGCGCTGGAGGAACGTCGAGTAAATCGCAACGATCGGACGTAATCCGTTGGTAGCCATGCCGGCGGCCGAACACACCGCGTGCGCTTCGGCGATTCCGACGTCGAAATAACGATCGGGGAAACGCTTGCCGAACTTCGCGAGACCGGTCCCGTCGGGCATCGCCGCCGTGATGCCGACGACGCGCGGGTCCTTTTCGGCCAGCGCGATCATCGCCTCGCCAAAAACGTCTTGGAACTTCGGACGCGCGGCCGGGCTGCTCTTCTTGCTGCCGTCGCTCGGCTCGAACGCGTTGGCGCCGATGCCGTGGAACGTGCGCGAGTCGCGCTCGGCCGGCTCGTAGCCCTTTCCTTTAAGCGTGCGGACGTGCAGCACGACGGGACGATCGAATCCGACCGACGTGCGGAGTGCGTCGAGTACCGAGTCGTAGTTGTGTCCGTCAACCGGCCCTATATAACGGAAGCCGAGCTCTTCGAAAATAACTGCGGCCTTCTCGGTGGGGGAGATAAAGCGCAAGGCGCCGATCTCGGCCGATTCGATTGCTTTCTTTGCCGCGCGGCCGAGCGGGATGCGATCGAGTACCGTCTTGCCGGCCTTGCGCGCGAAGTTCGCAAACGGCTTGGTGCGCAGTACGGAAAGATACGATGCGATTGCGCCGACGTTCGGCGCGATCGACATCTCGTTGTCGTTGAGAATGACCGTGAACTGCGTCTTTAGATGGCCCGCGTTGTTAAGCGCTTCGTAGGCGAGACCGCCGGTCAGGGCGCCGTCGCCAATCACCGCGACGACCTTTTCGTCGCCGCCGGTAAGATCGCGGGCTTGGGCCATACCAAGCGCTGCCGACACCGACGTGCTGGCGTGTCCCGCGCCGAACGGATCGTATTCCGACTCGCTGCGCATCGCGAAACCGGAGAGACCGCCGCCCTTACGGATGGTATGGAAGCGATTGCGCCGTCCCGTGAGGATCTTGTGTACGTAGACCTGGTGGCTCACATCCCAAACGAGCCGGTCGTGCGGCAGGTCGAGCACCTTATGCAGCGCCAGCGTCAGTTCGACGACTCCAAGATTCGGGGCCAGGTGGCCGCCGTTCGCAGCGCACGTGCGGACGAGAAGATCGCGGATTTCGCTCGCGGCGATGTCTATTTCTTCACGCGAAAGCTTCTTGACGTCCGCGGGGGATTCAATCCGTTCCAGCAGCATCGGCGTGATATACGGGCGAGCGGGCAAAAGTCCCGCCCCTTTTAACGAGGGCCATCCTGCTGAGCATTGACAGTCCCGGCGCTTTTATATAACATATCTGTTATATACTATGTCGGCTATTAAAGGCAAACTGGACGGCAAGCGGTTGGACGCAACGTTTTTCGCGCTTTCGGATCCGACGCGGCGGGCGATTCTCGTCCGGCTGGCAAGCGGCGAAGCGACGGTTAAGGAGCTCACCGAGTCGTTCGCAATCAGCCAGCCCGCGATTTCGCGGCATTTAAAAGTCCTAGAAAACGCCGGCTTGATTCACCGCGGGCGAGTCGCACAGCGCAGGCCCGCGCGCATCGAGCCCAAGTCGATCGGCGACGTGACCGCGTGGCTCGAGCGCTACCGCGATCTGTGGGAAACGACGTATCAGCGCCTCGACGCCGTCCTCGCCGACGAGCTGACATTACGCAAGCGCAATAAGGAGTGATGAGATGTCATCGACGATCAACGTAACGACGCCCTCGGACCGCGAGGTCCTCGTAACCCGCAAGTTCGAAGCGCCGGCGCCTCTGGTTTTCGACGCACATACCAAACCCGAAATCGTGAAACGTTGGCTGCTCGGACCGCCGGGATGGAGCATGCCGGTGTGCGAGATCGACGTAACCGTCGGCGGCCGTTACCGATACGTTTGGCATAACGACACCGACGGACGCGAGTTCGGCATACAGGGTCAGTTTCTCGAGATCTCCGCTCCCGAGCGCATCGTAACCGTCGAAACGATGGATGGCATGCCTGGGGAGACGACGGTTACCACGACGTTCGAGGACAATGGCGACGAAACGCATTTTACCATCACCATGCTTTTCGACTCGCAGAAAA
This sequence comes from Vulcanimicrobiaceae bacterium, assembly GCA_035656415.1. Lineage (GTDB taxonomy): Bacteria > Vulcanimicrobiota > Vulcanimicrobiia > Vulcanimicrobiales > Vulcanimicrobiaceae > JAFAHZ01. The sequence goes on along the minus strand of DASRSM010000052.1, from coordinate 25,759 downwards.
CGCGCGACATGGCGCTCGAAACCGGTATGACCGACGGCATGGGGATGAGTTACGACCGGCTGCAGGATCTAATGAATCGAGCTTAGCGCGTCGCGTACGATTTCGGCTGCGAGCTTGGCGCAGCGTGGCCCGTGGCGAGCTAACCAGATCGCCTCGGGCCATAGACGCGGGTTGAGGAGTGCGCGCGCGGGCGCAAGCCATTCCTCCGAAAGCTCACGGAGCGGCGTATCGAGCACGACGCGCACGGCCGCGACGCGCGCGGCGCCGAGCAATCCGGTTTCCATGTCGACGGCCGCGTAGCCGCGCCGGGCCCACGCTCGCCGATCTTCTCCCGTGACAAGGTCCATCGTCGTAACGATGGGATCGGTCACGGGTTCGATGCCGCCGGCGCGAGCAGCAGCGATCAGCCGTTCGCTGAGGTCGCGATCGCAGTGCATCGACGTTCCATCGGGGCGCAGCACGTCGAAGGGTATCACGACCGTACCCGTCGGAAGATGATCGTGGAGACCGCCGGCGAGTCCACAGCTAATGACGGTCGGCAGCCCTTCGACTCGGCCGGAGTGGCACAGGGCGATTCCGGCTTCGATGACGTCGCGATCGGGCATCGCGCGTCGCGCGGCTTTAGCCTCAACGCTCGTCGCCGTGACGATTGCAATGCTCGCCATCTTGTGGGCGTTCGGAGGCGGAATCTTTAGTTCTTGTTCGGCGTCAGAAAGATGCGGCCGTGCGGATAGTCGAAGACGTAATCGAAATGCTTGAGAAAGTCGAATCCGAGCAGTGCGTAGTTCGCCGCAAAACAGCAGCCTTCCCAAGAACCGACCGCGTATTGGATCGGTCCTAACGTCAACACTTGAGGATGGAATGGATGGTGCTTCTTCACGAGATCGTACGCGAACAAAATGCTTCCCGGATTTCCGGTATCGAGCACTGCGTTGACGTCGAGCGTTTTATCCAGCGTCATCGGCACGGTGAGTAAGCCGTCCGAAAGATCCGCGATGACCGGAAGCATCTTGAGATCCGAGAGGTCGGTGTTGGGATCCAAGATCGTCATTTTCGAGTTGTAGACGTCGAGCTTGACGATGGCACCGGCAAGGAAATCGGAGCCGATGAGGCCCGCGTATCCCTTAGCGTCGAGTCCCTGATATCCCCAGCGCTCGAAATCTTGCGAGTACACGAGGACGTTTTGCAGCGAAGCACTGCCGAAGGTCATCTCGCTGACGCTGCGAACGCGCTCTTTGACCGTGTCGTACACCGAGCTGACGTCGTTGTTTCCTTTGAGGACCTCAACCTTCGCCCGATCCGCGAACCGGTCGTCGAGGCGGATGGCGTCGGAACCCGTGTCAAAGATAAACGTGCCTTTCACGCCGTTGACGGTGGCGTCTATCAAAATGCGATCGTACGTCAAGCGAATCGGCGCCGGCTGATCGGAGACGAAGGACCACGCCGCCGTCGGCTTGGGCGGGTGGAGGTCGTCGTTGCTCACCGTCGCGTTGGGTTCGAACTTGACGTTCGTGTGAAGTTCGTCGCTGTCGCCAATGCGATACGAGCCGATCGCCTTCTTCCCCGGTGCGACGTCGGCGTAAGAAAGGATGTGATACGTCGATTCGTACGCGCCGTCGGGATCGATGACCGCCTTGACGTACGCGCCCGTCGCCGGATCGATATAGAGATCGATCGGGTCGCCGTTTTCCATGCCGACCCGCACGAGCGCAACGTCTTTTCCGTCGACGGTCTTATCGCCGCGGAAGACACCCGGCAAACCGCTCGTTCCTTCTTGCGTCAGCATCGTGTAGGCGGCGAGTGCTTTTGCGGCTTCGCCGTAAAGCGGCGTCGTGAATCCGCTCGTGAAACACTGCCAAAAAATCGATCCGGTGAAGCCCTGGTGCGTCGTGACGTTGTCTTCCTTGACGTTCGTGCGCGTTTCGTGAAACGCCAAGCCCGACGATGCCCACGAAACGTCCTCGAGTTTCTCACCCTTTTTGTTCGTGACGGTGCTCGCGATCCGCATGGTTCGAAACGTCCCGTCCCCGAACTGCCAGCCGACGTAGGCGCGATGCTTCTGCAAGAGTGCCTGCGCTTTGGCGTCCGGCTGCTGTTCGGCAGCCGTCGCTCCCGCGTGGGTCGAAAGTACTGCCAAAATTGCAAAGAGGCCGACGTAAAGGCGTTTCATAACGCCATTATTCGTGGAGTGCACTAGCAAGGTCTTACCTGCTGCCTATCCAACCTTTGGCCCATACCGGCGGCACGAGACGAGGTCCGATTCCGCGACGCGCATCCGCTTACCACTTTGTCGCGCGTGGCGCGCCCAGCAACACCAGGAGGAGAATGCACTTCATTCTTGCGCTCGCCCTCGCGGCGAGCATCGTAACGCAAGCGGTCGATTCGACCATAAAGCCGCTGATGGCCAGAGACGGCATCCCTGGAATGGCCGTCGGCGTCGTCGTCGACGGTAAACCGTCCTTCTTCTACTACGGCGTCGCCGACAAGCAATCGGCGCGGCCGATCTCCGCAAACACCCTATTCGAAGTCGGATCGATCAGCAAAACGTTTACGGCGACGTTGACGTCGTACGCACGGCTACGCGGCTTCCTCTCGCTGTCCGATACGGTGGACAAGTATTTTCCGTCGCTGGAAGGCAGTCAATTCGGAGACGTCACGCTGCTCGAGCTTGGAACCCACACCGCCGGCGTTCTTCCGCTGCAAGTCCCCGACGGTATCGATAGCGACGAACAACTGGTCGCCTATCTCAAAGGCTTTCGTTCCGCAAAACCGCCCGGCACGGTGCGCGTCTATAACAACATCGGTATCGGAACGCTCGGACTCGTCGTCGCCAAGGCCATGCACGAAGATTTTGCGACGCTCATGGATCGCAGACTCCTTACGGCGCTCGGTCTGACGAGTACGTTCGTCGACGTTCCGCCCGCAAGGATGGCGGACTACGCTCAAGGGTACACGAGCGAAGACGCACTGCATCGCATGACGCTCGGCGAACTCGGACTGCAGGCCTATGGGGTCCGTACGACCGCGCCGGATCTGACGCGATTCCTCGAAATCAATATGGGCCAGATCCACGTCGACGATACGATGGAGCGTGCCGTTATGCAGACGCACACCGGGTACTTTCAAGCCGGCGTGATCACCCAAGATTTGATCTGGGAACAGTACCCGTATCCCGTCAAATTACCGGCGCTGCTGGAGGGAACCGCCATGGTCGGCGGTACCGCGCCCGCGCGCCGCCTGGAACCTCCGCACAAGCCGCAGGCAAACGTGTGGATCAATAAGACGGGATCGACCGGCGGGTTTGGAGCATACGTCGCATTCATACCGTCAAAAAAGTTGGGAATCGTGCTCCTAGCCAACAAGAGCTATTCGCTCTCCGAGCGCGTGAACGCCGCGTTCGACATTCTCTCTCGCTTGGAAGGTAACGATAATGGCTGACGCCTTGAGCTTCGCAAAAGATATCCGCCCCATGTTTACCGACACCGACGTGGATCATATGTCGTTCGCAATGGACTTGAGCGACGCCGCCGACGTCGCGAAGAACGCCGACGCCATCCTTGCGGTGGTCAAGGACGGGTCGATGCCGCCGGCACGCAGCGGCGGCGTTCGCTGGACCGACGAGATGTGCGACAAGTTCGAAAGCTGGATAAATCAGGGCTGCCTGCCCTAACGTATGGCGATTTGGGTTCTCCCCGGCCTGCGAACGCCGTTCGTCAAGAGTGACGGCGCGTTCAAATCGCTCGACGCCATCGCGCTTTCGGTTCCCGTCGTCAAAGCGATGATGGCGCAGATCGAGGGACGTGAACCCGACTTCGCGGTGTGGGGTACGGTCGTTCCGAACCTTACGTGGAGCAACGTCGCGCGCGAAGTATTCCTCGACGCGGGACTCGGTTCGACCGTTCCGGCGTTTTCGACGATCATGGCGTGCTCGACGAGCATGATGGGTGCGATCGAAGCGGCCGGCATGCTGGACGATCGCGGCCGCTCGCTCGCGCTCGTCGGCGGTACGGAGAGCCTGAGCCGCATTCAAATCGGTCTGCGCCAGAACACGTCGGATTGGCTGCGCTCGGTCATTCAGTCGAAAACCATTGGCTCGCGCATGCGCACGCTCGCGTCGGTCCGGCCGTCGACGCTGGGACTCTACGTGCCGAGCGTCGCGAACCGTACGACCGGCAAAAGCATGGGCGAACACATGGAACTCACCATCAAGCAGCTCGGCGGCCCCTCGCGAGCAGCGCAAGACGGACTATCGTTGGCCAGTCATCGCAACGCCGTCGAGGCATCGCGGCGCGGCTTCTTCGACGACCTGACCGTACCGCTGCTGGGCGTCAAGCGCGATACGATTCCGCGCGCGAATACGTCGTACGAAAAGCTCGCGGCGTTGCTACCGGCATTCGACCGCGGCGGCACGGGTTCGATCACCGCCGGGAACTCGTCGCCGCTTACTGACGGCGCCGCCGCCGTGTGGATCGCAACCGACGCAGGACTGGCACGCTTGCCGTCGTCGCTGCCGCGCGTGCGTTTCGTCGACTTTGAGATCGCCGCCGTCGACATCGCCCGCCAGGGATTGCTGATGGCGCCCGCGTACGCGATTCCCAAGCTGCTGGCGCGAAACAACCTGAACTATGCCGGCATTGCGCTGTGGGAGATTCACGAAGCGTTTGCCGCACAAGTGCTCGCGCATCTGCAGGTGCTCGAGAAAAACGGCGACGAGATTCCGCGCAACCGTATCAATCCCAATGGCGGATCGATCGCGCTCGGTCACCCATTCGGCGCGACCGGCGCGCGCATCTTGAGTCAAGCGGCGAAAGAGCTGGCGGCAATGGGCGCGGGAGCGCGCGCAATCGTGAGCATCTGCGCGGACGGCGGTGAGGGCAGCGTCGCCTTATTGGAGGCGGCATGAGCGGATTCGTCGGAAAGCATCGCGCGAGCGACGGCGGGAAGCTGCCGCCCGGCCAATACGAGACGCACGACTTTCCGGTTCTATCGGCCGGACCGACGCCGGCGGTACCGGTCGACACGTGGGAGTTTTCGCTGGTTACCGAAACCGGAGCGACGCGCGTGTGGAACTGGCAGCAGTTTCGCGCCCTGCCGAGCGAAAAGATCGAGACCGACATTCACTGCGTGACGCGCTGGTCGAAGTTCGGCACGCACTGGGAAGGCGTATCCATTGACACGCTGCTACGGGATGTGGAGACCTCGGCAGGCTACGCGATGGCGCACTCCTACGGCGGATACAGCACGAACGTTCCGTTACCGGATTTACGCGGCGGCAAAGCCTGGATCGCATTCGGTTTCGGCGGCAAAGATCTCGAGCCGGAGCACGGCGGCCCGGCGCGTTTGCTCGTTCCGCATCTCTACTTTTGGAAGAGCGCGAAGTGGGTGAACGGTCTAACGCTAATGCGCGATGACGAGCCTGGTTTCTGGGAGCAGCTCGGTTACAACATGTACGGAGATCCATGGCGGGAACAACGGTACACGGGCGATTGAACTGGCACGCCGCGACCGTGGCGGAGCGGCGCAAAGAAACGGACACTGCGAGCACGCTGGTGCTCGACGTTTCAGACTGGCCCGGTCATGTCGCCGGGCAGCACGTCGACGTTCGTTTACGTGCCGACGACGGCTATACGGCCGTGCGCACGTATTCGATCGCCAACGCGCCCAATGGCGACCGCATCGAGCTCTCGATCGAGTTAATGCCCGAGGGTGAAGTATCGCCGTATCTCGTGGAAACGGTCGCCATCGGCGGTACGCTCGAGGTTCTCGGTCCGATCGGCGGATGGTTCGTGTGGAAGCCTGAACAAGCCGAACCGGTGCAGCTCGTCGCGGGCGGCTCGGGAATCGTGCCGCTGATGTCGATGATCCGCACGCGCAACGCCACGGGAAGCAAGGCGCCGTTTCGTTTGCTCTATTCCGTTCGCACGCCGCAATCGATCTACTATGCGAACGAATTGCAGAGCCTGTCGCGCGATGGCATCGAGATCACGTACGCGTACACGCGCGAGACGCCACCGAATTCGCCCACAAAACCGGAACGCGTCGGCGCGGCACTCATCGCTTCGGCAGCATTTCCCGCGGACCGGCAGCCGACGTGCTACATCTGCGGCCCGACGAGCTTCGTAGAAGCCGTCGCCGCTTTGCTGACGCAAGCCGGTCACGACGCTTCGCGCGTCAAGACCGAACGCTTTGGGCCGACCGGCACGGGATAGCATTGTTCACTCGCGACGAGTTGCGCGCCGCTGCGTTATTTTCTGAATTGAAGGATAACGACCTCGACTACCTGGCCCGAACGAGCGCCGATTTGCGGCTTCTTCCCGGCGAGTACCTCTTGCACGAGGGGGAAATGCGCCGCGCGATGTTCGTCCTCATCGACGGCCGAATCGAAGTAACGAAGATTGTCGACGGCATCGAGCGCGTCGTGGGCGCCCGCGAGCCCGGCGAATCGTTCGGCGAGCTTCCGTTGATGTTCAACGCGCCGTTCGCCGTAAGCTTTCGCGCCGCGGTCGCCTCGCGCGTGCTGCGCGTCGATACGCGGGAGTTTCAAGTCTTAGCAGCATCGGCACCGAATTTTTCGGCTGCGGTCACGGCGGCAGCGCGCGAGCGCGTCGGCGGCCTTGCGGACATCGCAGCCGAGCCGCGAGTGCCGCCGCTGGCGGTAATCGGGCCTCAGTTCGATAACGCGACGCACGAACTGCGCGAATTTTTGCAGCGCAACTCGATCGAGTACGATTGGCTGACGCCCGAAGCACCGGGGATCTACCCGCAGGTACGCTTGCGAGATGGGACGCTCGTCGATCGGCCGTCGATTCGCGACGTTGCCAAAGCGATCGGCCTTTGCGTGGCGCCCGCGCGGCCGGCGTACGACGTCGCAATTATCGGCGGCGGCCCCGCCGGGTTAGCCGCCGCCGTATACGGTGCGTCCGAAGGTTTGTCGACTGTCCTCTTCGAGCGCGAAGCCCCGGGAGGCCAAGCCGGTACGTCCTCGCGCATCGAAAACTATCTGGGCTTTCCTTTCGGAATTTCCGGCGACGACTTGGCGCATCGCGCGCTCGAGCAGGCAAAGCGATTAGGCGCCGAAATCGTCGTGGCGCGGACCGTTAAAGGCATCGACATCGACTCGCGCGCGCTCGTTCTCGACGAATCTGTAAGCGTCGGCGCAAAAGCCATGATTATCGCGGGCGGCGTTTCGTGGCGGCATCTCCCCATCGCTTCGCTGGATCGCTTGCGGGGGCGCGGGGTGTACTACGGTGCCGCACCGGGCGAAGTCAAATCGGTGCAAGGGCAAGACGTCTACCTCGTTGGCGGCGGAAACTCCGCGGGGCAGGCCGCGCTCAATTTTTCGACTTTCGCTCGCTCGGTGACGCTGCTGATTCGCGGCGATTCGCTAGCCAAAAGCATGTCGCATTATTTGATCGAGCAGATCAAGAACAAACCGAACGTTAGACTCGAGACGCGGTCGGAGGTAACTGAGGCGTACGGCGGCGAGCATCTCGACGCTATCGCAATCGAAAACGCCGCGACGGGGAAAACGGTTCGGCGAGAAACGTCTGCCTTGTTCGTTATGATCGGGGCCGACGCGGAAACGGACTGGCTTTCATCCCCGATCCTTCGAGACGAGCACGGCTACGTCGCAACCGGACAGGATGTCGTCAAGGCCGGCACCTGGCCGGTCGACCGAGATCCCTACTTACTCGAGACCAGCGTTCCAGGAATTTTTGCGGTGGGCGACGTCCGCTCAGGGTCGATCAAACGCGTCGCAGCTGCCGTCGGTGAAGGGAGCATGGCGATCGCGCTCGTCCATCAGTACCTGGCCGCGCGCTAAGCGCCCAACCTCTCGCTAAACCGCCATGATTCGGCGCATTGACAGCGCAGGTTTGGGGCGGTATCCTGCTTAATGCCGCAAATTGAAAATCATTTTCAACGGAGATGAGCACGATGGATAACACAGTCGTCGAGTTATCAGAAGACGCGTCGGGCCAGTGCCCCGTCAACGGACACAAGCACGTTCCGCTGCGCCCGCGAGTCAACATCGATTGGTTCCCAGAGTTATTGGACTTGTCGGTGCTCCACCGCCCCTCAAAGCTGTCCGACCCGATGGGTCCCGATTTCAACTACGCGCGTGAGTTTAAGAGCCTCGACTACAAAGCGGTCAAGGACGATCTCTCTAGACTCATGACCGCCTCGCAAAACTGGTGGCCCGCAGACTTCGGTCACTACGGCGGCTTCATGATTCGCATGGCCTGGCACGCCGCGGGAACGTACCGTATCGGTGACGGCCGGGGCGGCGCCGGCGCCGGTCAGCAGCGTTTCGAGCCGACCAATAGTTGGCCGGATAACGCGAACCTCGACAAGGCGCGTCGTTTACTCTGGCCGATCAAACAGACATACGGCCGCAAAATCTCCTGGGCCGATCTCATCGTCCTGGCCGGAAACTGCGCGCTGGAATCGATGGGATTCAAGACGTTCGGCTTTGCCGGCGGTCGCGCCGACTCGTGGGAACCCGACGACTACACCTACTGGGGTCCGGAAAACGAGTGGCTCGCAGATAAGCGCTACACCGGCCAACGCGATCTCGAAAAACCGCTCGCGGCCGTGCAAATGGGCCTGATTTACGTAAACCCGGAGGGTCCCAACGGCAATCCCGATCCGCTCGCCGCCGCCGTCGACATTCGCGAAACGTTCGCACGCATGGCGATGAACGACGAAGAGACCGTCGCGCTGATCGCCGGCGGCCATACGTTCGGCAAAACCCACGGTGCCGCCGACCCGAGTAAATACGTCGGCCTCGCACCGGCCGGCGCAACTATCGAAGAGCAAAACCTCGGCTGGAAAAATTCGTTCGGAACCGGCAACGCCGGCGACACGATCACCAGCGGCCTCGAAGGTACCTGGACGCCGGTGCCGACCAAGTGGGGCAACGCATTCTGGGATACGCTGTTCAAGTACGAATGGGAACTGACGCAAAGCCCCGCCGGTGCCAAACAGTGGAGACCGAAAGATAACGGCGGCGCGGGCACCGTTCCCGACGCGCATGATAAGTCGAAGTCGCATCAACCGACGATGCTGACCACCGATCTCGCGCTGCGGTTCGATCCGATTTACGGCCCGATCTCGAAACGCTTCCACGACAATCCTCAAGAGTTTGCCGATGCGTTTGCCAAGGCGTGGTACAAGCTCACGCACCGCGACATGGGTCCGATCTCGCGCTATCTCGGCCCCGAAGTACCGGCCGAACAGCAAATCTGGCAAGATCCCGTGCCCGCGGTCGACCACAAGTTGATCGACGACAAAGACGCCGCGGCACTGAAGAGCAAGATCCTGGCGTCGGGACTCACGGTCTCGCAGCTGATCTCGACGGCATGGGCGTCAGCGTCGACATTCCGCGGCACCGACAAACGCGGCGGCGCGAACGGCGCGCGCATTCGTCTGTCACCGCAAAAAGACTGGGCCGTCAATCAACCGGCGGAGCTGGGGAAGGTTCTGCAGACGCTCGAGCAAGTGCAAAACGATTTCAACGCGTCGCTTTCCGGAGGCAAGAAGGTCTCGCTAGCCGACGTCATCGTCCTCGGCGGCGCGGCGGCAGTCGAAAAAGCAGCGAAGGACGGCGGCTACGACGTGAAGGTCGGCTTCTCGCCCGGTCGCACCGATGCGACGCAAGAAAATACCGACGAACATTCGTTTGCGGTGCTGGAACCGATGGCCGACGGCTTCCGCAACTTCCTGGCAAGCAACGGTTCGCGTTCGCCGGAGCAGAAGCTCATCGATCGCGCGACGCTGTTGACGCTGACGGCGCCCGAGATGACGGCGCTCGTCGGGGGTCTGCGCGTTCTCGGCGCAAACTCCGGCGGATCGAAGCACGGCGTCCTCACCAAGAAGCCGAGTACGCTGTCGAACGACTTCTTCGTCAACCTGCTCGATATGACGACGAAGTGGCAACCGAAAGATCAGTTTACGTACGAAGGCCGCGACGGCAAAGGCAGCCCGGTGTGGACCGCCACGAACTGCGACTTGATCTTCGGATCGAACTCACAGTTGCGTGCGATCGCAGAGGTCTACGCGATCGAAGGCGATCACTTCGTGCGCGACTTCGTCAATGCGTGGGAAAAGGTGATGAACCTCGACCGGTTCGACCTGCTGGTCGGAGTCTAAACCTCGCCCAGCAACAGCAAAGCGGCGTGTCGCCGACACGCCGCTTTTTTTCTTATACCGCTTGAACGGCCGCTTCGAAGTACCCGGCGTTCTCGAGATCGTCGAGCAGGGTGGGCTGCGTCGGATTCCAGCCTAGACGTTCGCGAGTGATCGCGCTTGACGCCGCCGCATCGAGTGCCGCGAAGTGCGCGAACCATCCGAAGTGCTCGGCAGCTTCTTCCGGCGAGAGGCTCTTTACCGGAACGTCGAGTCCGCGTCCGATCGATTCGGCGATCGTGCCAAACGCTATGCCGGGCTCCGCAACGCCATGGTAGCGCGCGCTTTTCTCGCCCTTCTCGAGCGCCAGTACGAACAATTTTGCCGCATCGATGCGATGAACGGCCGACCATCGGTTTTGTCCGTCGCCGATGTATGCCGACACACCCTTGTCGCGAGCTAACTTAATCAGCATCGGAACGAAGCCGTGGTCGCCTTTGCCGTGCACGGTCGGAGACAGCCGTACGACCGATACGTCGGCACCGAGCGACGCGATCGCGTCGGCGGCTTCTTCCGAAGCGACGCGCGGTACTTCGGTCGAGCTAATCGTTATCTTCGTTTCCTCGGTGCCGATGCGCCCGGGCGAAGTCGCAATGGCGGTTCCGGACGTAATGACCAAACGGCGATCGGAGCCCGCGAGCACCGCACCGAGGGTTTCGATCGCGTGCCGGTCGTTTTCGGAGTTCTCTTTCCACTTCGAGAAATCGTGATTGAACGCCGTATGAATCACGCCGTCGCACGCTTCGGCCGCGCGCTGCAAGCTGTCGAGATCTTCCACGCTGCCGCGATGCACCTGGGCGCCCGAAGCTGCGAGCGCTTGAGCGCCGGCATCGGAACGCGCCAAGCCGAGCACGTCGTGGCCTTCTCCGATGAGTTCTTTCACGATCGCCGAACCGATGAAGCCGGTGGCGCCGGTGACGAAAATACGTTTCTCTTTCATGATGTTGTTGTACCACCGGGAAGGCGCCGTAGCCAGCAGTGAGCTTATGGTATCAGCAGCGGTGACGGGGTGAGCGACGAAGAGCTGCGCCGCACGGAGCTGCGGCAATTTTTACAAGGACGTCGCGCCCGCATTCGCCCCGAAGACGTCGGGATGCAGTCGGGCGGACGGCGGCGCGTTCCCGGCTTGCGGCGCGAGGAAGTTGCGGCGCTCGCGGGCGTCGGCCTCACGTGGTACACGATGTTCGAGACCGGTACCGCGCAAGGCGTCTCGACCGAAGTGATCGCTAGCGTCGCTCGCGCGCTTGCGCTAACGCCAGGCGAGCACGCCCATTTGCAGGGGCTTGCCGAGCGTATTTCGTGGCACACGGAAACCGTAACGGTCGATCCAATCGTTCGCGAAACGCTGCACCGCTGGATAGAAGCGCCGGCGTACGTGATCGGTCGCGCGTGGGACGTCTTGGATTGGAACGAAGCGTACAGCCGCGTTTGGGATATCGAAAAACCCGGCGCTCCGCCCTTCAACATCGTTCTACGTTACTTCGTCGACGACCGCATGCGCGCTCCGTTGGGCGATGTGTGGCCTGCCTTCGCGCGCAGGCTCGTCGCGATGTTCCGGTTATCGTGGGGCCGGCACTTGGCCGACGACCGTTACGCCGCGCTTCTCGAAGCGCTCCGCGCGGAACCGGAGTTCGCGACGCTATGGGAATCGCAGGACGTCGAACATCCGATGGCCGAGATGTCGGTCACCATCGACTCGCGCAACGCCGGCATAATCACCTACGACGTGCTGAATCTCTCCTATTCCGAGGATTTCCAGCAGGCGCTGATCGTCCAGGTTCCGCGTTAGCGCGTTCCTACCTGAGAGGCGGCGCAGTGCTCCAGCCATACGGCGTCTCCCGCCGTTGGGTGGTGGTGAAGCGCCGCAGCGCGCAGCAGGGTGCTCAGACAATGCCACCCTGGTGGGTGCCTCGCGCAATCCGCGTGAGCAACACGAAACTCCACCCTGTATGCGAAGCGTCAGGTGGAGTAGTTCATTTCAACATTCGGACGAAGAAGTCGGCGACGGCGTTGTAACGGCGCACGAGGTCGGCCCAGACCTGATTTTCGTGCGTCTCGTTCGGAAACACGAGCGTCTCGACGTGCACGCCCTTGTCTCGTAGGCGCGTCGCGAGATCGACGCCTTCGGCAAACGGAACGTTTCGATCGTCGTCGCCTTGCGAGATCAGCACCGGCGACGTCCATTTGTCGAGCGACGCAACCGGCGACGCGTCGTAGGCAACCTTGCGCTGCTGTGGGGTACCGGTCCGCTTCCCGTAGCCGACGTCGATGTCGAACGCCCAGTTGTGGACGCCGGCTATGTCGGCTCCGGCTTTGAAGATGTCGGAGTTGCGCGCGAGCCCGAGCGCGGTCAGCAACCCGCCGTACGACAAACCGTAGATGCCGATGCGTTTCGGGTCGACGCCCGGCTGCTGCTGCAAAAAGTGCGCGCCGGCAACGACGTCTTGATACTCCGAGGAACCCCACCAGCAGCACTTCGGCGGATTACGGAAGGTGTTGCCGTACATGATGCCGCTTCGATAGTTAATAGAAAGCACTTCGAAACCTTCGCTCGTGAGATATTGATTCGATTCGTACAAGAACGTGTACGCATCCATGTAGTGAAAGCCCGCCAGCATTTGCCGGACCGGTCCGCCGTGATCGAAGATGATGCCCGCATGCTTTCCCGCCGCTCGCGGCACGAACAACTGTCCGTGTATCGTCAGTCCGTCGGGCGCCTTGAACGTCACGAGCTTCGGCTGCACTAAGTCGTTTGCCGGAAAGTCGGACGGGACAAGATTTGCCGTCAGCGCCTGGTCGCCTAATATAACCGTCGGCGGAACGTTGTAGCTCGCCTTGATATATGCCAAACGATTCTGCGTCATCGGCGTCGGCGACCACTGATTGAACGGCGGATCGCCGGTGATTTGATGCGGCCGCCCGTCGAGACCGACTTGCCAAATGTGGCGCCAATCGATCGCGCCTTCGTTGGTCGCGTAATAGACGCTCGACCCGTCAAAAGATCGCACGAACGTTTCGACTTCGAAGCCGCCGGTGGTTAGGCGGTTTGCCGTTCCACCACTCGAGGGCACGGCATAGATGTGTTGCCAGCCGTCGCCTTCCCATAAGAACGCGACGTCGGCGCCCTGACCGACCCACAGTAGCTGCTGCGCGCTGGTCTCCGACGGCCAAAACTGCGCACCCATGCCGCGGTGCGCTTCCCAAATCTTGGTCGCGCTTCCGGTGCTTGCATCGGCAACCCATATCGACCACGGCTCGCGCGGCGGCTTTAAATAGATGGATTCGTTGGAACGATTGCCCGGCGTGCGAATAAACGCGACGCGCTTGCCGTCGGGCGACCACACGGGGCTCGTATCGAAAGAAAAGTCCGGCGACGCATAGACGTATTTATTCTGCGCGGGCGACGCGGGCGTGTAGATCACGACGTACGCGTGATCGCCACGCGCGTTCGTGAACGCGATGCGCGAACCGTCGGGCGACCACGCAAGCTCCTGCACTTGACCGCGGATCGCCAGTTGCGTTCCCTTACCCACCGCGTACGTCGCGCCGTCTTTGTGCAGCGGCGCCGTCATGAGGTTGCCGTTGTAAATCCACGCAACGGTGTCGCTCTTCGGCGACACGCTGCCTTTGAGACCTTCACCGACCGCGACGGGCGAGCCGCCGCTCAGCGGCGCGATATACACCGTTCTCACCGGCGGCGGAAGGATCGAAAGCGGATTGATGTTGCCGTCCTGCCCGTTGTCGCTCACGCCGCCCCGGGCGTAGATCACGGCGTCGTTTGACGGCAGGACCGATACGTCGTCGATATCGAGTCCGTCGTCGGCCGTGTACGGCGTGACGCGGTGGACGGTTCCGCCGGCGTTGGTGTACAGGTTGTACTGACCGCGCTCGTACATCTTCCAAACGAGTACGGTGCCGTTGGGCGAAGCGGTGAGGTGATCGACAAAGGGCGCGCTCATCACTTGGGAGAGCGTAAAGGCGGCCGCGGCTAGCAAGATCGACATACGATGCGTTTTCCGAGGGGCATCGCAAGGCGCCTCCTCGTAGAATCCTGAGGTGGCCGCACTGATCGTCGTCGGCATCGCGATCGTCGTTCTCGTCACGATCGCGAACCGGATCAACGTCGCTTATCCGATCGTTCTCGTGCTCGGCGGGATGGTCATCGGCTATATCCCCGGGGTACCGACGTTCCAACTGCCGCCGGACTGGGTGTTGGTCGTCTTTCTGCCGCCGCTGCTGTACTGGGAAAGCATCACCGCGCCGACGAGCGTGTTCCGGTCCAGCGCCTTTTGGATCTTTCAGATGGCCTTCGGCCTGGTGATCGTAACCACGGTCGTCGTCGCGGCCATCGCGCACGCCGTCATTCCGGGAATGGGTTGGGGCGTCGCTTTCGTGCTCGGCGCAATCGTCTCGTCGACCGATGAAGTCGCGTTCGCTGCGATCGCCGACCAGCTCAACGTGCCGCGCCATCTCATCGGAACGATCGAAGGCGAAAGCCTGGTCAATGACGCGACGTCGCTGATTCTCTACGGCGTCGGGATCGCGGCCGTCGTCGGCGCCTCGTTTTCGCTGGCGCATACGGCAGGAACGCTTCTCGTAACCATCGTCGAGTCGCTGGCGATCGGCGTCGCGGCAGCCGGCGTCGCGTGGCTTGCGTGGAGCGCGATCAAAGAGGACTCGCTGCAGGCCACGATTTCCGTGATCGTACCGTTTCTTTCGTACTTACCGGCGTATTACATCGGTTCGTCGGGCGTGCTGGCCACCGTAACGTCGGGTCTCCTGATCACGCGCTTCACGCCGAATCTTCTTCAGCCGCGCGCGCGCGAAGTACTCACCGGATTTTGGACCACGGTCGTTTTTCTGCTGAACGCTTTCATTTTTACCGAAGTCGGCATCCGCTTCCATTCGATCGTCTCGTCGTTAGCGCATTTCTCTTTAGGCCAACTGACGTTGTGGAGTGTTGCCGTCGCCGGCGCCTGCGTCGTGACGCGTCTCGTGTGGACTTACGCGCAGGGTCTGCTTCCGATCACCAACGCGCCCGAACACAAACGCGGCCAAGCCGATTGGTCGCACGTTACACTGCTTGCCTGGACCGGAATGCGCGGCGGCGTTTCGCTGGCCGCGGCGTTAGCGATACCGCTCGAAACTTCCGCCGGCCCGTTTCCGTTCCGCAACCTCTTGATTTTCCTGACGTTCGTGGTGCTGATCGTCACGCTGATCGGACAGGGCGGTACGTTGCCTTGGTTGATTCGCGGGCTGGGCATCAAGGACGACGGCGAAGCGACGCGAGAAGAGCGGCTCGCCCTACGAGCGACGGCCCAAGCCGGACTTGCCTGTCTCGACCGGCTGAAAGATAGATATCCGAGCGAGATACTTGACCTGCATCGGCGACGGTTGCAAACCCGCGTCGAAGAGTTTGGTGAGGGAGCCGTTGCGGCGCAGGGAACGCGTAAAACGATGTTATTTCGCGACGCGCAACGCGAGATTCTCGAAACGCAGCGCGCGAAGCTCATCGAGCTCCGCGCGGAGGGTAAAATCGACAACACCGTGCTGCGCCGCCTGCAGCGCGTCTTCGATTTGCAGTCCGTCGAGCTGCAGGTGCTCGACGCAATCGGTCAACCCGACGTCGAAGAGTAGTTATGCCGTCTTCGCGACTGCCTGGACCTCGAGCTCGATGCGCACTTCGTCGCCCACCACAACACCGCCGGTTTCGAGCGCGGCGTTCCACGTGAGTCCGAAGTCTTTGCGATTGATCGTCGCCGACGCACTGTAGCCGACGCGGTGTCCGCCCCACGGGTCGGCCGCGCGGCCTTCGAATTCCGCCTTCAGCGCGATTTCGCGCGTGACACCGTGAATCGTGATGTTTCCATGGATGGTGAGGTCGCTGGGATTGCCCTCGATACGCGTGCTCGCGAACTCGAGCACCGGATACTTTTCAACCTCGAGGAAGTCGGCCGACTTCAGGTGAGTATCGCGTTGCGGCTCGCGGGTGTCGATCGAGGTCGCGTCGATCGTCGCCTGAACGAAGCGCGGCACGTCGCTGCCGGGCTCGAGCTCGACGATCCCTGAGACGGCGCCGAAGCGGCCGCGGACCTTCGTGATCATGAGGTGGCGGACGACGAATTCGACGGTAGTATGGGCGGGATCGATCGAGTAAGACGTTTGTTCCGAGACTTGGGCAGCCATGAGTTTCTCCTTTTGCCGCTTGTGCCCGGCGGCACGGTGTGATATCGTTGTGTTAGTAACTTTTCCATACTAGGATACTAAAAACAAGAAGGCACCAAAAAGTGGTGTAGGCACCAAATGGAAACTATAGCCAAACCCGTTCAGAAACCCGTCTTCGAACGGGACTGCTCGATCCGGCTCGTGCTCGACCGCATAGCGGACAAGTGGACCGTGATGATCATGCACTTGCTTTTGGATGGGGGGCAGCACCGTTTCAACGTGCTGCGGCGCGCCATCGAGGGCATCTCGCAAAAGATGCTCACGCAGACGCTGCGCGACTTAGAGCGCGACGGTCTCGTGGTTCGCACCGTTTATCCGGAGATTCCGCCGCGCGTCGAATACGCGCTCACGCCGCTCGGATTAACGCTATGCGGCCCGATTAATGCCCTCGGCGAGTGGGCGCGCGAGCATTACAAAGAGATCGAACGCGCGCAAGCCGCGTTCGATGCTCGCCCGTAGAGTTTCTACTGCGCGAGCACTTGATGCACGAACGAGATCGCGACCGAGCCTTCGCCGACGGCAGACGCAACGCGCTTCATACTGCCGTCACGCACGTCGCCAACGGCGAACACGCCGGGTAGGCTCGTCTCGAAGATATACGGCCGGCGGGCGACCGGCCAACGCGCCGTAGCTAGATCTTCATCCGTCAACTCGGCGCCGGTCTTCACGAAGCCTTTTGCGTCGAGCGCGACGCAGCCGCCGAGCCACGACGTCGACGGCGACGCTCCCGTCATCATAAAGACGTGCTCGATCGCGTGCTCTTCGATAGCACCGGTTTCACCGTTTTCCCAACGAACGCGTTCGAGGCTTTCGTCGCCCAGCAGCGCGGTGATTTCCGTACGGGTGCGAAGCTCGATGTTCGGCGTCCGTTCGATGCGCCGGCTGAGATAGCGCGACATGCTTTCGGCAAGGCCGGCCGCGCGGACGAGCACGTAGACGCGCTTGGCGGTTTGCGACAGATACACCGCCGCCTGACCCGCGGAGTTTCCGCCTCCGACGACGATGACTTCCGCGTCCTTACACAGCTTCCACTCGACGTTGGTCGCGCCGTAATAGATGCCGAGATTTTCGAACCGCTCCAGGTTCTCGAGCGGCGGCTTGCGATATTGCGCGCCGCCCGCAATAACGATCGCGCGCGTTGGAATTTCCTCGCCGCCTTCGACCGCGACGCCATACGGCTGACGTTCGCAGTGCAACCGCACGGCTCTATCGATCAAGATTTCGGCTCCGAACTTTTCGGCTTGCGTGAACGCACGCGCCGCGAGCTCCTCCCCCGAAACGCCGGTTGGAAAGCCGAGATAGTTTTCGATGCGCGAACTCGAGCCGGCTTGGCCGCCGGGCGCGTTGCTCTCGATGACGAGCACGTCGAGGCCTTCCGAAGCGCCGTATACGGCTGAAGCCAATCCCGCCGGCCCCGCGCCGATCACCACGAGATCGCGAATGTGTTTGCGGTCCACCGACTCGTTAAATCCCAGACAGTCGGCGAGTTCGCGGTTCGTCGGGTTGCGCAACACGGTCGTGCCGCGGCAGATCACGACCGGAATCTCATTTGCGCTGACGTGGAACGTCGTCATCAAACGCTCGACCTCGGTATCGTGTTCGAGATCGAGATAGTTGTACGGATGGCCGTTGCGCATCAAGAACTCTTTGATGCGCACCGTTCCTGCAGAGTGCATCGAGCCGATGAGCACGGCGTCGCCGACGCCGGCTTTGAGAAACCCCAACCGGCGAAAGATAAACGCGCGCATGATAATCTCGCCGATCTCGGCGTCGTTTTGAACCAGCGCCATCATTTGCTGGCGGTCGAGCTCGATGAACTCGCCGGGCTTCGACACTTGGATCCGGAAGATCGCGCCGCGCCCGGAGAGCGTGTTGACCTCGCCATTGAACTGGCCCCGCCCGCCGATCGTCACGAGGCGCTTCTCCATATCCGTCGGCAGCACGGCCTCTATTTCGCCTTCGAGTATCACGAAAAACGGAATCGACGGAGAGCCTTGCTCGATGAGCACTTCGCCGGCAACGACCTTTCGCCGCCGGCCGTAGCGCTCGACGCGTTCGATCTGCGCGTCGGTGAGCGACGGAAAAACATCTTCGCGCCGTGCGGCGAGCGGGATCTGAGCAGAACTCATCGCTGAACGGATACGGCATCACGTGCCTAGAACCTCGGCGCGTGAACTTTCCGCAAACGGGCATTTTTGCGCTGGGTGACGCCGCGCATCTCTTCCTCGAGTTTTCCAAGCGCCCGGGCGTCTCTGCGCGTTCGCTAATCGAGGCGGCAGCAAGCTTTCACGAGC
This sequence comes from Vulcanimicrobiaceae bacterium, assembly GCA_035656415.1. Lineage (GTDB taxonomy): Bacteria > Vulcanimicrobiota > Vulcanimicrobiia > Vulcanimicrobiales > Vulcanimicrobiaceae > JAFAHZ01. The sequence goes on along the minus strand of DASRSM010000052.1, from coordinate 7,055 downwards.
CGCGCACGACCGTCGGAGGAATGAATCTCGTCGTCGGGTTCCGGCCGGAGCTATGGCGCGAGGTCGCACCCGGCGACGCGCCGCCCGACGCGCGCGGCTTCGACGAGCCCATCGTCGGGCCCGGCGGATTTACCATGCCGGCGACGCAAGCGGATTTGTGGTTGTGGCTCGCGGCCGCGTCGTACGACATCGTGTGGGACGAGGGGCGCAACGTGCTGGCGGACCTCACGCCGATTGCAACGCTGGACCGCCAGTTGAGCGGATGGGCTTACAAGCACAGCCGCGACCTCACCGGTTTCGAAGACGGAACCGAAAACCCGTCGCTGATGGAAGCGCCCGGTATCGCGATCGTTCCGGACGATCGTGCGGGAGCCGGCGCGAGCATTCTCTTATTCCAAAAGTGGAGCCATCAAGAGTCGTGGAACGCGCTCACCGACGCGCAACAAGAGCGCGCGATGGGACGAACGAAACGCGACAGCATCGAGTTGGAAGGCGACGCGCAACCCGACGATTCGCACGTTTCGCGCGCGAAGGACGTCGTCGACGGCGTCGAGCTCGACATCTTCCGCCGCAACGTGCCGTACGGCGACATCGTCGATTACGGAACGACGTTCGTCGGCTTCAGCTGCGAGCAATCGCGTTTGCAGCGCATGCTCGAACGGATGGCCGGCGCCGAAGGCGGAATCCGCGACGCGATTACTCGTTACACGACGCCGCTCACCGGCGCGTATTACGTGATTCCCTCGATTATTGCGCTCGCGCGGTTCGCAGCCGAAACCAGTTGACGTGAAACGGCGCCCGGTGTTACCCGAGCGCCGTTTCCGAGCCAGCTCCTTACGAGAGCGTCATGGGTTGGAGGGAGTTTGGGGATCACCGGCCAGCGGAGCGGTCGGATCGAGTGCGTACTGCGCGCCGTACGGCGTACCGTTGCCGACGACGAAGTTGTAGCCCTGATGCGACTGATATCCGTTGTTGCCCGGGATGTTGTTGTGGAAGATCGGACCGTTACCCAACGTTCCGAGCGCGGCCAACTCGTAGATCACGTTGTTGACGTTGCCGGCGCGACCACCGGCCACTTGATCCTGAATCGCCTGTAATCCGGCGAAGTCCGGTGACGATCCGCTCGTACCGATGAACAGGAAGAACTGACCCTGCAGCGCCGTAACGAAGGCGCTGTTATTCGGATTCTTGTTTCCGCACGGTTTGGTCGTTCCGCCCGGACACCCGCCCATCATCATCGCGATGTCCGGAACGGCTCGCATGCTCGCACCGGTGTTCACGAGATTCTGGAATGACGGCTTGCCGTAGACCACGCTGATGCCGCCGCCGGAGCCCCAGATCGCGCCGGGTGCGAAGCCGCCTGGCCAGTCGTTGGCGAAGGCGTTCTCCCGAATGTACGTCGACCGTAGCGAGCCGGGGATGTTCGACGTCATGAGGTTCGTGCCGCCCACGCCCGTCACATTGGGATCGTCGGCCCAGAACGAGACTCCGAAGACCGCTTTGGCGCCGCTGGGGTCGGTGCACTCGCCGCCTTGCGCGCCGTTATCGCCAGACGATTCCAGGAACGTGATGCCTTGCGCGTTGCCTTGCAAGAACAGATCGTGGAAGAACCCGAGGTATTCCGGCGTGAAGTCAGTGCCGCCGTTGTAGCTGGGCAAGAGGAACAGCTCGCAGAGGCCGAACGAGGTGCTGACGACGTCGGCTTTATTGTCTTCGTCGATGGCGGTGTACATATCGAAGAACGACGGAAAGAACGACGCGTCGGGCGCTTCGTACACCATCAGGGTCGCACCGGGAGCGGAGCCCGTCGACTGCTGTACGTCGAGCGAGACTTCGTCGGAGAGGCCGCTATTGATGTTGAACGCGGGCGAACCGCCGTCAACCGGACGGCGCACGATGTTGGGCACGGCTAAGCCTTCATGCCCAAAATACGCCGCCACGTCGGAGTCGAGGAAGTCGCTGGCGGCGACGACCGCCATCGTTCGTCCCGCGCCGTTGGCCGCGGTGTAGGAGGGGTAGCTGTACGCCTGCTTGAGGTCGTCGTACCAATAGAACGGCGAGGTCGCGCCGTAGCGGTTATTGGGATCGATCGCCGCCTTGCCGAGCTTGACGTGCATGGGCTTAAGCATCGGTACCGGTGCGTAGGCCGCCACCTTTGCGTGAAGCTTTACCAGCTCCGGCGGAAGCTTCGGCAGCCGATCGGCCACGAGGGGCGCGATTCGAGAGCCGGCGACATTCGGACTCGCATGCAAGCGTAGCTGGAAGACGCGTTCGACCGTGCTGCGCGGCGCCTCGGCAACGACGCCTTGAGACGTGATCGTCGTCGTGAAGCCTTTGCTGTGCAAGATGCGAGCCGCGCTCTGCAGATCGGATGCAGTCGGTCCGTACTTTGCGCGGAACCCGGCGACGGTTAGGAATCGGTGATACATCGGCGAGTTCTTGCTGCTCTGCTCTCTAATAAGCTGCTCGAGCTCTTTTCGATTGCGCAGCGGCAGGTGAACATAAGCACGAACGCCGCGCGGAGCGGATCGCAACAGAGTCCCCGGCGGCGCGACCTTTATTGCCGCCGTATCGCTGGAATTCGTCGTTGGAGAGTTAGATGACGGTAATGCGTTTGTACCATTGAGACCGCCGCCTCCCTGACAGGCGGTCATCGCGAACGCCAGTACCAACGCACTCGCCATAATGGGGCGTTTAGGCATTCCGGGAACCTCGCTAGAACGGGTGTAAAGTGAGCCTCAACGTTTTGCCTACACGCCTGCTGTCCTCCATCTTTAAAGCTTCAGAAATATGAATGTATACGCCAATGCAAGCGAGCGAATGCCTTATTTTGCTACGTAACGCGTAAAGTCATAACTGCTAAATCGTCTGGGTGCCGTTCGGGAGCAACCGCAAGGCGCAGCATGCGCGCGGGATGTTTCGATTCGCGAATCGATTGCTGCGCGATCGCTTGCGTGAGTTTTGCTTCGCCCGCGACGTAATCGCGTTCGGCTTCCACGAGACCGTCGGTGAAGAACACGACGAACGAGCAGTCCTCGAGGTCGATCTTCTGAGCGACGTCCTGAGGCAAAGCCATATCTCGAAAACCGAGCGGCAAACCGCGATCGAGGAACGGGTCGGTGACGATTCGCCCGCTTTCGTACCAGCAGAGCGGGCCCGGATGCCCGGCGGCGACGCAACTCAACGTACGTGCGTTCGTGTCGAGTACGGCGATGTTTGCCGTCGCGAACGCGCTTTCGATCTGTTGGCTTACGAGCCGATCGGCTGCGCGCAATACTTTTGTGAGGTCCGGCTCCATCATCATCGCGATACGGAGAGCGTTGCGAAGGTTTCCCATGACGACCGCGGCTTCGACGCCGTGTCCGGAGACGTCACCGACCGTAAACCCTACCCCGCGGTTCGGCAACTCGAACGCGTCGAACCAATCTCCGCCGACGAGCATCGCGCTCGATGCGGGCTCGTAAAACGAGTCGAGTTGAATGCCCGGAATACGCGGCAACAATTTCGGCAACGCGGCCAACTGAAATTGCTTGGAAACGTTGACCGCGGTTTCATGCAGCTTGGCCTTTGCAATCGCGGCCGCGCATCGGCGGGCGAGATCTTCGGCGACGATGAGCGCTTCTTCGTCGTAATGCAGGCCGCTTTCGTCTGTGTAAACCAGCCCCAAGACGCCTAGAACTTCGGGCTGCTGTGTTATCAGCGGTACGATGACGAACGACCGCACACCGGCGTCGCGAAGATATCCCGCGTGTTCGGGGCTCGCCGCGAACGCATCGACGGACGTTTCGTCCACGCGAGAAGCGAGCACTCCGGTGCCCTTGCGAACGATCGATTCGAGCCATGCGCGCGGACCGCGCGGATCGCGCAGCATTAGCGCCGCTCGCCGGCGTAACTGCTCGGATTGATCCGCAACGACGTGTGCCGCCGCAACGAGCTGCAGCTGGCCATCGACGTACAGATACATCGTCGCGGCGTCGGCGACGGTTCGCACTGCGGCGTCGCACACGCGCTGCAACGTCGCCTCGTACGGCAGCGGCTCGCCGAGAATCTGCCCGACTTCGGCTAAAAAATTCAAGTAACGCCGCTCGAGCGACGTTTCGCGCCTTCTTCGGTCGGGGCCCATCGGATGCTTCTTCCCGCTTTCGAGGAATCCGTCTAACGTTCGGACGCTTGCTTCGTGCCGCTTTGCGGCAAACGCCGCTCCGGGTTACAAGCCGTCGACGACGACGATTTCCGATACCGCGATCTTTTGACGCAGATCTTTGGGTGCGTCGTATTCTTGCGACTCGTGCCACCCGATTGCGGCTTCGTACGTGTCGAACTCGAGAATAACGAGGCGGTGCGGCGACCAGTGGCCTTCGAGCACTTCGTGCTTTCCGCCGCGCGCGAGATAGCGACCGCCGTGCGCCGCGATCGACGCTGCAGCTAGTATTTTATACGCGTCGTATTTTGCGGGATCCGTGACGTGAATGTTCGCGATGACGTAAGCGGCCAAGTTCGTCTCCTTACAGCGTCTTCTTCAGCTTGGGTCCGGCAAATCGAAAGCCGCAGCTTTCGTAAAACCGAACGGTTCGTTCCCACGCCGGGGACTCCGGCGCGGTAACGTCAATTCGCGACCAGCCGCGCTCGCGTCCAATTTCGACGGCGCGTTCGATTAAACGCCGGCCGACGCCCGTCGAGCGTCCACTCGGAACAACGTACATTTCGGGAATGATTCCATACGGACCGTTGGCGTAGATCGCGCCAACTTCTCGACGATGCCCCATCGTTCGGGGCCCGATACGACAACGTTCACGATCTCTTCCTTATTCTACGAGCCGACCCAAAGGTCGCGGCACGCAAATGAAAAGCGCCGCTGCGGTGAGCAGCGCCGCTATGAAACGCAAACGTTCGCCGGGCGCCCGCTTCGCCCTGGGCCCAGAGGCCCAGGGCGATTGTGAGGACCCGTTAGTGTCCGGAGAATTCCGAGTTTGCGACTGCCGTTTGCATCACACGATAATCGATCGAACCGAGACCGGTGGGTGTATCCCAACCAGGTAAAGCCGAGCTCGGAACGCCGTTGGTGCCAATGAGGATGTCGTGGAATCCGCCGATCGGAGCCGTCGTATCCGGAGGCAACGCGGCAGTGTCGTTGGTCGGTTCACCCGATGGAACGCACCCTGTGGATCCTATCGGACACGGTTCGTACTTCGCGTACACGCCGTAGTACACGGGTGCTGCGAATCCGAGGCTATTGGCATAGTGCGATTCGAGACGCGCCCAGATGCCCATCGACAGCGGAGACGATAAGCTCGTACCGCCGACGCCCGTTTGCGCGCCGCCGACGAAGACGTCCATCGGACAGCCGTTGTTGTCCGCGCACATCGCAATGTCCGCGATGCCTTTGCCCGCGGCGCACAGCGTGCAGATGCCGTTGGTCTGCCAGTACGGTGCGGTTTCCCATTTGCTGATGCCGCCGCCGGTGCCGATCCAGACGTGCTCGCCGTAGTACGAGCCGGGCTGCTGGCCAACCGCGTTGGTATCGAGCGTCGTGCCGCCGACGGCGACGACGTAGGGCGACGCTGCCGGGTAACACACTTCGGGAAGGCTCGTATTTGGAACGCCGGTCGCGGCTACGACAGGACAGCCTTCGCCGTTGTCTCCGGTCGATGCGAACATCGTTTGACCTTGAGCGGCGGCTTGATTGAAGATCTCGTCGTCGAGGGCCATCGCACCGTCGGCAAACGCCAGGCTTTCGGGCTCGCCGAACGAGGCGTTGCCACCCTGCGCGAGATTGTCGGTTACCCAATGATTGAACTCGAGCGACGTGTCGGAGTCGGTAAGCGACGTCGTATCGTAGACGTAAAGCGCTTTCACGGTTTGCGCGATGCCGGTGGAGCTCTGCGTGTCGAGATCCCACTCGTCGGCGCCGGACGTGTCGGTGCTCGAGATCCCGACCTTCTTGACGGCGTACGGGACTTTCGGCAATCCCCAGAACGTTTCGGCGGTGCGAAGATCGCTGAGGACGCCACCGACGTTGCCCTCGGCCATGACGGCGACCGCCGTACGGCTGCCGGTGGTGCATCCGCTGCAGTTGGCGTCATACGCGACCTGATATTGGATCGGGCCGTATTCCCCGGCGATGCAGATGCCGTTGACGACTTGGAGACACGGCGCCGGCGTGCCGGCTGCCGATGGGCGCATCGCCATCGGCGAGAACGCGCGCTGCGACTTCAAGATATGCGTCCGCATCGTATACATATTGTGCAGACCGAGCACCGCGAGAACCGTGCTGCGGAACTTCGCGGGAACGAGCGCAGGCGTGACGTTGGCGTAGACGATGCCGGTGCCGCCGCGCGTCGAGCGAATCGTCGTGTGAAAGGCGGATTCTACGTGCGAAACGGTGCCCGTCGCGGTAACGATCAGGTTGTTCGGCTCGATCGCGACGTGCGTAAGACCTTGCTGACGAAGATACGAAGCGACTTCTTCAGCCTGACTGCGCGTCGGATTGAATTCGGCCGTAAACTGCTCGGGCGTCATAATCGCGTGCCGGCGGATAGCGTCGGCAGCGCGCGCGCGATTGCGCTGGCGTAATCCGACGACGATGCGCATCGTCTGCGATTCGGGGAGTCGCGACGCCGCCGACGATTTCAAGGCGGCGAGATTGAGACTAAGCGCATGCGTGGCGGTTGCGGCCCAGCCGCGCGGAGCGGCGTTATCGGCGACGTCGCGCGTTGCGACTGCGCCCGATTCGGGGGCAGGCGCCGACGGTAAGACCGAAGACGCGGTGTTTCTCGCGCACGACGCCACGAGGATAGCGGCGGCTAAGCAAGCGAGTTTGTGGGACGTTTGCATTGAGGCAATCCTCCTGAGCGAGACGGGTCAACTCACCACACACCGTAGCGGTCGCTCGGGGGGTCACGCCATCGGTAAAATAACGTAGACAGGACGCGCAGGGACTACGCTAGGGGGACAACGACCAGCGCCAGGCGTCCCACGTCTCGACGAACGGGTTGGGATCGAAGTGCTGGAGCCGATCGCTGACCACGTGCACGTCGTGCGGCCACCACAGCGGA
>DASRSM010000051.1:0-5069 GCA_035656415.1 Vulcanimicrobiaceae bacterium | reverse complement strand
GATGTGCTAAATTGGATTATCAACTCCAAAAAGGTGTCTCGCCGTATGAAGACCATGCCTGCCGACAAACAGTTCACGCCCAAAGGGCGTGCCACCCGAGAGCGCATCGTGGAGGCTGCCGCCCGCCTCGTTCAAGAGCGCGGGGTAGCCGGCACGACCACCGAGGAAGTTCGCGATGCTGCCGACGTAAGCTCGTCCCAGCTTTACCATTATTTCAAGGACAAGATGGCGCTCGTGCGTGCGGTGATCGCACATACAACGGATGCGGTCATTGACGCACAAGGCGAATTCCTCGGTCATCTCGATAGCGTTCAGGCACTGCGTCGATGGCGCGATCTCATCGTACGCATTCAGCGAGGCGCGCGCTGCGCCGGCGGTTGTCCGCTGGGATCGCTTTCGAGTGAGATTGCGGAGATCGTTCCGGAGTTCCGAATCGACCTCGATCGGGCATTCACGCGTTGGGAAGGCGGCATTCGCAGCGGCCTACGCGCCATGCACGCGCGCGGAACGTTACCCAAGGATGCCAATCCGGATCGGCTAGCAACGGCGCTGCTCGCGGCCGTTCAGGGCGGATTGCTGCTAACGCAGATTCGCCGCAACACTAAGCCATTGGAAGCCGCCGTAGACGCGATGCTCGACTACATCGAATTGTTAACGAAAAGCGCCGGGAAGTCGCAGCAGTTGCGCTAACGGGCACTCCTCGCGGCCGGTGCTCGCGGCGCGCTTAGCGGCGCCACCTGTTGAATTCTTCCGTAAAGTAGACGAATCTGCGCTCGAAGGCTGCAAACTTTTGCTCGAAGGCCGTAAACCCGTGTTCGAACTGCGTAAACCGGAGTTCAAAGGCGGTAAACCGGCGATCGAATGTGCTAAATGCTTGCTCGAAGGTCGAAAACCGGCGCTGGAAGGCCGTAAACTCTTGCTCGAAAGAAGTAAACTTTTTCTCGAAAGCAGCGATCCGCTGCTCGAGTCCCGTGAGGAGACCATCGACGCCCGAAACGCGTGCGTCGAAGTGATCTGAGCGCGCCCCGATGGAGTCGAACTTTTTCTCGAGAAACGACCGCAGGTCGATAAACTGGTCGCGGAGCTGTTCCGCTAGGGTGCCTTCGTCTGTCCGCCCACTAATAGCCACGCCGTAACGCTGCGACTGCCACCACGAGGTTTCCTTTTGGTAAGTGAGCTGCAAACCGTGTGCTCGCTAGTTGGAGCTAACACTTGTAAAACCTGACGGTAGAGTCGGCAACCTTTCTTACGCAATAGCCTTCGTAGCCTCGGCCTGAGAGCTTCACATTGGGAGCAGCCCAGGCCCAATCGACCGCCACCCAGGTATTGCCCCACGTTCCACTGGGGTTGTAATCCAGCGTAAAGTCGGCCGCATAATCGCAGCGATAGTTTCCGCGAAACGTTTCGAAACTGTATGTCTTGGTCTCACCGTCGGCCAGGGTGCCGATCGGCGTTCCGATAATGCAGTAAGAACTGGTCAAAAACGTGGAGAGTTTAATTCCGCTCGCGTTTTCAATCGTCAGTTTAAAAAATTGCTGCGCGTGAGGGGACCGTGCCTGCTCCGGCCATTTGTAACAGCCGGTCGCGGACGTCCCTTGGGAGATCTTTACGGTACCTCCAGAATGGACCGCGCACAATCCATTGTACCCTCGAACCGTTTTTTTCCAGGATGGACGGAGATTTGCGGCGCTGGGCCCCAAAAAATCCAACGTTACATCGGCGAAGCGGTCTTTTTCCGTGTTGGGTTGGCGGTATTGCACGAGCAGTCCAGCGGATTGGCAAGCTGCTTTCACTTCGATCGTCTCGGTCGTAACGAGTCTAGATGGAAGGTCGCGCTCTTTGGGGCCCTTAGTGATACAGGAGGTCTGCCAGTCAGTCTTCTGGTGCAACGTCGTGGGCGTATCGTTATCGACGCTCAGACGAAACGTGTACGTTCCATGCGGCTGTACTGCGGGTTGAGGCACGAGACCAGTTGTCGGCCGAACTCCGGAAGAACACGCCGTCAGCACGACGATAGGCAAAAAGGCACCCAAAGAGCTGCGTAGGCCGCGCATAGACCACCCCTTCCTCTCTCAGTAAACGTTTTCGGCAGCCAAAGCGTCGCGACCCAGACGAGCCGGTCCAAGAGGATGCTCCGAAACCTGACCGCAACCATAGCGAACATCCGAATAATCCAACACCGGAGGTGTTTGTGTTTGCCCTCACGCTCCTATTCGCGTCCGCCCTGAGCTCGGTGCAAGTTCGTGCTATCACTGCGTCCGTTGAGGAAAGCATGGCCCAGCGCCAGATTCCATCGATCGCAGTGCGCGTCGACCGCGATGGAACGAACGTTTATGCGCGGACCTTCGGATATCGCGACCTTGCGGATCGCGTGCCGGCCGATCTGGCGACACGCTACCAGTATGGTTCGATTACGAAGCAGTTTACCGGAGCGGCGATTCTGACGCTCGCAAAGGAAGGAAAACTTTCGCTCGACGATCCGCTCGGGAAGTGGCTTCCGCAGTTCGCGAAGTACCCCGTTACGCTGCGACAGATGCTCGTGCATACCAGTGGTATCGCCGACTACTCGGGCGAAGAGTGGTACCTCCGCAAGGACTATACGAATCCGTCGGTCGGTTACGATCCGCTGATTGCCTGGTCTGCGTCGCAACCGCTTCGGTTTACACCCGGAACGAAGGCCGAATACGACAACGCCGCCTACACGATCTTGGCGCGCGTCATCGAGAAGGCAAGCGGCATGCCTTATTTCGCGTTTCTCTCCAAACGGTTCTTGCAGCCCCTGCACATGACGAGCGTCGCGCCGCAAACGTTCTTCAAAATCGAGCCCGATACCGCGCGCGGCTACATGGTTCCACAACCGGAGGTGGCTGCGGTGTTTGGCATTTCAAGCGGAGCAACATTAGTACCGGCGCTGGAGTGGAATCTCACGCAATGCGACGGTGCGGGCTTTTTGGTCGGTGACACCGCGGATCTCCAGAAATGGGACGATGCCCTGCTGTCGGGACGCGTGCTGGGCGGCGAAATCGGACGGGAGTTCCGCACGGCTGGACGTTTGGCTGATGGAAAACCGACGTATACCGGCCCCGAGAATCCCGCGCACAAGCCTGGTGTCTACCTGCTAGGCGGCTTAGGATTATTTGAAGTAGACGGCGTACCGGTCTACGGGGCCAACGGGGGGACGGCGGGATTCCTCGCCTTTACCGCTACGATCCCCTCAAAGCATTTGGCGGTAACGATCCTCACCAACCGCGGCGCCGATCTCGACAACAGTAAGACAACGATACCGATCGTGCGGGCACTTTTGAAATAATCACTTTTCGAACGGACGGATCGCGTTACGCAATCTCGGCCGTCTCGAAGTAATGAAGCGACGGAGATCGAGATCCCAGGGCTCGAAATGTTGTCCGTCGCCTGGCTTCTCGCCGGCGACGTGGAGAAGGCCGCCGACGTCGCGGGAAACGGCAGCAACGCTGATGGGCTTTACCGACGCGCGCTTTGAGCGTTCGGAGCATCGGCCCGACGAGTTCATTCGCCGCAGCCGAGAGATCCTCGAACGTTTGGTAAGGACTCATCTTTCTCGGAGATGTGATAGCCGCTCGTATCGCGGCCGGCGCAGTCCTTTCGGAGCGACGGGCATGCGAGCTCGCACTGGCCGCACTCAACCGCTAAACGGTCTCGGGGCGCTGAGCAGTTCTCGTTGCGACGCGATCGTCTGGATGCTAGGTGGTTTCAATGCCGTTTCGCACAAGTGGTGTTTCTAAATATTGATAGATATACGAAATCACGATGCTGCCTTCGCCGACCGACGAGGCGACGCGCTTGACGGACGAGCTGCGAACATCACCGGCGGTGAAGATCCCGGGAATGCTGGTTTCGAGCGGATACGGTTTCCTCGCCAGGCGCCAATCTTCGATGTCACGACCGGTGCGAATGTAGCCGTGCTGATCGCGTTCGAGTGTTTCCGGAAGCCACGCGGTCTCCGCGTCGGCGCCGATAAAAATGAAGAGCGCGTGAGCTGCGCGTTCCTGCTCCGCACCCGTGACGCTCGAGCGAGTAACGATCCTTTCCAAATGCCCATTGCCATCGACCGATTCGAGCGTCGTATGGGCTTCGACCGTGATGTTCGGCACCGAGCGAATCTGCTCGATCAAATACTGCGACATCGTTCGCTCGAGTCCACTCCCACGAATTAAAATCGTCACGTTGCGAGCGTAACGCGAGAAAAACATCGCCGCTTGTCCCGCGGAGTTTCCGCCCCCGACGAGAAATATGTCCTTCCCGCGAACGGAGTAAGCCTCGCCGCGCGATGCACCGTAAAAGACTCCGCGCCCGACGCTTGCATCGACACCGGGCGTCGTGAGCTTCCGCCACGCCACGCCGGTAGCTAGCACCACGCTGCGGGCGCGAATTTTCGTTTCGCCGTCTAACAGCACCACGAATTCGGCTCCGTTCGGCCGGATTTGGCGGACGCACCGCGTGACGAGGATCTCTGCACCGAGCCGTTTGGCTTGCTGCAGTGCGCGATGCGCCAGCTCGCCGCCGGAGATTCCGCTCACAAAACCGAGATAGTTTTCGATACGCGACGACGTCCCGGCTTGCCCGCCGGGAGCATCCTGCTCGATCAATATCGTCGCAAGGCCCTCGGAGCCTCCGTACACCGCGGCTGCAAGCCCGGCCGGCCCGCCACCGACGATTACCACGTCGTATTCGCCGAATCGCGGTTCGATTGGAAGGCCTAGGGCTTCGGCAAGAACTTGAAGCTCCGGCTTTACGAGAGTGCGCCCATCGGCGAGGCGCACGAGCGGGCACGACGACGTGTCGACGCCAAGCTTCGAATGAACTCCGCGTCGACGGGTTCGTCGAGGCCCAGCCATTCGAACGCCACTTGGTTCCGTGACAGAAAGTCACGAATCGCATACGAAGCTGCATCTAGGTCGCTGCCGATCACGACGGCCTGCCGTGCCCCGTACATTCCGTACGAATCGCGGAAAATAGACACGCGGCGAATCAGAGTCTGCGCCATAAACGCAGCTGCTTCTTTGGACTCGGTAATGAGCAAATGAAGGTCG
>DASRSM010000050.1:0-10317 GCA_035656415.1 Vulcanimicrobiaceae bacterium | reverse complement strand
CACGCCGGCGCCGGAACGCTGCATCCCACCGACATCGCTCCCGCCAACGGCATGTCGGTGTCGGTAGGTGGCGGAGCGGGTCGCGGCTACATGCCTCCGATCGTCGACGGCATCGTTACGCAGGCGTGTGAAGGGCGTTTGCTCGAGCCATACGCCGGGTCGCCCGCTTCGTCGCCATGATCCTCCTGCATTCCCTCTTGAACTCCGACTTACGTCGCACTAGAATTGGCGTATGCCGACATTCGGCATCTTCGTCCAACAACGAGGAGGGCGGTTGGAACCGCAAGATCCACCGGGCCATAAGGCCCGCGATGACCGCGCCGAGTAACGGGCGCCTAAAGCGCGCCCACGCCAACCGGACGACAACCGGTGGCGCGCAGATCGCAAGCCAGTAAACCAAAACGAGGGGCCGCGTCCACGTGGGGTTGCGGCCCGTCGCTATTTTCTGTATCCTTAGTGACGGTCGTAGTGAAGGAGCGTGGGCAGGTCCCGCGCTTCGTTGTTGTAGGGGAAATCTTTGGCAAGCGAACTGCAAATCGCATTCGAACGCGAGCTCGACGCGATCGCGCACGAAGCTACGCTCGGCGGCGTGGAGATCGTGGCGCATCGCGCGCGAGTTGCGCGCGGTTCGACGGAGTTGCGCGTGACCATCGATCGGCCCGGCGGCGTAGACGTTCAGTTGTGCGAGCTTGTCGCGGCGCGTATCAACGCTCAGCTCGATGCGTTCGACAAGCTGTACACGCTCGAAGTGGAATCGGCCGGGTTGGAGCGCCCGCTCGTGCGTCCCGCCGATTACGAACGTTTTCGCGGGAATCCGGTCCGCGTCGTCACGACTCTGAAGGTGAACGGTGGAAAGACGCATCGCGGAACGTTGCGGGGATTACGCGGCGAAACGGTGATTCTCGAGACCGGGCAAGGCGAGCTTCCGCTGCCTATAACGACCATAAAATCGGCCCACTTGGAATACGATCCTCGCGCGGATTTGCAGCGCGATAAACGTGAACGGAAAGCACATGGCAACAGACACGGCAACTGACGAGAAACTCATCGACGTCCTGCACTCGATCGCAAAGGAGCGCAACATCTCGTTCGAGATGCTGCTCGAAGCGCTCGAAGCGGCGCTTTTGACTGCGTACAAGCGCCACTTCGGAACCGAATCGAACGCGATCGTCATGGTCGACCGACAGACGGGGGCGTACCGCGTTTACCATCGCCGCATCGTCGTCGAGGAAGTCACCGATCCGAAGCTCGAGATCTCGCTGAAAAAGGCGAAGGCGCCGTATCAAGTCGGCGACTTCTTCGACGAAGAGGTGACGCCGAAAGATTTCGGGCGCATCGCCGCGCAGACGGCCAAGCAAGTCATCGTGCAGCGCATCCGTGAAGCCGAGCGCGATACGGTGTACAACAAGTACGTTCGCAAGCTCAACGATCTCGTTACGGGGACCGTGCAGCGATACGAACAGCGCAACATGTACATTACGCTGGAAGGCCGCGACGAGGCCGTGATGTATCTCGACGAGCAAGTTCCGGGCGAATCGTACCGGATCAACGACTTCATTCGCGCGTACGTACTCGACGTCAAGAAATCGCCCAAAGGTCCGCAGGTGATTCTATCGCGTACTGCCGAGGGACTCGTGCAGCGCCTGCTCGAGCTCGAAGTTCCGGAGATCGCCGACGGCACCGTCGAGATCATGGCGATCGCGCGCGATGCCGGGAGCCGTTCGAAGGTTGCCGTGAAGACTAATCGTGCGGAAGTCGATCCGATCGGCGCCTGTTTGGGGCCGAAGTCGAGCCGCATCGCCAACGTCACGGACAACTTGCGCGGCGAGAAGATCGACATCATCCGTTACGACGCGGATCCGGCGACGTTCATCATGAACGCGCTTGCGCCGGCGAAAGTCATCGGCGTCGAGCTTTTCGAAGACGACGGAGTCTCGCTGGTCGTCGTTCCCGATTATCAGTTGTCGCTGGCAATCGGTCGCGATGGACAAAACGTTCGATTGGCCGCGCGGTTGACCGGGTGGCGTCTCGACATCACGAGCGAAACCGAGTCCAGCGAGGCGCGCGAGCGGTACTTGGCCGAGCGCGCGGAGCGATTGGCCGAGCCGGCGGGCGAAGAAACGGTGGAACCGGTAGCGGCGCTCGATGTCGATATCGATCCGGAGCTCATCCGCAAACTCGAGGAGTTCCGGCGGGAACGGCTCAGCCCCGACGAGGGGTAGTGGAGCCCATAAGGCAGTGCGCAGGGTGCCGCAAGCGCCTCCTGCAACGCGAGCTGACGCGCTTCGTCCGCGCCGGGGACGGCTGGAGACCCGATCCCCCCGGCCGGTACAAGCAACCGGGAAGAGGTGCATACCTCTGCTCGGAGCCTTGCCTCGCGGCGGCGGCTAAAAACAAACGGTACCCGGGGCTTGCAACGGCAGCCGCTGAATATGGTTTAATAGGTAGTTCGAAAACAATGAAAAATGAAGTCTAAATTTTCATGTCCTCTAGCATGAGGACCCTAAATTGATCGTCTAGCGGGGCCAACTTCCGTCAAGTTGGGGGTCCCGCCCACTACTTGATGGAGCCCGCGGTGCGCACTGCGCGCTGCGGAGAAAACTGACCACGGCAAAAGTACGGATCTTCGAGCTCGCCAAAGAGCTGAACCTCACGTCAAAAGAGCTTGTCGGGCTCTTCAATCAACGTCTCGGCGGCGTCTTCGAAGCGAAGAACCAGCTTAGCGTCGTTCCCGACCAGATCGCCGATCTGGTGCGTAGCGTATTGCTCAAACCCGGCGCGAGCGCTAAGAAAGCCCCGGTTAAAGCTGCCGTTGCGGAAGCTCCAACGGCTACCGCTCCGCCGCCGGTCAAGCGCGCCGCTCCGGCGCCGAAGCCGGCCGCGCCCGAGGCTCCTATTCCGCGCCTTCGTCCCGTTACCGGAACACCCGCACCGCGTCTGGCGCGTCCGGCCCCGGCAGCCCCTCCGGTCGCGGTACAGCCGGCCGCTTCGGCCGCGCCGCCGCCCGAGGCTGGAACAGCTGCACCGCCCGCACCTCCTCCGCGCCGCGTCCTAAAACCGGCCGCTCCCGAGTCGCCGATTCCGCAGCTGCGTCCAGTTCCGGCCGGTCAATCCAGTATCGCGCGCCGGATTCCACCGCCGCCGACTACGACCGCCTCCGCTTCCCCCGGTCCGCGCACCGGACTGCCGGGCCGGCCGGGCGTCGCTCCGCGTCCCGGACAGGCAATGCCTGGACAGGGCGGCAAGGCGCCCTCGGGTCCGCTGCGTCCTGCGCAGCCTCCCCCGATCGCGCCCGGCGGCCGGCGTCACGCCGGCAACGGACCGTTCCGTCCGATGGGTCCCGGCGCGCGTCCGATGCCTCCGCGACCGGGAGTCGCGGCGACCGAAGCGCCTGCGCCGTCGACCGGCGGACGCCCCGGCGATCGCCCGCGTACGCACGAGGACAAAGCTGCGGCGAAAAAAGATCGCGAAAGGGATCTGCTGCTCGAGAAAGAGCGCCACCGTAAGAAGAAGGGCGAGCACGCAACGCCCGCGGCACCGCCGCGCGCGCTCGAGACGATCGAGATTCCGGACTTACTCACCGTGCAAGAGCTGGCGACGTCGATGATCGTACCGGTCAAAGACGTCATCACCGAGCTCATCAAGATGGGCACGATGGCGACGATCAACCAGAACATTTCGAGCGACGTCGCCACGCAAGTCGCTAAGAAGTTCGGTTTCAACGCCGTCGTCAAAGAAGCCGGCGAAGAAGTCACCGTCGAGCAAGAAGAAGACAAACCCGAGATGATGACTGCGCGTCCGCCGGTCGTCACGGTGCTCGGTCACGTCGACCACGGCAAGACGTCACTGCTCGACAAGATCCGTCAGGCTAACGTCGCCGGCGGCGAAGCGGGCGGCATCACGCAGAAGATCGGCGCGTACACCGTCGAGCGCAACGATCGCAAGATCACGTTCGTCGATACTCCCGGTCACGAAGCGTTTACCGCAATGCGCGCGCGCGGCGCCAAGGTCACCGACGTCGCGATTCTCGTCGTTGCGGCGGACGACGGCGTCATGCCGCAAACGAAGGAGGCGATCGCGCACGTCAAAGCCGCGAACGTTCCGATCGTCGTCGCGATGAACAAGATGGACAAGCCCGACGCGCAGCCCGAGCGCGTCAAGCAGCAGCTCGTCGAACAGGGCCTGCAGCCCGTCGATTGGGGCGGCACGATCGAAATGGTTCCCGTCTCGGCAAAGTCCGGCGACGGCATCGATCATTTGCTCGACACCGTGCTGCTCGAGGCCGACATTCGCGAGTTGCGCGCCAACAAGAATCGTCGCGCGACCGGCGTCGTGATCGAATCGGCGCTGCACCGCGGACGCGGTGCCGTCGCGACGGTCCTGGTGCAAAACGGGACGCTGCGCGTCGGCGACATCGTCGTCGTCGGCGGTACCTATGGCAAAGTTCGCGCGCTCATCGACGACAAGGGCAAACAAGTGAAGAAGGCCGGTCCATCGATTCCGGTCGAGATCATGGGTCTTTCCGACGTTCCGTCGGCCGGCGATACGATGACGGTCGTCAGCGACGATCGCGTCGCCCGCGAGACCGCCGAGAAGCGAGCGACGCGGCGTCGCGACGTGCGCATTTCGGCGACGGGTTCGCAGCGCGTTTCGCTCGAGACGTTCATGTCGATGCCCGCCGAAGGCAAGAAGACGCTCAATCTCATCATCAAGGCCGACGGACAAGGTTCGCTCGAAGCGCTGCGCACGCGCATGGAGTCGCTCAGCCACGACGACGTGGACATCCGCGTGATTCATGGCGGCGTCGGTGCGATTTCGCCCAACGACGTCAATCTTGCGAGCGCCTCCAACGCGGTGCTCATCGGCTTCAACATTCGCCCCGACGAGACGGCGCGCCGTCTCTCGGAAAACGAAGGAGTCGACCTGCGCTTCTATCAGGTCATTTACGAGATCGAAGAAGATCTCAAGAAGGCGATGCGCGGTATGCTCGCGCCGATCGAGCGCGAGGTCACGCTCGGACGCGCGGAAGTACGCCAAGTCTTCAAGGTCAGCAAGGTCGGTACGATCGTCGGCTGCTACATTACCAGCGGAAAGATCACGCGCAACGCCAAGGCGCGCGTGATTCGCGACGCTGCAGTCGTCTTCGACGGCGTGGTCGAGAGTCTGCGCCGCTTCAAAGACGACGTCCGCGAAGTTGCCGAAGGCTTCGAGTGCGGTATCCAGATCGCTCGCTTCCAGGATCTCAAGGAAGGCGACGTCATCGAAGCCTACGCACTGGAGCACGTCGCTCCGGAGTTGGTGAGAGCATGAAGGCCCAACGGATGGCCAAAATCGATCACGAGATTCAGCGAATCTTGGGGACGTTGATTTCGCAAGAGCTGCAGGATCCGCGGCTGGCGTTCGTTACCGTGACGCGCGTCGAGGTAACCGACGACCTTCGCCAATGCAAGGTGTTCGTGTCGGTCATCGGCGACCGGCAAGCCGCGCGGCAATCGATCGACGCGCTCACGCACGCGAGAGGATTTCTTCGCGGCGAGCTGGGGCGCAAAATCGACTTGCGGCACACGCCGGAGCTGACGTTCGTCGAAGATCGTTCCGCCGAACGCGCGATCGCTTTAGCAAAAACGTTGCGCGAGGACACCGAGGCGCATCAATGATCGATAGCTCCGCCAAACTTTCCACTACGCAGCAAGTCGTCGACGAGCTGCACGCCCGCCCGGCGTTCGTGATGGTCAGTCACGTGAAGCCCGACGGCGATACGCTGGGCGCCGGACTGGCGCTCGGCCTCGCCCTCAAGAAGATCGGCAAGCGAGTTCATTACTTCCAGCAAGATCCCGTGCCGCGCAACCTGCGTTTCCTTCCCGACAGCGAGCACGTCGCGCGAGCGTTACCCGCCGACTTGCCGCCCAACACGCTATTCGTCTTCTGCGACATGAGCGACTGGCGCCGCGCGGGCGAGTTTTTGCCGAAGGTCGAGCGCGAGAACATGCTCGATATCGATCACCATCTGGGGAATTCACTCTTCGGCAAGCTTAACTTCGTGCTGGAAAACGAGTGCTCGACCGGTACCGCCGTGATGCATTTGCTGCGCGCGCTCGACGTGCCGATGGATCGCGACATCGCGACGTGCATCCTCACGACGATCATGACCGATACGGGCGGGTTCATGCATTCCAACACGTCGCCCGACGCGCTCAAGCTCGCCGCCGAGCTCATGGAAGACGGCGCGAACAAAGAAGAGATCACCGAAGAGATCTTCCTCAAGAAACGCGTCGCCGCTACGCGTTTGCTCGGCCGCATCGTCGACGCGATGCAATTCGGTCACGAGGCCCGGTACTGCTACTCGTACGTCGACGACTCGATGCTTCGCGAAACCGGCGCCGACGGTGAAGATACCGAAGACATGGTCAACGTTTTGCGCGGACAGGAAGGCGTCGAGGTCGCCGCGTTGTTCAAGGCAATCGACGGTGAAATTCGGGTCAGTCTGCGTTCCGGCGGACGCGTGAACGTGCAGGCCGCAGCCGCGCGTTTGGGCGGCGGCGGACACTTCCGGGCGTCGGGACTGACATGCCACGGAACGCTGCAGCAAGCGTTTATCGACGTGGATGCGGCGTTGACCGCCGAAGGGTTGTGACGGCAACGATTCCCGCAGGAGTTTTCCTGACGCTTTTTGGTGCTGCCGGCGCGTGGTTTCTGACCACGCGCTTTCCGTCGGCGAAATTTTTACGCGTCGGTTACGCGATGATGGCGGTGAGCGGCGTGCTCTTCTTACTGTGGAGCGCGCTGAAACTCGTGGCAATCGGCGTTGCGGCAGCGGGTTTGCTCGGCGTGGGAGCGACGATCGGCATCATCGGTGCGTTGCGCCGCGAGCTGCGGCTCGGCTGACGTCGATGCTCGGTTTCGTCAACGTCTTCAAGGCGGCGGGACCGACCTCGGCACACGTCGTCGCGCGTCTGCGCCGAATGTACGGAATCTATTCGCGGGATCGGAAGGTCGCCGTCGGACATCTGGGAACGCTCGATCCGCAAGCGGCCGGGGTTTTACCGGTTGCGATCGGTAAGGCGACGCGATTGATTCCGATGTTGCCCGACCAGCGAAAAGCGTACGCGTGCACGCTGGTGCTCGGACGCTCTACGACGACGCAGGACGCGCTCGGCGAAACGGTCTCGGAGGCCGGCGTTCCAAACGATTGGCGCAAGCGCCTCGACGCCGCTCTGCCGTGCTTCATCGGCAAGATCGAACAGATCCCGCCGATGTTTTCGGCCGTTCATCACGAGGGCAAGCGTCTCTACGAACTCGCGCGAGCGGGTACGACCGTCGAACGGCGCCCCCGGCAGGCAACGGTTTACGACATTACCGTGCTCGGTTCGGAAGAACCCGCCATCGCGCGCTTACGCGTCGCCTGCGGCGAAGGGACCTACGTGCGCACGCTTTGCAACGATATCGGCGAAGCAATGGGTATTCCCGCGCACATGGGATCGCTGGTTCGCGAAGCTTCGGGGCCGTTCGTACTGTACGAGTCTCGCACGCTCGAAGAGATTGCCGCAGAACCGCAGCAGGCATTGATCGCGCCCGAGCACATCATTCCGTTTCCGACGATCGTTCTCGATTTGCGCGGATCGGCCGATTTTCGGGCCGGCCGCGTCGTTCCGCTGCCCGACGGCGCGGCCGCGAAGCACGTGTTCGTACGCGACGAATCGCGCACGCTCGTCGGCGTCGGCGAAGCGCACGGGGCGCTGCTCGCCCCGCGGAAGGTGTTCGTTTGATGGAAGTGCGTCACGAGCTTTCGCGTGAGGCCGGCCGGCCGCTCGCGCTCGCCATCGGATTCTTCGACGGATTTCATCGCGGACACCGGGAGATCGCGCGCCGGACGCTGCGCATGCGCAAACCCGGTTGGCGCAGCGGCGTGCTGACGTTTGCAAACCATCCGGCGTCGGTGTTGCGTCCGGGGAACGAGCCGCCGCTTTTGTGCACGCCGGAAGAACGCATCGCGCTTTTCGGCGACGCCGGTTTTGAAGAATGTTTTTGGATTCGCTTCGACGAGCGAATCTCGCACCTGTCGCCCGAAGGCTTTCTCGATTTACTGATCGACGAACTGGGCGTGCGTGCGGTCGCCGTCGGATCGACGTTTCGATTCGGTCACAAGCGCGCCGGCGACGCGCTGATGATGGAAGAATATTTCCGTCACCGCTCGATCGAATTCGCGCCGGTATCGAACGTCGTCGACGACGACGGGCGTATCTCGAGCACGCGAATTCGCGGACTCGTCGCAGCGGGCGAGCTCGGCGTCGCCGACCGCTTGCTCGAAGGCACGGGATATGGGATTCGCGGGATCGTCGAAATCGGCGCGGGGCGCGGGCACTCGCTGGGATTTCCGACGGCCAACATCCATCCGCCCGCGAAGCTGCTGCCCAAAGACGGCGTTTACTCGGCGGTCGCGCGTTACGACGGACGCGACTATGCCGCGCTCGTGTCGATCGGCACGAATCCGCAGTTCGACGGAAAACAGCGCACCGTCGAAGCATGGCTACGCGACTTTCACGCCACGATCTACGGCCGCGAGATCGCGTTACGCGAGCTGCGCTTCGTCCGCGATCAAGCGCGATTCGGAAGCGTTGACGAATTAATGGCACAGATGCGACGGGATCTGCAGGCAGTGGCCTTCCCTAGTTACGGCTAAATGAGGACACCCTAATGCTTCGCGCCGCCCTCCCGACGCTCGCAACGGTCGCCCTGCTAACGGGATGCGCCTCGGCGACGCACGGTCGCTCGGCTTCGTCGGCACCTCCGCCGGTCGCTCGCATCGGCCAGCCGGCCCCCGAGTGGACCGAACCGGCGGTGCCGTCGGGCACGCTCTCGCTTGCTTCGCTCCACGGGAAAGCAGTGTATTTGAACTTTTTTGCAAGCTGGTGCCCACCGTGCAACGAAGAGGCGCCCACGCTCAACGCGTTGCAGAAGCAGTTTGGGGGCCGCGGCTTGCAAGTAGTCGGCGTCGACGTATTGGAGAACTCGCGCAAGGCCGAGCAGTTTCGCTCGGACCATAGTTTGACGTACCCCGCAATCGTCGACGACGGAACGCTGCGCAATCAATACAACGTCAACGGATTACCCGTACACGTTTTCATCGATCGCGGCGGCGTCGTGCGCGACGTCGTCGTCGGCGAGCTCTCCGCATCCGATATGCGCGCCCACGTCTTGAAGCTGCTCCGTTGAACAGACGACTGTCGCTGCTGCTCGCGGTTTCGCTGCTCGCAGGTTGCGCGGGCGGCGGAGATGCTCTTTCGTCGATGCTGCCGTCAGGAAACGGCGCGATGAACGTTCCAGGAGGCGGCAACATGCCCGGCGGAGCGACCGTCATCAAAGTGCATCTTCCGTGGGCGCTTCCGGCTGCCGCTGCGCCGCCGGGACGCGTGGGAGCCCTTCCGCCGGGCGCGTTTAACGTCGTGGCGACGCCGACGCCGCTTCCGACCCTAGGGATCGCGGCATCACCGCTGGCGACGCCCGGTCCCGTTCAAGCGCTCGGCTTTAACGTCAGCGGGCCGACGCCGGCCAACACGACGATCAACTTGAGCGCGAGCTCGACGTCGTGCGCTTCTGCGGCGACCGGCACTATTTGCCAAGCAGCACTCGGCTTGGGTCCGGGCACGTACACCGCCAGTGTTACGCTTTACGGTAATGCCAACGCCTCGCCGTTGAGCGCGATCGGATCCGCGCAGACCGTAGCGTTTACCGTCGTCCCGGGAGCGAGCAATGCCGTCAATCTCGCGGTCGGCACGACGCCCGCCGATCTCACCCTCGTTCCGGCGACGACCATGGCGGTGCCGAACAGCGCCGGCGGCGTCGACTTTTACGGAGCCGGAAAGCATCAGTTCGTTCTCGAGATGCTCGACGCCAATCAAAATGCGATAATCGGCGGGACGCCGATGAACTACAACGTTGTGTCGTCGGGCGGACAGCTCGCGTTTACGGTCACGCCGCCGTTACCGTCGCAGCCCAATCTCTTTACCATCGCGTACGCGGGAGTCGCGAATACCACGGCGACCGTGTCCATGCATTTGGCCGTGACCCAAGCCGGACCGGGACCCAATCCCTGCGCGCAGATGGGTGCGGTCTGCACGGACTCGGTCACGTTCGACGTCAAACAGCTGCTGGCCGTGGCAAATTCGAGCGCCAATATGGTAACGCTGTACGCCGGAACGCAAAACACGCCGGTTATGTCCATCACGAACGGCATCGTCAATCCGCAGGGACTCGTTTTCGACGCCAACGGCGACCTCTTCATCGCCAGCGAGCCGAGCAGCGTCGTCGAGTACGCGC
>DASRSM010000049.1:0-10525 GCA_035656415.1 Vulcanimicrobiaceae bacterium | reverse complement strand
GCATCGCTCGAAGAAGGTAACGACGGTCATCGAGTTCGGGGACTTTTGCCGCTACAACCGTGACCTTCGGTCACATTCGGGACGGGACGAGTTCAGGCGTCCCGGGAAGTTGAGCCGTAGATGATGTTTGCGTTCTTGTTCGCTGCGATCGTCGAACCGTGCAATACCGGAACGACGTACGACTTGCGAGCTTGTTGGAGTAAACTCGACGTGGCCGCCGGCGACGCGCTGGATGCGTCGCACCGGCGGGTCGTCGCGGAGATGCGGAATTTGCATCTGAACCTACAACCGCTTGCCGCAGCGACCGCGGCGTGGAAAACGGCAGTCGATAAGACCTGTGCCTTCGAGTACCGGCAGTATCTGCCCGGGACGATCGCGCCGCAACTTCAGCTCGAATGCGACTATCGCTTGACGACAGCGCGTACGGAACGATTGAACCGTTTGCTCGGGTCACTCCAGGCACCTGGCGCGGCCGCTACGCAAGCGCCCGTAACTACGGACGTGGATACCGAACTGAGCCGCGTCTACGGTCTTTACCGTTCGCGCCTTACTCCCGCGCTGCGAGCAGCGCTGGAGGACTCGCAGAGGGCGTGGTTTACCTATCGCGACAAAGCTTGCGCCGTTGAAGGCGGCACGTGCGTTGCCGATCTCGCAAAAGAGCGCGTCGCCGAGCTCGAAGCGTCGTGGGTGGGCGAGCCGTTCTGGTAGTGCCCTTCGTGAAGGCCTTTTTCTTCGCCCTACTGTAGCATACGGCCATGTACAAGAGACTCGTTGCTCTCCTTTTCATCGTGCTGCTTTGCGCGGGAAACGCGCGTGCCGCCGCACCGTTCCAAATCAACGGTGAGATTGGGTTGTCGGCGTTAATCGCGCTTTCCGATAGCCGTATGCAGTCGCTGGCTTCGACGCTCGAAGCGATCGCCGAAAGTCCCTCGGTTCAAACCGCTCGGTGGAGCTCGATACAGCGGCCGCTGCGCGAAGTGGCGGCGTTGGGGATTCCCGGCGTTCTGCTCTTCGCCGCTCCCGACGGCACCTATTGGACGCTTTCCGGTGGGAAGATGACCGCCAATATCGCCGATCGCCCCTACTTCAAACAGGCGATGAGCGGTCGGGTTTCGATCGGCGATCTCGTCACGAGCCGCTCCAGCGGCAAAGCGCAGACGATGATCGCGGTACCGGTTCGCAGTGCCGGAGAGAGGGTCGTCGGCGTGCTCGCCGGTTCGATTTTCCTCGACGACCTGAGCGCGCAGCTCAAGCGCGAACTCGGCATCGGACCGAACGTGATCTTCTGGGCAATCGACGGTACCGGAAAGATCGCCATCCATAGCGACGCAACAAACGTCTTCGTGGAGCCGCGGAAAATGTCGCCGGCGCTGGCTAAGGTCGGCGATGAAATGCTAGCGAACGATAGCGGTACGATGACCTATTCATTTCGCGGAGCGCAACGATCGATCGTCTTTCGCAAGTCGTCCGTAAGCGGCTGGCGTTACGGCTTCGGCGTCGTTACCGGACGTTGACCGGTATCGGCGACGTGCCGAGGATCGCTGCGGCGCGTGTGAGCGCTCGTTGCCAGGCAACGTGGTGCGCGGGATACGTCGGATAGGATCCATCGTCGGCCGTCAGCCACTCTTGGGGATAGAGCTCGAAGATCTGGGCGTGGTTGTACATCGCGTAGCGCAGCAGCGTCGGAAGCGGCGCGATGTGCGTGCCCTTCTGCAGCGTGAAGTTGATCGGCTGAAACTCCTCTGGCACTTGCCCAGCGTGCGCGTCGTAGGCCGCGCACCAATACGGTACGCCGTCGTCTTTCGTGCACGACTGCACGACGTAGCCGTAGTTCCCCGATCCGAGATTTTCGGTACCGAAGCCGACGCCCACGGCGGACGCGGCATTTGCGACGTGATCGGCCACCGGGTAGGGCGCCTGGGGATCGCTAAACGGATTAAGCGCCACGATTTGCTGCACGGTCGCGCCGGACGCGTGTGACGTTCGCCCGATGTAGCGCGTTAGGCCGGCGCTGAACTTTGCCCACGACTTTGCGGTTAAGCCGTATTTCGAATTCCAAGTCTTGAAGCAGTTCGCGTCGGCGCCGTGCTGTGGAAAATCCTCGGCGCCCGCACCCAATCCGAATCGCATGTATCCGATGCGCGGGTCTTTGCCGTACTGCGCGACGACGGCTTTGATGAAGGCACGCCACGGGTTGCCGTATCCAGGTTCCCAATACACGGGTGTCGGTGGACCGGCATTGCCTTTACCGGGATTCGGACACGGTACCGTGTCGACGGCATTTGGGCCGGTTTGTGCGAGCACCCACGGCGGGGTCGCCGTGTCGGCTGTGCCGACTTCGTTGACGCCGATGAACAGCAGATTAGCGAACTTTCCCGCGGCGACCCACGGTCCGATCGTGTTTTCAATGATGGACCACTTGTATTGTTGCGGCGCGGCCGGCCCTTTGTCGATGCCGGACCACAGAAAGATGATGCTCGCACCGCATACGTTAGGATCCGTCGAGAGATATTGGAGAATTGACGGATCTTTCGTCGTCTCTTGCGTGCTGTCGATCCAGACCATGAGACCGTGAATCGCCGACGGATCCGCTGCTCCGGGAGCGCGGCCGCGGCACGACACAGCAGCGCGCGAGGCGAGGCTCGCCATATTAGGTGAAACGTGCTGCTGCGGCAGCGCCGAACCGCAGGCGCTTAGCGCAACGATCAGCATCAACGTGCAAGGCTTCATACCCGAGGTACGTAAGACGTCGGGCGAAGGTTCCCCTACGTTCACTCGCTACGCGGCAAAGCGCTCACCCCACCGAATACGCCCCGTCAGCTGCATGGCTACGAACAGCGTGGTAACGGCGCCGATCGTGATGGTCAGGCCGCTCCAGCCTTCGTTGAACAGCGCGTACGAGAACAAAATGAGGTAGATGAACTGCGCCAAACCGCTTTCGACGGCGGCGAACCGCAAGCCGACGACGAGCCGAAGGTAGGTGACCGTCAAGAACAGCGATACCGCGGAGCAAATGGCGAACGCGAGCTCGAGTGCGACGCGATCTACGAGGTACGCAAGCAAAAGATGGAACGCGAAGAACGCGGCAGCTAAGAAGAAGTAGTTGACCGGATGCAGATCGATGCCGCGCAGCGTCGTGATCAGCAGCATCACAAAAAAGTAGAAGAGCAGAGCGATCGGGGCCCAGAACGTGATTCGTTCGGCGAGCGGTCCCGGTTGCAGCGGGAACGGAACGACCATGCCGATGCCGTCGCTCGTGACCAGGCTCTTGTAGCTCCATTCCAGACGCCAGCCATCACCGGATCGCACTTCGGTCGTCGGCGGCAGCGTTTGGGCGGGAAAATCGATCGCCGCGAAGTTCGTGGTCATCGTCATCGCAAAGTCGCGTACCGACTCGACGCCCGTGCCGCCCGATTGGTCGGTTTTGAAGCAATAGATCCACGAATCCATGCCGCGCGAGCGATAGCCGACGTCGATGGTAGTCGTTCGACCAGGATCCAGGTCGAACTCAACGCGGTCGGTATTGAGCGCCGTAGCGTTGTCGATGGCGCGCCCCCCGATGCGGTACGCCAAGTCGATGTAGCTCCCGCCCGACGACGGCAACGGCAGCTGCAGCATCAGATGCGGCGACGGCGAGTCGTTGCGAACGACGTAGCGACCCGAAAAACGCACCGCGTAAAGGTTGTACCAGAGAAGACCCTTACGCTGCTGCTCGAGGTCGAGATTGACGTTCACGCGGCTGCTGCGGATCGGTACGAAAATCAAACGCTCCTTACGCGACACCATCGTACGGGCAAAAATGCGCGGCGCCGCCTGCGTTTGCGACGAGCCCCACAGCGACGTAAGTTTTTCGCGTTGCGTGGTATCCGATTCCGAGGTACGCCCGACAAGGGTTTGGCCCAAGATCATCCAGGAAACGGCGGCGCCGCCAAAGATGACACTAATAGCGATCAATCGTTTGAGCACGAAATGGTCCTCGCGTCGGCAGAACTGCCGAACGCGCAAGTCCTAGCGCGTGAGAGCCGCTAGCTTCTCCTCTTGCTCCGCCGCGATGCCCTTGAGGTCTTGGAACGAAGCGTACTCCGCCGCCGTCGGCTTCTGAAACGCGCCTTCGAGCGAGTTCATCAAGAAGCCGAGCTGCTCGCGGATTTTGTCCGCGTACAGCACGTCGGATTCGCTGGAGCGCATCTTGAGCATCACCATGTCGGCGATCGCGCGATCCACTTCGGCTCGCTTGGCGGCCGGCATCTTCGCGCGTGCGTTCATGGCGTTTGCGATCGCATGATCGAACGTGTTGATAGCGTCGAGGATTTGGTTTTCGAGCGCGAGACGCGCTTCCAGATCGCCGGCAGCCGGGTGAAGACGCGGGTCGAGTTCGACGGTGAACGGCGTCTGCATCGTTTGGCCGCCGTATTTTAGCACGGCCGTATACTTACCGGGCAAAATCGTCGGACCGTCCGACTTGTCGGGAAAGTCGTCGGTGACGGCGTTGCGGAACCCGGGCGGATCGAATCCGGGCGCGTTTCGCATATCCCATTGGAAGACGTTGATGCCGGGTTCAACCGCAGTGAGATCGCCGAGATCGTGCTCGCGTTCTTGAGTGGTGTCCAGCTTCTCGCGCTGTTCGTCCGTGAGTTTTTTCTCGTGCTTGGGTTTCAGATGCAGGTTGAAGCTTCGAATCGTCGCGCCGTTTGCATCGACGAACGATAGCGTCGCGGCCGTCTTTCCATCGTAGTTCTTCGGCAGGTTGAAGAAGACGGTCGTACCGTACTTCGGATTTTCTCCCAGGTTTGGAACCGGGAATGGCAAACTGCCGAACTCCGACGTAAGCCACGCGGTTTCCGGAGCGAAAACCTGCGCGCTCGCAACCGTGTACGAGGTCTCCCGCGCAAGCTGCTCGAGCAGCGCGAGATTATCGAGAATCCAGAACGAACGTCCGTGCGTTCCGGCGACGAGATCGCCTTCACGCACGCTGATCGCCAAATCGCGCACCTGCACGCCGGGAAGGTCCAGCGTCAGCGGCTGCCACTGCGCGCCGCCGTCGAGGCTCACGTAGACGGTGCTGCGGGTACCCACGAACATCAGCCGCGGCTCGCGCGGATCCTGACGCACGACCAGCGCGTACTGATCCGGCGGCAAGCCGTTCGCGATCGTCGTCCAATGCGCGCCGTAGTCGGTCGTTTGGTAAACGTACGGGTGATAGTCGTCCCACTGGAAGCGCGACGCCGTCAAATACGCCGTGCCCTTATCGGTGTGCGACGGCTCGATCGTGCTGATCTGCGACCATTGCGGCAGCTGCGGCGGCGTGACCGCCGACCAATGCGCGCCGTGATCGGTCGTAACGTGAACGAGACCGTCGGCGGAGCCCGCCCACAGAATGTTTCCATCGAGCGGCGACGCCGCCAGCGAGGCGATGTCGGGGAAGGTTTCGGCGCCGGTTTGATCGCGGAAGATCGGACCACCGGTCGGTCCTTCGGTGTTGGGATCGTTACGCGTGAGGTCGGGACTGATTACCGACCACGTTTGTCCGAGATCGGTGCTGGAGAAGACGACCGATCCTCCGACGAGCAGCTCTTTCGGATTTCCTTGGCTGAAGAAGATCGGATGCGTCCAGCCGAAGCGGTATTTTTGCTCGATCGAAGCGCTGCCGGCCATGTAGCGCGGCCACGGGCTGACGTTCTTGTACTGGCCCGTATCGCGGTTGAGCTGCACCATCGAGCTGTAGTATCCGCTGCCGTACGTCGTGTGCGGACTGTCGGGCTGCGGCGCGACCCACGTGCTTTCGCCGAGTGCAACGGTGTGCACGTGCTGATCGCCGATGCCGTCCCAGGCGGCGCTTACCGTTTCGAAGGCGCCTTCGTCTTGCTGAGCGCCGTAGACGTGGAACGGGAATTGATCGTCGATGGCAACTTTATAGAATTGTCCGGTGGGTTGATTGTGGTCCGTGCTCCAGTTCTCGCCGCCGTCGACCGACACCGTCGCGCCGCCGTCGTCGCCCTCGAGCAAAATTTTGGGGTTGCGCGGATTGATCCACACGATGTGACAGTCGCCGTGCGGAGGGTTGAGCGCGGTCCACGTTTTGCCGCCGTTGGACGTTTTATAAACGCCGTCGACGTTGGGAGCGTACGCAACTTGCGGATTCGTCGGGTCAACGAAAATAGCGGTGTAGTAGAAGGCCCGTTGCCGAAGCTTCATCTCGTCGTTGACGCGATGCCACGTCGCTCCGGCATCGCTCGAGCGGAACACCCCGCCGTCTTCGGCCTGCACGATCGAGTACACGATGCGCGGATTACTGGCCGCCACCGAAACGCCGATCTTCCCGAGCAGCCCGCGCGCGAAACCGGGATTGGACGAGATCTTCGTCCAGTGCGCGCCGCCGTCGACGGTCTTGTACAGCGCGCTTCCGGGGCCGCCGCTCGTCAACTTCCAGGCGGTGCGCTGCGCCTGCCACATTGCTGCATATAAGACGTTGGGCTGTCTGGGCACCATTACGAGATCGACGCCGCCCGTGTTTTGATCGACGAACAGGATCTTGCGCCAAGTCTTGCCGCCGTCGGCGGATTTGTAGATGCCGCGCTCGGTGTTGGGCTTGAAGACGTGACCCATCGACGCCGCATAAACGACGTTCGAGTCGCGTGGATCGACGACCAGCTTGGTCGTCATGTGCGTTTCGCGCAAACCCGCATACGACCACGTCTTGCCGGCGTCGGTCGTTTTGTACACGCCGTCGCCCGTGTCGAAATCTTGCCGGATGTCGGCTTCCCCAGTGCCCGCGTAGATGATTTTCGAGTTCGACGGTGCCACCGCGAGCGCGCCGATCGGATTGGCGATACCCGGAATTTTTCCGTCGGTAATGTTCGTCCAATCTTGGCCGTAGTCGGTGCTTTTCCAAACACCGCCTTGAACGCCGCCCATGTAAAAGAGATCCGGGTTGGTCGCAACTCCGGCAACGGCGACGACGCGCCCGCCGATGAAGGGACCGATGCTGCGCCAGTGCAGCTTGCTCATGAGTTGCTGTGCCGGAGAGGACGGGTCGGCCGCGCGAGTGATCAGCGGTGGACCGACGAGCGATACCGCGAGAGCGGCGGCAAGAAGACGCTTCATACGTTGCGTATCGCGCCGCTTGAAGGGAAAAATCCTTTCACATGGCGGATTCCCGCCATGTAGGCCGTAGGGCGGCACCGCTACATTTCCAAGACGTTCATCCGAATTGAATATCGATGCGGGCAGTAACCATCGAAGATCTTCGCCGCTCGGCGCGTAAGCGATTGCCGCGAGCCGTCTTCGATTACATCGACGGCGGAGCCGACGGCGAAGTGACGCTGGCCGAGAACTGCAACGCATTCGATCGCGTGACGTTCCGGCCTCGCATGGCCGTCCCGAGCGGACCGTGCAACTTGCGGACGACCGTTCTCGGAACGCAAATGGAGCTGCCGTTTCTCCTCGCGCCGGTCGGAAGCAGCCGGCTGTTTTATCCGCGCGGCGAATGCGTTGCCGCCGCACGAGCCGGCGCGGCCGGTACGGGTTACATTTTGTCCACACTGTCGGGCTGCCGCCTCGAAGACGTCAGAGCCGCTACGCCCGGGCCGGCGTGGTTCCAGCTCTATATATTTGCCGGGCGCGACGCAGCGGTCGCCGCGATCGCGCGCGCCCGGGCGGCCGGCTACGGCGCGCTCGTCGTTACGGTCGACACGCCGGTTGCGGGCCTGCGCGAGCGCGACGTCCGTAACGGCTCGAAAGAATTGGCGAGCGGAAACCTCATCGCGATGCTTCCCTATCTCTGGCAAGTTGCGGCGCGGCCCGGATGGACGATCGACTTCCTTCGCGACGGCGGCATGATGAAGTTTCCCAACGTCGTCGTTCCGGGCGAAGGCGAAATGGGGTACGCGGACGTCGCCGCTGCGTTGGAACGCATGCGATGCGGCTGGGACGATTTGCGTTGGATTCGCGACGAGTGGAAAGGTCCGATCGTCGTCAAAGGCGTGTTGTCCGCAGACGACGCGCGCCGTGCGGTCGACGAAGGCGCCGATGCGATCGTCGTTTCCAATCACGGCGCCCGCCAGCTCGATTGCGTATCGTCGACGATCGGCGCGTTGCCCGAAGTCGTCGCCGCGGTCGGCGATCGCACGGAGGTTTTGCTCGATAGCGGCATTCGCCGCGGCAGCGACGTCGTCAAAGCGTTGTGCTTGGGAGCGCGCGCGGTGCTCGTCGGCCGTGCGTATGCGTACGGCTTGGGCGCCGCGGGCGGCGATGGCGTCGCGCGGGCGATCCACATTTTGCGGGACGGCGTCGTTCGCACGCTGCGTTTGCTGGGCTGTCACGATGTTGAGGCGCTCGACCGCTCCTACGTGGAGAGCCACAGTTCGACGCGGATGTGATTGCCGCAGTTAAAAACATGTTCGATACGAACCGCGCGTGCGAGCTGGCGCACGATGAAGAGTCCGCGCCCGCGTTCGCTCAACAGATCGTACGGTAAGTTCGTCACGGCCTCGAACGCCGTACCTGTGTCGATCACGTGCAGCGTAGCGCTCGTTTCATCCCAGAAGAACTGCGTCTCCACCGGGCCGGGAGCGTGCCGCACCACGTTGCCCAGCAGCTCGCCGAATACGAGCTCCGCACGCGCGATGAAGTCGAGATCGCCGGTCCGGGTTCGCAAGAACTCGACGAAGTGCAAACGCGCGTCGGCGGCCGCGCGTGCGTCTTCTGCGGCAAATGACCACGCGGGCCCAGCTCCGAGTATCACCGTCAATACGGCGATGTCGTCGCGCGCTCTGCCCGGCACGCACGTTCGCGCCGCGAGCTTGGCCGGTGCCACCGACGCAACGATCGCCTCGCTCGCCAGCAAACGCTCGAGACATCGTTCGCCTTCGAGAACGTCGCGATTCCACTCGACCAAGCCATCGGTATAGAGCAGCAAAGCGTCGCCGTCGTGAAGGTCGATCGTTCGAGACGCAGCCGGCGGGTGCGCGTGCCGGATGCCTAGCGGCAACCCCGCAACTTCGAGCTGCCTTACCTCGCCGTCGCGCCGCCGCAGGTAGGGCCATGGATGGCCGGCATTGGCGTAGTGGAGCGATTTGCGATCGGCACTGATGATGCCGACGAACGCCGTGACGATCGCTTCCGGGTAGCGTTTGCGCAGAAACCATTCGGCGGAATCGAGGATGCTCGTCGGATCGGAAACGTGCCTGGGTACGATGCCCATCGCGTGACGGACCTTGCTCATGATCGCGGCGGCTTCGATGCCGTGGCCGGTTACGTCGCCGACGCTGACGACCACCGAACCGTCGTCGAGCTCGACGGCGTCGTACCAGTCGCCGCCGACTTCGGCTTCGTCGCCCGAGGGCAAGTAGGCGGCGTCAAAACAAATTCCGCGCGGTTTGGGAATCAGCGACGGCAACGACGCCTGTTGCAACGTATACGCGATCTTTCGCTCGCGCTCGAACGTTTCGGCACGCGCCAACGCGACCGAAAGGCAGGCCGCAACCTCTTCGAGCGGTGCGAGATCGCGCTTGCGATCGTACGTGCGCTCGGAATAGTACGCGATCAGCGCGCCGTACGTTGCCGGCGCCGAAAACAGCGGCACGACGACCGTCGTCCGAGGATCGGTCGCCTCGATTTGGGGCGTCAGGTACGGCCACGCGCGAGCCCGTACCGCCTCGATATCGTCGGGATCGCGTACCACGCTCTGATGTTTGCGGAGATTGTGCGCGAGCTCGAGTTCGGCGTCCGGCCGCAGGGTACGCTTTCCCCGCATCTCGCCGACGATGGCGTTTTTGATGGGATCGCGGTGAACCGCGACCTGTACGCGGACGGCGTCGCCTTCCAGGCGAACGATCGTGCAGGCGTCGGCAATCTCTGCCGCGACCATACGCGCGATGCGCTCGAAGGTCGCAGCGACGTCGGACGACTCGAACAATAACTGGTTGACCCGCCCCACGAAGCGCAGCGCTTTCGCCGTTCGGCGCTCGCGCTCGAACGCGGTGGCGTTTTCGATTGCGATGCCCGCGCGGGTGGCAACGTTCGTCGCGACCTCGAGGTCGGTTCGGCTGAAGATCCTGCCCGACTCCGACGACACGATCGTGATGGCGCCGAACGCTTCGCGCTCGGTAACGATCGGCACCACCATCAGCGAGTGAATCTGCAGGCGTTCCAAGACTTCGAGGTGACGCTCGTCGCGGGCCGCGGCGCGAAGCTGCTCGGGCAGGACGCGTTCCACGAGATACGGCCGACGCGCGGCCAACACCGCGTCTAGCTGCTTGTCAGGGCCGCTCGCGCTCTGGTCGCGGAACTCCTTGACGTAGCGCAACAGGCGTTTGTCTTTATGCGCGATTGCGACCGTTTTCGCAGCGCCGCCTTGACGAAGCACGACGAAGCACCAGTCGGCGAATCGTTCGATCGTTACGTTGGCCAGCGCGTCGCAGATGGCGCGCACGTCCAGCGACGACGCCAGCACGTTGCCCGCTTCGACGACGAAGGTGAGACTGTCGCGCGAACGGCGCTGATCGTCGATATCGGTCGCGGTTCC
>DASRSM010000048.1:0-8179 GCA_035656415.1 Vulcanimicrobiaceae bacterium | reverse complement strand
GACCAGCGCGGCGTCGCTGACGGTGAGGATGTCGTCGACGAGCGCGCGGATGACGGGAAAGGTGTGCTGACCCAGGTGCTGCGTCTGCGCGCCGTCGGCGATCGTGTCGGGAACGTCGATATGGACGATGCTCCCCTTAAGAAAGCTTTGCCGTCCGTCGTCGCCCGCTTCCGGCTCCACGCCGATCACGACGCAGGCGGGATTGAGCGTCTTGGCGACCGTTGCGCAGCCTGACAGCAGGCCGCCGCCGCCCAGCGGCGCGATGAGGACGTCGAGCGGCCCCGCATCTTCGAAAAGCTCCAGAGCGGCCGTGCCCTGACCGGCCATGACGTGCGGATGATCGTAAGGGGGGATGAGCGTCAGGCCGCGCGCCTCGGCGAGGCGGCGGCCGATGAGCTCGCGATCTTCCTTTCCGCGCTGATAGAGGACGATTTCGGCGCCGTAGCCGCGCGTCGCCTCGAGCTTCACCTTCGGCGCGTCGGACGGCATCACGATGACGGCCTTGGTCCCGAGCAGGCGCGCCGAGAGCGCGATCGCCTGCGCGTGATTGCCGGAGGAAAAGGCGATGACGCCGCGCGCGAGCTGGTCCGGGCCGAATTGCCGAATCGCATTATAAGCGCCGCGAAACTTGAACGCGCCCATGCGCTGCAGGTTTTCGCACTTCAGATACACGCCGGCGCCGCAGCGCTGGTCGAGCGTACGCGAGCGAACCACCGGGGTGCGATGCGCGATGCCGCGCAGGCGTTCGGCCGCGGCTTCGACGTCGGCGAAGCCGACCGGAAGCGGTTGCGTTACGTCCTTCGATTGGCTCAGGACCCCTGCACCATGTGGAAGCGCCAATCGACGACCTTCCCTTCTTCGTCCAAGCGCATCGTTTCGACGTAGTTGTGCTTGTCGAACTTGACGGTAAAGCAATGCACTCCCGGCTGGCAGTTTTCGGTCGTCTCTTTTACCGAGCGCAGCGGACCCTGCGCCGAGAGTTCGTCGGACCATTCGGCGATCTGCACGCGCGTGATGTGCGTACCTTTCGCTAGGTCGTTTTGAACCGGTCCAAAATCGTTATTCATCGCCGCTCGCGTTATTTTCTCCGCTTCGCGCTCGTTCTTGTTTTGAAACGAACACGCGGTCAGCAGAGCGATGGCGAGAACGGCAAACGCTCTTTTCACGATGCTAAGGCCTCCTTCGACGTGTCGGCCGAGAATCGCACGAAACTCAGCGCCGGGTTCCACTCGTGCGCCAAACGCAGACTCCACTCACTTTCGAAGAGCGCAACCGGTCGGCCATCCCAGTCTTCTACCAATCGCGCGTTCGACGGCAACTGGGCGCGTCCGATCGCGTCTCCTTCGCCTTCGACGTGGCGCGCGAGCGTGAACGGCAAATTCGTGAAGACGGTCTTGACGTTGTATTCCGACTCGAGGCGGTACTTGGCAACTTCGAACTGCAGCTCGCCGACTACGGCGAGAATCGGTTCCGTCCGCATCGATCCCCACGGATAGAAGACTTGAACGGCTCCCTCTTCACGCAACTGTGCGATTCCCTTACCGAGCGATTTGTAACTCGCCGTATCGATACTCCGCACCGCTGCAAATTGTTCCGGCGCGAAGGCGGGAATCGCGGCAAACTCGACGGGCGGACCGTCGAAGATCGCGTCGCCGATCGAAAAGACGCCCGGGTTCGCCAAACCGACCACGTCGCCGGCGTAGGCGACCTCGAGCGATTCTCGCTCGTCGGCGAAGAGACGCATCGCTCGCGAAAGCCGCACGGTATTTCCGCTTCTTCCGTTGCGCACCGTCATGTCGCGCTCGAACTTCCCCGAACACACTCGAACGAACGCAACGCGGTCGCGATGCCTCGGATCCATATTCGCTTGAATCTTGAAAACGAAGCCGGTGAACTCTTCGTCGTCGGGGAGCACCTGCGATCGCGGGGTCGGCGTCGGTGCCATGTCGACGAACTCGTCGAGAAACAGCTGCACGCCGAAGTTGGTCACCGCACTGCCGAAGAAAACCGGCGTGATAGCGCCGCCCAGCATCGCTTCGCGATCGAACCGTTCGCCGGCGCCTTCGAGAAGCTCGATGCCTTCCAGGAACTGCGCGTACGTGTGCTCGTCGACCAATGCCGCGAGCTTCGGATCGCGCACGTCGGTTACGGAAAGCGTCGCGCGTTCGGCGCCGTGTGCCGAGCGTTCGAATAGATGCACGGCGTGGCTGCGACGGTCGAACACGCCGCGAAACTGTTCGCCGCTGCCCAGCGGCCAGTTCATTGGATAGGCGCCGATACCGAGCACGCTTTCGAGCTCGTCGAGCAGCTCGAGCGGATCGCGGCTGGGACGATCGAGCTTGTTCATGAACGTAAAGAGCGGGATTCCGCGCTCGCGACAGATCGCGAATAATTTTTTCGTTTGCGGCTCGACGCCTTTGGCAGCGTCGATCAGCATCACCGCGCTGTCGGCCGCCAAAAGCGTACGATAGGTATCTTCGCCGAAGTCTTGGTGACCCGGCGTGTCGAGCAAGTTGATGACGTGATCGCGATACGGAAACTGGAGCACGGTCGACGTAATCGAGATCCCGCGTTCGCGCTCGAGCGCCATCCAGTCGCTGGTCACCTGGCGCTGCCGCTTGCGGGCGGACACCTGGCCGGCGACGTGAATCGCACCGCCGTAAAGCAACAGCTTCTCGGTAAGGGTCGTCTTACCGGCGTCGGGATGGGAGATGATGGCGAACGTGCGCCGTTTGAGAACTTCTTCTGCGATGCTCATGATGTGTCGTTACGGTTGTTGCGCCGGCTGATATACCCGAAGCTCCGAGCCGCCTCCCTCGACGCGCAGCAGTGCGAGCAACTGCGGCGTGCGGTAGAAGCGAACCTTCGGCGGAATGCGGAACCGGTCGGTACCCCGCGAGACGAATGCTTCGTCACCGGTCACGGAAATCGTGCAATCGCCGTACTTTAACGACGCCGGCGGCTGCACTTGCACCGAACCGGGCGGCAGATGCGCCGCCGTGTACGCCGGCGGACCGGTCGTCTCCGACATTTGTACCAGGCATTCGGGAAGCGCCGACAGCGCCCACGGCGCGTCGCCTTTGAGACCTGCGGGACTGCCGCTTTCGCGGGGATTCGGCGGTACGGGCTTGGGCGAAACCGGTGCGTACACCGACGCGATCTTGATGCGAATGAGATCGCGGTTCGTCCATCCTGCGACGACTACGGCGACGGTGAACACGATGATCGACGAAAGGGCCAAATACCGGATCACGAATCTTAAGCCAGAGCGACGTAATTTTTAGAGCCGCATGCGGGCCGCGCCGACCGAATAATCCCCCATCCCGTAGTACACGTCGAAAACGCGCTCGCCCAAATCGGTGCGGGTATCGATGCCGGTCGGAAACACGACGTTGTTGACGACGCCGACGCGTTCGCGCTCGTCGAGCGGCTCGAAAACCGGCGCCGGCGAGCGATAGAGAATGCGATCGGGACGCTCGAGATCGTGAATCACGATACCACCGCTGTAGCGCAGCGACGGCGTACCGCGCGGACTCTTCACCGCGTCGACGCCGTGGAAGAGCGACATCCAGCCTTCGGCAATTTTTACGGGCGGCGTGCCGCCGCCGATCTTGATCCGTCCCCAGTTTGCATCGGGCGAAAGGACTTGCACGCTCTCGGTCACGTCGAGCAATTGCGAACGATCGCGCAGAACGGCGTCCAGCGGGACGTACGCGATACGAATCGATTCGCGATCTTCGAACGGCATTCGCTCGATCATCGGGATGGCCGCGTGTCCGTCAACCGCCGACAAATGCAGCATCGGACGATGATAAAACGCCAGCGAGCGGACTCCGCTCGGCGAGAGAACCGGTTCCGGGAAAAACGCCGCGTCTTTATCGTCGCCGATCGAAACGCCGGTACCTTCGAATCGCACGAGTCCCAAACGCTCCCAGCGATATGCGTCCTTCGAAATCGCTATCGCGATGCGCG
The DNA here is from genome assembly GCA_035656415.1 of Vulcanimicrobiaceae bacterium. Lineage (GTDB taxonomy): Bacteria > Vulcanimicrobiota > Vulcanimicrobiia > Vulcanimicrobiales > Vulcanimicrobiaceae > JAFAHZ01. The sequence continues at coordinate 4,207 of DASRSM010000048.1, read as the reverse complement.
GGCCGAGTGGTCCGAACGCGGTATACGCCATGACGTACGATTCGAGCGCGGGAACGAAGGTAACGCGCGGATCTTCGCAACCGTAACCGGGCTTCGGTCGAACTTCGTACTCGGCTTGCGGTTCGAGCGCGTAAACTTCGCGCTTGGTCTCGAACCCGACGTCGAGCGCGCGCGTGCGAACCAAACCCACGCGCGAGATGTTGCCCTCTTGTACGCAGCGCGGATAAAGCAGCAGTTCGCCGCCCGGCGCGCGCGCCACGGCAGGATTGAGAATCCCGCCCGCTTCGGCCGGATCGCCGTCGGGTTCGAGGACCAGGCCCAAGCGCTCGACGCGAGCGTCGAGTTCGATGGCCGGTTCGTTCTGCAGTCGTCGCCGAGAAAGCACCTGTGAAAGTATCGTCCTATCTGCCCGCAGCCTTAGGGTAGGAAGGTCGTTGCGACCGGAGCGGCACTCGGCGTGACGACGTCGACGCGGAGCCCCCGCCGGTAAACGCTATTGGGAACGATCCACAGCGTGTAAGTGCGATAACTCGCGGAGGGCTCGCCGCCGTCGGCCGGTTCCTGTTCGAAGGCGACCACTCGCACCCGCTGGTCGTTGGCGCGAATGGACTCGATGATCTGCTTGTAACCGCTCCGGTCGTGAGGTCCCATAAGCAAAATAACGCCAAACTCCCCTTTGAAGTGTACCGGCGCGTGTATACCCAACCTGGCCAGATCTTCTGGGTTGCGGACCACGAAAATTTGGTTCTCGCCGGCCGTGGTGGTCGTGCCCTGGGAGAGGGTCTGCACACGAACCTCCCGGCAACCAACCAGGAGCAAGAGACCTAGCATGGCCCACCAGCGCTTCACGGCCCTCCGCCTTCGCCTGCGTCCTGCGGCGGCCTCCCCCGGAGGCAAGATTTCATGCGCCTCCAATCACCACACCAATGCACTGCTGCAGCCCGAAAAGGTCATTGTGCCAGGCGGCCTGCGGCGGTTACGCTGGTAGTCCGCTGTGAAGAGCCTGCGATATCTCGCGTGGGCGACGGACCTCGTCGCCTTCGGAACCATCATGCTGGGAAGCTGGACCCGCATTAACGGCGCGGGTCTAACGTGTCCGGATTGGCCGCTGTGCCAGGGACACGTCATGCCGCCGATGGCAAATGGGACCGTTTTCGAGTTTACGCACCGCGTGCTCGCGATGAGCATCGCGCCGCTCGTGGTTTGTCTGCTCGTCGCGGCATGGCGGCGTCGCGATCGTTCGCCGTTCATCACACCGGCGATGATTGCGATAGGTCTCTTTTTCTTCGTGCAGGTATTGCTCGGTGCGGCGACCGTTCGTTTAAACAACTCGCCGATGTCGGTGGTGCTGCATTGGGGAACGGCGATGGCCTTTATCGCAGCCGTCTCCGCGTTGGGAATTTTTGCCGAAACGAGCCAGGGCGCCGCAGAAAAGAGCGACACGCGGACAGCGGTCGCGATTGCCGGCGTTCTTGCGGGAACTTCGATCATCACTTTCCTCACCATGTGCGTCGGCGCGTACGTGAGCTCGAGCGGAGCCGGTCTCGCTTGTCTTTCGTTTCCGGGCTGTGCCGGTAACGTCGTCGTCTATACCCAGGGGCAAGCCGTGCAGATGCTTCACCGCATCGCCGCCGGGGCGACGCTCGTTTGCGCGGCGGGATCGCTCGCCTTTGCCTTCGCGCGTCCGGCGAGCGCGCGAGTACGCGTCGCCGCGCTCGCAGGTGTAGCGCTCGTCTGCGTCCAGGTTCTCCTCGGTCTGCTCAACGTCGCTCTGCGATTGCCGACCGATCTACGCGAAGCACACGCCATCAACGCCGCGCTGGTCTTCCTGTCGTTCGTCGTAGCGACGACGTTTGCGATACTCGACGCGCGCGTGTTGCCCACAGCCGAAACCGAAGCGATACGCGCGTGAACGCAGCCGTCGCCCGCATCGCCGACTATTACGAGCTGAGTAAGCCGCGCATTATCGTGCTGCTGCTCGTCACGACGCTGGCCGCGATGGTGATGGCCGCGCGCGGCATTCCGCCGTTGGCGCTGGTCTTCTGGACGCTTTTCGGCGGCGCGCTCTCCGCAGCATCGGCCGGCGCGCTCAACTGCGCGTACGACGCCGATATCGACCGCATCATGCAGCGTACGTGCATGCGTCCGATTCCGCAAGGACGGATTTCGCGCCGCGCGGCCGTCGTTTACGCGCTCGTCGCCGGCGCGGTGGGATTCGCGATTCTCTACGCGCTCGTCAACCCGCTCGCCGCATGGCTGTCGCTGGCCGGAAACGTGTACTACGTCGGTATCTACACGATGTGGCTCAAACGCACCACCCCGCTCAACATCGTGATCGGCGGTGCGGCCGGCTCGGTCCCGCCGCTGGTGGGGTGGGCCGCGGTCACGCACTCCGTCGGCGGTCCCGCACTCGGTCTGTTCGCGCTAATCTTTTTGTGGACCCCGCCGCACTTCTGGTCGCTCTCGTTGATGACCGAGCTCGACTACGAAAAAGCGCGTATTCCGATGTTCCCGAACGTCTACGGTGAGGAAAGGACCAAGCGCGAGATCGTTTATTACAGCATCATTCTCGTGGCGGCGTCGCTCGCGCTCTATCCGATGCACGTCATGGGGGCGTTATACTTCGGCGCGGCCGCGGTTCTCGGCGGCGTCTTCTTACTCGACGCCTGGCGCACGTGGCGCGAACGAGACGGTAAGCTTTACGCGCGCAAACTCTTTCGCTATTCGCTCGTTTACCTGGCGCTGATGTGCGCCGTCATGGTTATCGACCGCATTATAATTTCGTGACACGGCTTCTGGTTACGCTCGGACTGGGCGTCTTCGCGGGAGCGCTCGATCTGAGCGTGCTTTCGCCGGCATTGCCGGCAATCGGCCGCGACTTGAGCGTGCAGACGAGCGATCTCGCGTGGATCTTTACGCTGTATTTGCTCGTCACGGTCATTTCCATAACGATTGCGACCGCGCTCGCGGATCGTTACGGCCGGCGCGCGGTGTATCTCGGCTGCATCGCCCTTTTTGCGGCCGGAAGCATCGTCGCGATCGCCGCACCGAACTATGGGGTATTTCTCTTTGCGCGCGCACTGCAAGCGCTGGGCGCGGGCGGCATCTTCCCCGTTGCGACTGCGGCGATCGGCGACGTCGTTCCGAGCGAACGGCGCGGCGCGGCGCTCGGCATGGTCGCGGCTACGTGGGGACTTGCGGCGGTCATCGGTCCGCTCGTCGGCGGTACGATCTCGCACTTCATCGCGTGGCGCTGGATTTTCGTTCCGAACCTTCCGCTGGCTGCCGTCGTTTTCTGGTTCGCGCGCGAGGACGTACCGGCGAACGCGCCGCGAAAACGCGAACCACTCGACGGCATCGGCTTGCTGCTGTTGTGCCTCGGTTTGTTCGGCGTGATGGACGGATTGATCGCGCCCCGTCCCGTCATCGGCGTGCTAGGCGTGGGTGCGCTCTTCGCGTTCTGGCTGTGGGAGCGGGGCTCGGAACATCCGATCGTTCCGCCGGAACTGCTGCGCGCACCGCAGCTCGCAAAAACGTACGCGCTCGAAATCCTCATCGGCGTGCTCGAAGGCTCGCTCTTCTTCATTCCAACCGTGCTCGTCGGCGCACAGGATCTGTCGACCGCGGCTGCGGGCGCGATTGCGGCGCTCGGAGCGCTCGTCTTCGTGATCGTCATCCCGGGGGCGGGACGCGCGCTCGATCGCGTCGGGAGCCGCGACGTTCTGCTGGTAGGGACGGCGCTCACCGAACTCGGTTTGGCGATTTTCGCGCTCGGTTTTCAATCGATCGGGCTTGCCGTGCTCGCGATGATCGTCGCCGGCGCCGGATTCGGCGCGCTGCTCGGCGCGCCGACGCGCTACATCGTCACGAACGAAACCAACGAGCGCACGCGCGCGACGGCGGTCGGCTTGCTCAGCCAGTGTCTCATCGTTGGACAAATCTTCGGCAGCTCGCTTGCGGGCGGTCTCATCGGTTGGGCGACCAGCGAGATGACGGGCTACCGTCACGCGTATCTGGCGTTCTGCGGGGTCGCCTTCGTCGCGATCGTTCTTTCCGCAACGCTCAAGCCGCGCCGGGACGAGCGCATGGCGCCCGCCGCCGGCGCGGCCTAGGCATTCGGGGAGCTACGTTCTCATCAGCAGCTTCGTTCCGAGTTGACGAAGCCGTTCTTCGATGTCGAGCTGATTGGTGATCGACGAACCGGATT
>DASRSM010000047.1:0-17753 GCA_035656415.1 Vulcanimicrobiaceae bacterium | reverse complement strand
TTACGCGATCCAAAGAGAAACTCGTTTGGCAACGGTGCTTGGCCATCGGAGGCGTTGACGGTCACGATCAAGAGCCACTTTCCGTGCAGGTCGACCCGCTCGCGTTGCCGTTTTCCGCAGACGAACGGGACGATCGTACGACCGGCCAGCGTCAGAATCGAAACGGCATTGCCTTTGCGCGAGAGGATCCGCGCATCGTACGGCACCGCCGCAGCGGGTCGGAAACGCGGACGAATCGACCGATCGCGCCGCAGCGCGCCGGCGACCTGCGCGATGGCGCGTACGGCCACCTGCGACGACAGCCCGAACCGATCGCGCAGCTCGCGATAGTGCCGTTTCTGCAACGCGTACTTGTCGACGCAACCGTTCGCGTGTGCGAGTCCAGCCAGCCAGTCCGCGGCCGCGTTGAACCAGCGAACGGTCGCGTCGAGCGAGGCCGTCTGATCGCTATCGGGAAGAAGTTGCGTTTGCAGCGAAAGTTGCACGATGATTTCATCCTATCATCGCGGAGTGCCATACGCATGGCATTGTGTCGCGGCGCCTCCTCCAAGAGCTCAAGGTCGGGGCCTCCGCGCCGAACCTTGGTGAAAGCGATGAACGGCACCTACCAAGATTTCACCCAGCGTTGGAAGGCCTTGCGCGCGTCACACGGCGTGACGGTTCGCGAAGTCGCGTGCGTCGGAGCGCCGCGCACGCTGCTGTGCGTCGAGCGGGGAGACACGCGATTGCCGTCGATCGCGCTCGCTGCCGGCGTGCACGGGGACGAGCCGGCCGGACCGTGGGCGCTTTTGGAAATGATCGAAGGGACCGATCTCGACGAGCGCTTTGCGTATCGCGTTTGGCCATGCACGAATCCCAGCGGATTCCAAGCCGGAACGCGCGAGAGTTCCGACGGTGTCGACGTAAACCGGACGTTCGGGCGCGGAGGACAATCGCCCGAAGCGCGCGCCATTATTACGGCGAACCGCGACCGCAAGTTCGCGTTGTCGCTCGATCTGCACGAAGACTGCGACGCGGTCGGATTTTACTGTTACGAGTACGGGGGCGGCAACCTCGGATACGCCGCGTTGAGCGCGCTCGACGACGCCGGTTACCCCATCGATCCGCTCCTCGAGACGTTCGAGACGGCCGGCGCGCTCGACGACGCGCACTGCAAGCGCGAACGCGGACGCATCACGGCCGATCACCGTACCGAAGCCGCAATGCTCGGCGGTCTCTCGTACTCGCTGGCGATTGCCCGCAACGCCGCCCGTCACGCACTGACCTTCGAGACGCCGTCGAGCGCACCGTGGGAAGCTCGCGTTGCCATGCACCGGACCGCCGTGCGCGCTGCGATACGTGTGGTTTCAGGATTCCGGCTCGACGGCGCGTAAGTAGGCCGGCATGCCACCAACCCGCGATCGACTCGAAGTCGACGTCCTGTTCGTCGGCGCCGGACCGGCCAGCCTCGCCGGCGCAATCAAGCTTGGAGAGCTTGCCAAAGCCGCCGGGCGCGCGCTCGAAATTCTCGTCATCGAGAAGGGCGGGGAAATCGGCAATCACGGCCTTTCGGGAGCCGTCGTCGACCCGCGCGGTCTCGACGAGCTGATAACTGATTGGCGCGACGGCGCGCCGGTCGAGTCGCCGGTGACGAGCGACGAACTCTGGTATTTGACGCCGAGCGGAAAAATGAAAGCGCCGTTCACGCCGCCGCCGCTCGACAATCGCGGAAAGTACGTCGCGTCGCTGCAGAAGCTGACGAAATGGCTGGGCGATAAAGCCGAAGCCGCCGGCGCGCAAGTTTTTCCCGCGTTTCCCGGACAGGAGCTGTTGTGGGACGGCGATCGGGTTATCGGCGTGCGTACGGGCGACAAAGGCGTCGATCACAACGGCAATCCGAAATCGAACTACGAGCCCGGCGCGGATCTCGTAGCGAAGATCGTGATTTTAGGCGAGGGCCCGTGCGGAACGCTTGCCAAGCAAGCGTTGGAGAAGCTTCCCCTCGACGAAGGACGCGAGCCCCAAGTGTACGCTGCCGGAGTCAAAGAGCTTTGGCAGCTTCCCGACGATCGTTTCAAAGCCGGATCGGTGATTCATACGTTGGGATATCCGCTGCCGGTAGAAACGTTCGGCGGCGGCTTCATCTACGGAATGGCCGGTAACGTTCTCGATATCGGTATGGTAACGGGTCTGGATTATAAGAATCCGACTACCGATCCGCACAACGAGCTGCAGCGGATGAAAGAACACCCGGTCATTCGCAAGATGCTCGATGGCGGCAAAATGATTCGCTACGGTGCGAAGGCGATTCCGGAAGGCGGATTGTTCGCGATGCCGCGCCCGTATGCCGACGGATTGCTGCTGATCGGTGATACCGGCGGATTCCTCAACGGAATGCGTCTCAAAGGCATTCATCTCGCGATCAAATCCGGGATCATGGCCGCCGAAACGGCCTGGGACGCACTGCAATCCGACAACTACGATGCACGAACGCTGGCGGCGTTCGAGCGCCGTTTCAAAGATTCGTGGGCGTACTCCGAGCTGCGGCTGGCGCGCAACTTCCATCAAGGATTCAAGCGCGGCATGTGGGCCGGCATGTTCAATGCGGGCCTCGCGACGTTCACGGGCGGCCGCGCGTTCGGCGTGATCGATCGCCTCAAGGGCGAAGCGGGCTACGAAGTCATGGAGAAGGCCGGCTACCGACCGAAGGAAACGCCGCGCGCGAAGATTGACGGCACGCTGACGTTCGACAAGCTCACCGACGTGTATTTGAGCGGAACGATGCACGAAGAGGACCAGCCCAGCCATCTCAAGATTTCCGATACGAACATCTGTCGCGACCGCTGCACGGTCGAGTACGGCAATCCGTGCCAATATTTCTGCCCCGCGAAAGTCTACGAACCGTTGTTCGAGAAAGAAAACGGTAAAGTGGATGGGCGGCTGCAGATCAACTTCACGAACTGCGTGCACTGCAAGACCTGCGACATCATCGACCCGTACCAAATCATCACCTGGGTGCCTCCGCAAGGCGGTGAGGGTCCCGTTTACACGGGGATGTGATGCACGACGAAACGCTTGGCGTGCATGCCGGGCGCACCGTCGACCCGGCTACCGGTGCGATCACGCTGCCGCTGCATCTCTCGACGACGTTCGAGCGCGACGCCGATGGCGGTTATTCGCGAGGCTTTCACTACAGCCGCGAAGGCAATCCGGTGCGCGACGCGTTCGAGCGCTGCGTTAGCGAGCTCGAAGGCGGATGTGAGTCGGTAGGGTTTCCTTCGGGGATGGCGGCGGCGTTTGCCGTTTTGCAGACGCTGCGGCCTGGCGATCGCGTCGTCGTCGGACGCGATACCTACTTCGGCGTCCGCGATTTGCTCATCGACTACTTCCCGCACTGGGGCATCGAAGCGGCGTTCGTCGACGTCAACGATGCGGCGGCATATCGCGCGGCATGTACGCCCGGCACGCGCATGGTCTGGATCGAGACGCCCTCGAATCCGCTCATCGAGATCATCGACATCGAAGCCGCAGCCGCCGTCGCACACGACGCCGGCGCCTTGCTGGTGTGCGAGAACACGTTCGCGACGCCGATCGTACAGCGGCCGCTCGCCCTGGGAGCGGATGCCGTCGTGCATTCGGTCACGAAGTATCTTTCGGGTCACAGCGACGTTTTAGCCGGCGTCGTCACGTTCAAGGGGCCGGGTGAGTTCAAACGCCGAGTGCGCGACTTCCAATCGATTGCGGGCTCGACCATCGATCCGTTCGGTGCGTGGCTGACGTTGCGCGGCATACAGACGCTGGCCATTCGCATGCGCGCCCACTGCGAGAACGCGTTGGCGGTGGCGCGGTTCCTCGACGGTCATTCTGCGGTCGCACGCGTGCACTATCCCGGATTGGAACGTCATCCGGGTCACGCCGTCGCGGAGAAGCAGATGCGCGGATACGGCGGGATGCTCTCGTTTGAAATTCACGGCGGCCGCGCGGAGGCGTTCGCGATGCTCGCGCGGCTGAAGCTCGTCGCGCGCGCCACGAGCTTAGGAGGCACGCATTCGCTGATCGAGCATCGCGCTTCGATCGAAGGTCCGCACACGCGTGCGCCGGAGTCGCTGATCCGCCTCTCCGTCGGCCTCGAGCACCCGGACGACGTCATCGGTGACCTCGAACAGGCACTGGACGGATCCGCGTGACCATTCTTCTTGCGGGGCTCTTCGGACATCGCCGGCCGCCGGATCCGTTTTACGTAACCTGGTGGCATTCGGTCGCGCAGTGGAGCGGCGATCATTGGCAGGTGCTCGCCGTCGTAATCCCGGTCGCAGGCGCTATCGTGGCCGGCATTCTGAATCATTCGCTCAGTGTTTCTCGCGATAACCGGTCGCGGCGCCTGGCGCGATCCGACGTACGCGCGCGCGTTCACGCCGATTTGGCAGCGCGCTTATTAGCGCACTGCAGTTACCTTCAGCGGGCTTGCGCGGCGGCGCAGCTCGACGCGGCGGCGTGGCGGCGAAGCAACGCCAACCTGCGCGCACGCGCCGAGATGACCGATTCGATCGACGTGCTTGGGCCGCGTTACGTCTCGTTTATGGCGACGATCGAGCGCGAGCGGCGGATCGTCGAAGAAAAAGCGACCGGCGCCAACGACGGCGTGCGCGAAGTCGTCCGGCTGTACGCACCGTTCATCGCCGAGTTCGGCGAGCCGGTGCAGGCGCGCCGGCTGGAACGCGCGTGATGCAGGTATCGGGCGACGTCGCCGTCGTCGGCGCCGGACTGATCGGTCTGGCGACGGCGTTCGAGCTGGCGCAACGCGGCGCTGTCGTTCGCGTCTACGATCGTGAAGAACCGGCGCGTGCCGCGTCGTGGGCCGGTGCCGGCATGCTGTCGCCGCACGCCGAACCGATCGACGAATCGCTGCTGCAGCTGTGCGAAGAGTCGCTGGCCGCGTATCCGGCTTTCGTCGCGCGCGTGCGCGATGCGAGCGGCATCGATCCGCACCTCCATCTGAACGGTCACGTTCACGCCGCGTTCGACGATCGATCCCTCGAGCAAATGCGCGAGCGCGCGGACGCACTGCGCGCCCGCGGCGTCGCATGCGACGTCGTCGATCGTAAGCAGCTGCTTGCGATGGAACCGTGGCTCGGTTCGCACGCGACCGGCGGACTGGCGATCGCGGGCGAAGGTCAAGTCGATAACCGGCTTCTCGGCAGAGCGTTGACCGAGGCGTGTGCCGCACGCGGCGTATCGGTGACGCGCGTTACGTCGCTGCGCGTCGAATGCGACAAGCGACGAGTGCTGGGCCTTCGCAGCAACCTCGGCTTTACGCCGGCGGTTGCGGTCGTTAACGCATGCGGCGCATGGGCGGCCTCGCTTGACGGTGTTCCGGATGAAGCACGACCCGCCGTAGAGCCGTTCAAAGGACAGATGCTCGCGCTGCAGGCGCCGGTCGATCTCGTGCGCCGCTCGACGTGGCTGCCGGGCGCTTATGTCGTGCCGCGCGACGACGGAAGGCTTTTGATCGGTGCGACCGTCGAGCCCGCGAAAGCCGACGCGCGCGTTACGTCGGAAGGTCTCCACCGGTTGCTTCACGCCGCACTCGAGGCGGCGCCCGCTTTGGGCGGCTTCGCCGTAACCGAAACGTGGGCCGGCGTGCGGCCCGGCAGCGCCGACGGGCTTCCGTTCATCGGCGCGACTCCGATCGAGGGGCTCTATGTGGCAACCGGGCATTTCAGAAACGGAATCCTGCTGTGCGTGGTGAGCGCGCGCCTCGTTGCCGACGCAGTCGCGGGCATCGCTGACCCGAAGCTGGCGGCCTTTTCACTGCACCGTCGAATGAAGGCGTCGTGAAAGCGGTCGTCAACGGCGAAACGCACGACTTACCCGACGGAGCGACCGTGGGTGCGCTCCTCGAGCTTCTCGGTACGAAACGCAGCGGAATCGCCGTCGCCCACAACGAGCGCGTCGTCCCGCGAGCGCGCTACGATACACACGTCATTGTAGACGGCGACCGCGTCGAAATCATTCGGGCGGTAGCCGGCGGATAATCATGAACGACATCTTGAAAATCGGAAAATACGAGTTCTCTTCGCGCCTTATCGTCGGTACCGGAAAGTATCCCTCGATGGAGATCATGCGCGAGGCGCACGCAGCCAGCGGCGCCGAGATGGTGACCGTGGCGATCCGCCGCATCAACCTCGACGACCCGACCGGAAAGACGCTGCTCGACTTCGTCGATCGCAAAGGGCTGCGCGTGCTGCCGAATACTGCGGGCTGTTTCAACGCGAAGGACGCCGTGCTCACCGCACAGCTCGCGCGCGAGCTGCTGGAAACCGATCTCATCAAACTCGAGGTGATCGGCGATCCCGAGACGCTGCATCCGGATGCGGCCGAAACGGTGCGCGCGGCCGAAGCGCTGGTCAAGGACGGCTTCACGGTGCTGCCGTACATCGGCGACGACCCGGTCGCGTGTAAGCAGCTCGAAGAGGTCGGCTGTGCGGCTATCATGCCGCTCGCGGCACCCATCGGCAGCGGTCTGGGTGTGTGCAATCCGTACTCGATCCGCATTATCAAAGAACGTGCGCAGATTCCCGTGATCGTCGACGCAGGCGTCGGTACGGCCTCCGACGCGGCGATTGCGATGGAGCTCGGTGTCGACGCGCTGCTGATGAATACCGGCATTGCCGCGGCGCGCGATCCCGTAGCGATGGCCGAAGCGATGAAGCACGCCGTCATCGCCGGACGCAAAGCGTTTCTCGCGGGCCGCATGGAGAAGCGCCTCTACGCGAACGCGTCGAGTCCGATGCGCGATCTCATCTCCAGCGCCGATCGTGGCTAGCGTCGAACAACTGCACGTCGAAGAACTCGGCGAGTGGCGCCGTACGGGAAGAGCGCACGTGCTGCTCGACGTACGCGAAGACGACGAAGTCGCGTTGGCTTCAATCGACGGTGCGCTCCACGTCCCCATGAGCGAAGTTCCGTCGCGACTCGCGGAAATTCCGCAAGACTCGCCGGTTGCGGTGCTTTGTCACGTTGGCGCGCGCAGCCTCATGGTCGCGCGTTATCTGGCCGGCAACGGCTACCCTACCGTTTATAACGTCACGGGCGGCATCGACCGGTATGCCGCCGTGGTCGACCCGTCTATTCCACGATATGGTTAACAGCTAGCGCCGGCGGGCTATTACGAACCAGTGAACGGCGCCGGATAACGGTATTTCGCGATGGGCCCATTTCCCCGCGATCTCGTCGACCGCGCGCTCTTCAATCGATTCGATCGCGTATTGCGGCTCGAGCAGCGCCCTCAGCTGCGAATCCGTGAAGTACGCATGAGGGACGCCGCGTTCGTCACCTTCGTCCGGCACGAACGTCGACGGATCGAGTGCGGTGCCGTTTCCGAACCGTGCGTCGGCCGTCGATCCGAACGTTGCAGCGAGCAGCGCGTCCGGCTCCAAGTGCGCGGCTAACGCGTCAAGCCGCTCGGCGATCTCGGCGGCGGTGCCGTGGAGGAAACCGTGGGTGGAGACCGCTCCCGCGAAGACGCCGTGCAGCGATCGCATCGCACTAATCCGCATGGCGGCTTCGTCGTCGATCGCAACGACGTCGAATCCGGCTTGCGTCAGTGCCGCGGTATTGCGCCCGCTTCCGGACGCTACGTCCAGGACGCGGACGCGTCCGGGGAGCCGTTCGCGCAGACGCTCGATCGCGCGCAACGCCAGCGGATGCGGCGGGCGGATGGGGGCGTCGTCCTGTGGTGGAGAAAGCGGCATAAATGGCGTCGGAGACACTGATTATTGTCGTCGGCGGCGACTACCTCGCGCTCGAGATCTGCAAAGAGATTCTCAAGACCGCGGGGCACGCCGTCGTGCTGATGTGGAAGCACAACGACGAGCGTTCCGCCCGCCTGATGCGGCACGAAACCGATCTCCTGTCGGACGAGTTCGGATACGACTTCACGTTCCTCAACGAAGACCCGACTGAGCCGGGCGCGCTGCGGCGGGCCGGGCTAGACCCCTGGACCGGACAGGTCGATAACCGGAATTTTTGCGTCGTGGCCGTGTCGCAAGACGATCGACTCAACCTTCGCGTCGCGCTGCTCGCTCGCGATATCAACGAACGCGTTCGCGTCACCCTGCGCCAGTTCAATCCGTTGCTCGGTCACAAGATCCAAGAAGGGCTGCGCTACAACTGCTCCGCGATTTCACCGGCGGCTCACGCGGCTGCAACGTACGCGGCGTCCGCCGTCGACGCGTCTTGCTTTTATGCGCTGCCGTTCCCGACGCTGGAATCGATGGTCGCCCGCGTGGCGCACCGCCGAGAAAGCGGCATCGACCCCGGCACCGTGGCCGAAGAAGGCTCGGAACTCTACGGCTTTTGCGATCGTCGTGCCGCGGATTTCGGCGTCGCAGGCTTAACGGTGACCGACGCGGAGAAGCATCTTAGCGCGCGCGTCGTTTCGGTCGGCGGCCGCACGCCGTTTCTCTGCCACGGCGATGAAGAACATTTCGACGAAGCGCTGCTCGCAGCGACCCTAAAAGACGACGATCGGGTCGTCGTATTCGGTCCGATCCGCGTGCTCAAAGCGACGGGAACGCAATCCCACGAGCGGCCCTCGATGCGCCGCGAGCGTTTGCGCGCGCAGTGGCACGACGTGACTTCGGCGCTTCGCCGTATCGAGCCCGTTTTGCGGACGGCGATCGTGGCGAGCGTGATCTGCTACATCGCGTTCGTTGCGTTCTTCGTACGAACGATGCACTGGGACGTACCGGCCACGATGTACTTCGTTTTAACCACGATGACGACCGTAGGTTACGGCGACGTTTCGCCGTGCAAGGGTTGCGAGCACGGGCCGATAGCGCTCGTGCACGCGATTCCGCTCTTCGTCGACATGGCCGTCATGCTCGTCGGCGTCGTCACCGTCGCGATTCTGACGGCGTCGCTGACGGCGGGACTCAATGCAGCCGCGACGCGCCGCATCCGCGGCTTGCGGCGCATCCATCGCAGCGGTCACGTCATCGTGTGCGGTGCCGGAAACGTCGGATCGCTCGTCGTCGACTACTTGCGCCAACTCGGCGAGCAGGTCGTCGTCGTCGAAAAGAATCCCGATAACGTTCTCATCGAACTGGCTCGCGACCGGAAGATCGATCTGCTGACGGGTGACGCCACCAACGACGAGACGGTGACCTACTGCAGCCCAGAGCGCGCCAAGAGCCTGGTGGGCGTGACGAACAGCGACACCGCAAATCTCGAAACCGCTCTCGGCGCGCGCTCGCGGGTTCGCGGCAGTAAGGACGGCACGCTCCACATCGTGCTGCGCATAGACGATCTAGCGTTTGGACGGTCGATCAAGCGGCATTTCGGCATTTCGTCCTTCTCGACGACCGAGCTGACGGCACCGACGATTGCGGGTCTGGCGCGTTTCGAAAGCACTCGCGGACGCTTCGAGATTTTCTCGGGCACCGATCACGAGCAGACGTTTCAGCTCGCGGAGCGCTTTCAGGGGACGGAAAACGCCCCTCCGCCCGCTCCACCCGAGCGGCCCGGATATAAGGTCAGGTGGGTGCCGCTGTACGCCTGGCGGGAGAAGGGGGCAGGCAAGGGAGAGGCGGTGCCGATACACAAATTTGCAACCGAGGTCCATAGCGGCGACCGGCTACTATTTATGGTCCCGCTGGACCAATTTAGCGAATAGGTCAAGCTCCCTCGCCCTGAAGGACGAGGCTTGTCCCTGAAGCCAGCTCTTTGAGGAGAACGAGCATCGAGACTATAGGCAGGCTGACGGCTGCCCGGTACGCGACGTTCTTGCTCGCGTTGAGATCGGCGTGGTCGCGATGATCACACCGCACGTGGGAGAACTGCTCTTGGGATGGCCGATTGCGTTTGTCGATAGCTTTGCACCCGAAGCATTGACGAATGGGAACCGTCGCTTTGTACGCGACGAAGGCGCGCAACTGCGCGAAGCTCCATCCAGCCATCCAGGCCCGTTGCGCCTTGCGAAACCGAGTTGTGCTGTGGCGCTTCCACTCCGGCCTGAAAGTCGGAGCCTCCGAAGGTGAAAGGGGCGTTGTTATCGCGGCTGTGATGGCATCCACCGTTCGCATGCGAGTGGTGGGTTCGAGCCCGTCGGTGCAGCGCCCGGGACGCGCCTGCAGCAGCTATTTGTTGCGCTCGCGCGACGCTGCGGTACTTCTCGACATCGGCAGCGGCGCGTTGGGGAACCTTCATCTGGCGATCGATTATCCGCAGCTCGACGCGGTGATCATCTCCCACATGCACGCCGACCACTTCCTGGATCTCATTCCCTTACGGTACGGACTCAAGTACGGGCCGCTGCTTCGCGACGGACGCATGCCGCTGTTTCTGCCTCCCGGCGGCTCGCGGATTTTGCGAGCGATCGCAAGCGCGTTCACCAACGAAGGGACGGCGGATTTCCTCGACGAGGTGTTTGAGGTCCACGAGTACGATCCGGCGGTCCCGTTAGAGATCCGGGACATGCGGATCACGTTCTGCAAGACGCGCCACTACATCGACACCTTTGCCGTCCGCGCCGACCGCGCAAATTCGAGCATCGTCTATTCCAGCGATACCGCGCCGTGCGACGAGGTGGTCGAGCTCGCACGGGATTGCTCCCTGTTTCTTTGCGAGGCGACGATCGGTTTGGGAGTCGAGCAGGGTCAACGCGGTCACCTCACGGCGGAAGAAGCGGGGCAAATGGCCGCGCGTGCCGGAACGCAACGGCTGATCTTGACGCATTACGGAAGCACGTACGCACCCGACGAGTTGGTCGAGGCGGCTCAAAGTGCGTTCAAAGGCCGCGTCAGCATAGCCGACGACGGCATCGAGCTGTCACTTTAAAGCTCGCGGGCTCCGACGCACGCCGACAGCGCGTGCAGTTGATGGACCGCCGCCGATCGCAGCATGCTTACGATACTCCCCTCGTATTTTTCGAGTGCCGTAAGCGTGTCGAGAAACCGTCCCCGGTTGTAGAACGCGATCCCGTCGAAAACTTCGTCGGCTTGTGCGGGCGTCAGGTCGTCCTTCATCAGCTTCCGAAAGACGGCGCGCGGCAAATCCATGCCGTTTGCGTTGCCCAGCATCATGTTGGTCAACTTGACGACGTTGCCGTCGTCTTCGCGTATCGGAAACCGAACGCCGTCGATCTGCCGGACGCCGCCCGCCTGGCGGTCGATGACGAGACGTTTGCGGGCGTAAATATCCACGGCAATCGCCAAGCTGTACGCGTACGGCGAACGGTGCGCGAACCCGTAGTGCAGCGCGACCGCCCACGCATCGCGCACGTTATAGCGCGCAAGGACCTCGTTTTCGAACGTTCCCGCGATCGATAGTCCGTCGTCGGAGCCGTAGTCGCGCCCCCGGGGGGAATGGTTGACGATCTCGAGCACGGGCGCGATGTACGCCTTTCCCTCGAAATAGAGGTCGCGCGTTTCGACGTATTGGTTGAGGCAAACGTCGACCGTCGGCTCGCGAAAGCGCTTCTCCGGCTCGCCGATCGCTCCCATCGTGATGATCGAACGCTTGACTTCGATTGGAAGCGCGTTCCACTCGGTCTGCTGCCGCTCGATCTCGTCGAAAAGGCCGGCGCTCCATCCGAAGGAGCGTTGATACGTTTCGAAAAAGGCGCGTTCGCGCGTACCGGCCGCACTTTCGGGCTTGAGCCTGAGATGACCGCCGCAAACCGCGACGTCGTCGATCGGAAATAAGAGGTTGCGCGATACGTGAAGCAGCGCCGGTTTGGCCGGATCGACGACGAAGACTCCGCGCCCCAAATCGCCCGTACCGAGACGGAGGTTTTCGAAAACTCCGCCCAGCGAGCGAAACTCCGCGAGCAGTTCTTCCCAGTCCATGCCGGCCGGAAGTGGGAGTTCCTCAGTTCTCCATGCGCGGCGTCTCGGGACGCGGCAGCGAGAAATGAATCAAGGATCGCACCGGTGCGAGTCCGCGGCTGACGACCGCGCACGGCGTTACGCGCAAGCCGAGCTCTTCGAGCCGCGCCGCCGCCGCCATGAGTTCGCGCCCGTTGGTGACGACGTCCTCGAGCAGCAAAGCGGATTCTCCGCTTTCGTACGGGCCCTCGACGTACTCGTTGGCAAATGCACCGTAGCCCTTGGGTTTCTTTCGAACCGCGATCATCGGGACGCCCGACATTTGCGAAACCGCGGTCGCGATCACGACGCCGCCGAGTTCGGTGCCGGCAATCAAGTCGGGGTTGATCTCGGCGATGATCGGCGTAAAGAGGCGCGCGATGCGCCGCAAGACGTTCGGATCGGAGAACAAGCTGAACTTGTCAATGTAATAGTCGCTGCGCACGCCGCCCGCGAGAATGTAATCTCCACGCGTGAGAGCGCGCTCCACGATAATCTTACGCAGCCATATCAGCTCGGGCAGCGGGCCGGCGGGACGATCGGGTTTCCCTAAATGCTCCATTGCCACGCGTTCCAGGACTCGATGACGGGGTTGGGATCGAAACCCTTGAAATCGACACTGATTGGTTCCATCTGGCGCGTCCACCAGAAGAAGACGTACGGATTGTCGCGCGCCAGCAGCTGCTGAATCTTGCTGTACGCGCCCTTGCGCGCCTGCTGGCCGTACTCGTCGAGGGCCGTCGTCTGGGCGCGCTGCATATCTTGATTGCAATAACGCGAGTAATTGTATCCGCCCGGCGGCACGTTCTCGCACATCATTTGCGAACTGTCGTCGGGATCGACGCCGGCGTACCACCCTGCCCACGACAAGTCGAACTTGCCGAGCTGAAGGATTCCCCCCATCCCCGCGGGCGCGAACAGCTGCTCGCCGGGATAATACTTGATTTCCATGTTGATGCCGATCTGACGGAGCATCTGCTGGAGCTCGACGACGCCTTGGCGGCGGGTCGCATTTGAGTTGTTCGAAACGGTGACGAGAATGAGCGGCTGGCCATTCTTGCGCACGATGCCGTCGGGGCCCGGGACCCAGCCGTCGCTTCGCAGCAGTTGGCGCGCTTTTTCCGGGTCGTGAGGATACGACTTCACCGACGGGTCGAATGCCCACATCCAATCCGGGATATCCTCGGTGGCTTCTTTCATCTGGCCGTGCGTGAGCGTCTGGACGATCTGCGTCTTGTCGATCGCATATGCAATCGCTTCGCGGACGACGGGATCGTTCACGTTGGGACGCGTCGTGTTCATGGTCAGGTATTCGTAGCCGTTGACGTTCACGAACACGAGCTTGATGTCTTGCACGGACTTGAGCGCCGGATACGTATTGGGCGAAGCTTGGAACATGTAGTCGACCGCGTGCGTCTTGAGCAGATTGACGGTCGTATTCTCGTCGGGAACGATCTTGATTTCGATTCGGCGAAGCGCCGGCGTTCCCATGAAGAAGGTATCGTTTCGAACGAGCGAGATGTGGTCGCCGTGCGACCATTCCGCAAAGCGGAACGGGCCGTCGCTGACGTTGGGTTCGTTGTTGAACGGAACCTGATTGATGTCGGAGTACTTCGAAAGAACGTGCGCCGGTGCGACCGGCATCGGCTGGTCGCTCATCGCAAAGAACGTGTTGACGAAGGGCGCGAACCGCTGCTTCAAGTGAACGACCACGGTGTAGTTGTCCGGCGTATCGACGCCCTTGACGAAGTCGTAGCCGTGGCGCGAGACGACGTTGTTGGTGGGGTTCATGATCGCTTGCCACGACCACTTGACGTCTTTGGACGTCACCGGCACGCCGTCGCTCCACTTCGCGTCCTTACGCATATGGTAGGTGATGGTGAGCCCGTCCGAACTGATGCCGCCGTTATCTTGCGCGGGTACTACCATCGCGAGCGCGGGAACGGGATTACCTTTATCGTCCGCCCATAAGAGCGGCTCGTCCATCAGAAAGTCGATGAAGCCGTCGGTGGTGTTCGAGTTGAGAAGCGGGTTGAGGTTTTTAACGTCTTGTTGTATTGCGACTCGTAGAATCCCCGGAACCGTGCCGGGGAGGCGACCCCCGCCGCCGCTAGATACTCGGCTGCACGCCGCCAAAGCGGTGATGGCCAGGACGCATGCCAGCGCCCGCTTCATACAGCCGCCTTTGGCGCGACGCGATTTCCAGGTACCGGATCGTACCGCTCGTGACGCCACGAGTACGTGCCGAGCCCTTGCGTCGCCGTGCGAAGCTCGGTGATGTAGCGCGAAAGCTCGACTTGCGGAACGAACGCTTCGACGATGTCGTAGCCGATGCGATCGGCGGGATTCATTCCGAGAATCTGTCCGCGCTTTCCGGTAATTTGTTGGATCACGGTCGACGTGTACGTCGTCGGGACGGTGACGTTCACGTGCACGATCGGCTCGAGCACGGCCGGGTTGCATTTAGGAAGCGCTTCGCGCACGCCCATACCGGCTGCGGTCTTGAACGACTGTTCGCTCGAGTCGACGTCGTGGTATTGTCCGTCGAAGAGCACGACGTGCACGTCCGTTACCGGATAACCGCTGGTTCCGTGAAGCAGCGCTTCGCGCACGCCCTTTTCGACGGCGGGAATGAACTGTCGCGGGACGACGCCGCCGACGATCTTCTCTTCGAAGGTGACGCCCGAACCGCGCTCGCGCGGTTCGAAGCGGAGCCACACGTCGCCGAACTGTCCGTGTCCGCCCGTTTGGTGCTTGTACCGCGAGTGGATCTCGGTGCCGCCCGTGATCGTTTCCAAATACGGAATCGTCGGCGGCGCCATGTCGACTTCAACCTTGTACTTGCGGGCGAGGCGCTCGACCGCGATCGAAACGTGCTGTTCGCCGCAGCCCAGCAACAGGAGCTCGTGCGTCACGTCGGCCCGGTCTAAACGCAGTGCGGGGTCTTCGTCGACGATGCGCACGAGCATCTGCGAGATCTTCGCTTCATCAATGCGTTCTTTCGGCTTGATCGCGACGGCGAAGACCGGGTCTGAAACCGCGACGCGCGGCAGCAGCACTTTGTGTCCGTTCGAGGTTAGCGTATCGCCGGTCGAAACGGATTCGAGACGGGCGAACGCGACGATCGCTCCGGGACCGGCCTCCGGAATTGCCTCTTGCTTCTTCCCTTGCAGACGATAGAGTCCGCCAAGGCGAACTTTTTCGCCCTCTTTGCTGACGTTGGTCAGCGTCGCGTCGGATTTGACCGTACCGCTGATAATGCGCGCGATCGACAGCTTTCCGCTCTGCGGATGAATCGACGTCTTGATGACCCGCGCGACCACCGGACCGGATGGATCGGGCGCAATCGGCCGTCCTTCGGCGTCGACTTGCGGTCCGTCGGCGGGCGAGGGAAACCATTTTTCCATCGCGCGAACCAGCGCGGCGACGCCGGCGCCCGAAACGCCGGAGGCTACGAGCACCGGAACGATTTGATCGTGCGAGCACTCGCTGCAGAGATCGCGTTCGACCTCGTCCATCGGCGGATCGATGCCTTCGAGCAGCTCTTCCATCAAGTGGTCGTCGAAGTCGGCCATCGCTTCGAGCAACTCTCCGCGTGCGCGCTGGACTTCGTTCTGTAAATCGCCGGGAATCGCGTCGTCGCGTTCAGCCTGTCCTGAGCTTGTCGAAGGAGCGTCGAATGTGCGAGCCTTGAGCTCGGCGAGATCGACGTAACCGCGGAACTGTTCGGAGCCCCCGATCGGCCACTGCTCGGCGACGACGTGGCGTCCGTACGCCTCTTGCAGCGCGGCGAGCGTGCCCGCGAAATCCGCGCCGGGCCGGTCCATCTTATTGACGACGAACAGGTGCGGCATTTTCTTGGATTCGAGAAGGTCGATGATCGCGCGCGTGTGCACGACTCTGGCGGGATCGGCTTCGACGACGATCACCGCCGCGTCTACACCGGTCAGCGCTAGGCGTGCCTCTTCGAAGAAATCGACGAACCCGGGACAGTCGACGATCGTGATGTCGATTTCATCGGCTGTGGTGTGCGCGAACGCTACCGTTGTTGACTGCGCATGGGCGACGTCTTCCGGCTCGTGATCGGTGACGGTAGTTCCGTCGGCGATCGCTCCGCGCCGGCCGATGGCGCCGGTAAGCGCGAGGACTGCTTCGACGAGCGTCGTCTTGCCGCCGTGATGCGGTCCGACGAATGCGATATTACGTAGGCGAGCGATGTCCGCCATCCCTACTCTCCTCTACGGTTTTTGCTGCGTGAACTTTAGCGGCGTTTGGCAGGCTTTTTCTTTGCTGCCGACCCTTTACTCGATAACTTCGCGACCTTTTTCACTTGTTTCTTGACCGCCGGTTTGGCGACGAGCTTTTTGCTTTTCGCCGCCGATTTCACCGCAGTCTTTTTAGCCGGCGCCTTTTTTACGGCCGGCTTACGTGCGGCCGGTTTCGTTGCAGGCTTGCTCTTGGCGGCCTTCGGGCGCGGAGGGGTGGCGGGCTTCTTTGCGGGCTTGGCCGGTTTAACGGGTTTGGCAGGTTTAACTGGTTTGGCGGGTTTTGCAGCCGGCGCCGGTTTGACCTTAGGCTCCTTTTTCGCGGGAGGCGCTTTCGCGGGAGCCGGCTTCGCGGGAACGCGAGCCGCCTTTGCCTTGCTCGATTCCGTCGAGGATTCCGGCGAGCGGCGCGACGTGCTCTTCGTGCTATGCGCCGCCGGCTCGCGCTTGGCCGGTCGCGTCGCGTCGGCGGTGCGATGCTTTTTCGGCCCGGCTTCGCGCGTCGCGCGCGGACCTTCGCGCCGGCCTCCGACCTGTTCGGCTTCCTCGGGAAGACCGAGCTCGGCTCGACTGAAGCCCGTAATGCTGCTACCGGGCGTCGACGTTTCACGGTTCTTCGCTTGCGCCTCGAGATGCTCGCGCGTGGCACGCAGCGCTACGCGCGCCAACCGTCCGCCCACCGGAAAGACGACCTCGTTGACTTTCGCTTCATCGAGCATCCGGAGGATCGTGTCGAAACCATGGCCCTGGTCCTTGGGGCTGTGGGCGTCGGAACCTATTGCGATGCCGACACCGCGAGCGGACGCTTTACGGATCAGCCGCGCGTTGGCTTCCAGGTATTTCTTTTTCTGATCTTCGGGATTCTCGCGATACAGAAACCGCGTGTTGATCTCGATGGCCATTCCGCGCGCGTGACAGATCTCGAGAAGCCGGTCCTCATATTCCTCGAGCGCTTTCTGCGCCGGCCAATGACCGAACACCGCCGGTCCGTAAAAATGGCCGGCGACGTTTCCTGGCAGTTTCTCGAGATCGTCGAAGAGCTTGGCGGTGTAGAGTTCCCAGATCCGGTCTATTCCCACGACGTCGTAGAGATGGGCGAACTCGTCGTTATCGAACGACCACGCCCAATCGGCGCCCTTCTCGGGATGTTCGACGTTGATGAAGTGTACCGTGCGAACGATGCCGTCCGGACGCATGGCGTCGACGATGTTTTGCGCGTCCGGTCTAGCGCGCGGATCGTTATCGACCTCGGCGCCGATCGAAAAACGCATACCTTTGCGCAAACCTTCGGAAACGACCGCGGCATGCGCGACGTCAACGCCGGCCGTTTCGGCCGCACCGTACAGATCGCCGGCATGCGCGAGCTTGAGCGCGCGTCGGACGGTGTTGACCGCACCCGGATCCTCAAACGTCAGGTAGTTGACGTGATCCGCCACCATCAAAAAGCGCGGCGAACCACGGCGGCACGCGTGATAGAACCACAGGAAGAGCATTCGGGGCGTGTACGCGATCGGACGTTCCTCTGCAAACGGACGGTGCTCGCCTTTGGCGTGACCGTGGACGTCCGGAATGGCGGCAATGCGAGGGTCGCTCAGCGTTCTGCTTCCTTTACTCCGCGCGGGATCCACATTTGGTTGCGCCC
>DASRSM010000046.1:0-2149 GCA_035656415.1 Vulcanimicrobiaceae bacterium | reverse complement strand
TTCGTCGACGAATCATCAGGCCGTCGATCGACCAGGTGCGGGATTGCGCGTCGTGGGGATGAGCTCGGACGGCATCGTCGAGGCGATCGAGTGGTTGGAGCCCGAGAAGAAGCCTTGGCTGGTTGCCGTTCAATGGCATCCCGAGCGTATGTCTCTCGACGAACCCCTTTCCGGCACACTTTATGCCGCATTTCTTCGGACTATGATATAGTCTGACCAGGTATGACTAGCAAGACGTGGACCTTGACCGACGCGAAAGCGCGATTCAGCGCCGTCGTACAGCTCGCGCTTGAAGGTGCGCCGCAGCGGGTCGTCCGTAACGGGCGTGAAGCGGTGATCGTCGTAGCGCAGGGCGCGTTCGAGGCGGCGACTCGTCCGAAGCGATCGCTCGTCGATCTTTTCGAGCCGATCCGCGGAACCGAGATCGATGCCGGATCGCGCCACGAACCCGATCGCGAGGCGCCGGCGTTTTGACCGGCTTTTTGCTCGATACGAGTGCGATTTCCGAGTTTGCCAAACGCGAGCCCAACCTCGGCTTTCTTACCTGGGCTCGCGAGGTCGATCCGGCGCGCATTCATCTCAGTGCGATCACGATCGGCGAGCTATGGTACGGCATTGCCCTGTCGCACGAAGCGCAACGCGCGCGCCTCGAAACGTGGTTGTCGCACGAGGTTCTTCCGGAATTCGGTTTGCGCATTCTCGCCTTCGACGCAAGCGTTTCCGCACGATGCGGAGCGCTGCGTGCAAGTGCGAGGCGCGCGGGGAGGACGCTCTCCGCTCTCGATGCGGCGATAGCTGCGACCGCAATGCAGTTCGATTTAACGCTGATTAGCCGAATCGAGCGCGAGTTTTCGCACGCCGGCGTGCCCACGTTCAATCCCTGGAGCTAAATCGCTACATGCAGAGCGGGCGTTTTTCGGGAACGCCGTTGCGCCGCGGAAAACGAATGGCGGTCGCGCCCATTTTTCGCACTAAGACGATGCGGCGCTCGCCGTCGAGTTGATGCTCAGTTTCCACGCGGCCGCCGAGCATGAGCGAAGCGTCTTCGAGCGCCGTGCGTTCGCGCGCGTCCATCGTTCCGCGTTGAAAAATTGCGAGGCCGCCGATTTCAATAAACGGCAGCACTAACTCCGCAACCGTAGGTGCAAGCGCCACAGCGCGCGCGGTCGCGCTTGCAAATCGCTCGCGATATTTTTCGTCGTGTGCCGCGACTTCGGCGCGTTCGGCGACGACTTCGCCCTCGATGCCGAACGCTTCGAGCGCATGCTGCAGGAAGGTCGCTTTCTTGCGCGTCGTTTCGATCATCGTCACGCGCGCGCCGGTTGCAATTGCAACTGGAATCGCCGGCAGGCCCGCGCCCGAACCGACGTCGACGTAGGGCCCGGTAACGTAGGGAACGATCGTCAAGCTATCCAGCAAATGCTCGGCGAATTCGGCTTCGGTCTTCGCGCCGGTGAGATTGAACTTCCGGTTCGATTCCAAGACGAGCTCCCCGTAACGCGCGAGCCGCTCGGCTAGGCGTGCGTCGACGCCGGCCGCTGCGAGCTGCGCGCTAAGCGTGTGCGGCGTCCTTCGTCTCCGCCGCTCCGCGGCTGCGCTCAGGATGACAAATGAACAGGCCGACGATCGCGACGTCCGATGGCGTTACGCCGGGAATGCGGCTTGCGGCACCGAGCGTTCGCGGGCGCTGCTTTGCCAGCTTTTCGCGCGCCTCGTGCGACAGCGCGGTAAGCGCGGCGTAGTTGAAATCGTCGGGAATCAGCACGCGCTCGCTTTTGGCGGCCTTCTCGATGGCCAATTCTTGGCGGCGCACGTAGCCCGCGGATTTGATTTCGATGGCCGCGCGTTCGCCGATCTCCTCGGCCGGCGGCGGATCGAAGTACGGCGCGACGTCGCCGTAAGAAAGCCGGGGCCGCCGCAGGGCGTCGGCGAGCGTCGCACCCGCTGCGAAGGTTTCATCGCCAACCGCCGTCACGGGAAGCCGCGCGCGCTCCGCGCCCGCGATTGCGGCGTTGAGCGCCCCGCGGCGCGATTCGAACGCCTCCCACGCGGCGTCGTCGACGAGACCGATCTCGCGACCGACCGGCGTGAGGCGCAGATCCGCATTATCGTGGCGCAGCACGACGCGATGTTCCGCACGCGAGGAAAA
>DASRSM010000045.1:0-5102 GCA_035656415.1 Vulcanimicrobiaceae bacterium | reverse complement strand
CTTTTTTCCTTCGAGCGCTTTGTAGGTCTCGAAGAAGTGCGAGATCTTTTTCATGAGGTGCGGAAAGAACTGCGTGTAGTTGTAGATTTCTTCGAACGCCGGCTCGCCGACGGGTACTGCAAGGACCTTGTCGTCTTGCTTGCCTTCATCGAGCATCTCCAGCAGTCCGATGGGGCGCGCGGCAAGTAGGCAGCCCGGAAACGTCGGCACGATAGCGAGAACGAGCACGTCGAGCGGATCTCCGTCCAGCGCTAACGTCCGCGGCGCGAATCCGTAATCCCCGGGATAGTGAATCGACGAGTGAAGCGCGCGGTCGAGACGAAAGATGTCGAGTTGCTTGTCGTATTCGTATTTGTTGCGCGAGCCTTCCGGTATCTCGACGACGACGTTGATCTCGTCGGGCTGCTTTTCGCCCAGCGGCAAATGAAGGTAGTTACGGGGCGGGGTTTCTTGCACGAATCGCTCCTTCAGCATAGGAGCCCATATGGCCCTTTGGAACTCTCCACTATGCTTTTTCGCATTGGAGCTTCGACAGCGCTCTCGCGAACCCCGAAGTATCGCTGATCTGGGTGTATGCTCGATAGACGGGCGTTTCTTACAGGCGCCGCCGGTTTCGCATTCCTGGCGGGTTGCGGCGGGAACGCCATCACGCCGAAACCCCAACCGGGGTTGCCGT
Source organism: Vulcanimicrobiaceae bacterium (assembly GCA_035656415.1). Lineage (GTDB taxonomy): Bacteria > Vulcanimicrobiota > Vulcanimicrobiia > Vulcanimicrobiales > Vulcanimicrobiaceae > JAFAHZ01. Next base: position 4,426 of record DASRSM010000045.1, on the reverse strand, counting down.
GGAAAGCGCTCGCAAAACGATTGACCGGGCGCGTCGTATTGCCGGGCGACAGCGGTTACGGCATCCTCTCGCGTCCGAACAATTTGCGTTACGCGTTTCGCCGGCCGGCTGGAATCGCGTTGTGTAAAAACGCGAACGACGTTGCCGCATCGATTCTCTGGGCGCGCGAGAACGGCGTGCCGGTCGTGGCTCGTTCCGGCGGTCACTCGTACGCCGGTTATTCGACGACTACCGGCCTCATGATCGACGTGAGCCCGATGCGATCGTTATCGTTCGATCGCGCCGGCGGTATTCTCACGGTGGGCGGCGGCGCGCGCAACGTTACTGTTTTCGACGGATGCCGCGACCTCGGCGTTGCGATTCCTCACGGCCGGTGCTTTCGAGTCGGCGTAGCGGGATTAGCGTTGGGCGGCGGCATCGGTTTCGACATGCGCCCAAACGGCGTAACCTCGGATACCATGACGGCGACCGAGATCGTTACCGCCGACGGCACGATGCATCGGGTTGGTGTAAACGACGATAGCGACCTCTTCTGGGCGTGTCGCGGCGGCGGCGGCGGTAACTTCGGCATCAACACGTCGTTCAGCTTTCAAACGTTTGCGGTCGGGCGCATGACGGCGTTCGAGCTGTGGTGGGACTCCGATTTGGAAGCGGTTTTCGAGCGTATGGTCGCTGCGTTGGAAGGCGCACCGAATGGCATGGGCAACAAAGTTTCGGTCGTGCTTACGCCCGATGCGATAACCGGCAAGACGCAGATGAAGCTGCAGTTGTTGGGTCAGCTCGACGGCACGTCGCAGCAGTTGCGCGAGATCCTGCAGCCCGTGTACGCGCTGCGCGAGCCGGATGAGATCAGGTTTGTCGAAGAGCTGCCGTACTGGCAAGCCGAAGTGAAAGTCTCAGAGCCCGGACTGCCTACGTATTTTAAGGAACGCTCGCGGTTTTTCAACCAGCCGTTCGATGGGCGTGCAATCGCGACGGCTTTCGACTGGTGTCGCCGTTGGCCCGCGACCGTTAAGAGCGCGGCGTTCAAGGCGTTCCAGACGGGCGGTGCGGTCAACGCGCTTCCGGCGAGCGCAACTGCGTTCGTCCATCGCACGAGTCATTGGCTCGCATCGATCGACATCGTTTGGAGCGAGGACACGTCGCAGGGCGCGCTTCAGAAGAGTCTCGATTGGCAGACGCGCTTTTACGATGCGCTCGTGCCGATCGCAAAGGGCGGCGCCTACCAAAATTTCATCGATCCGTCGCTGAATGACTGGAAAACGGCGTACTACGGCGCGAACATCGCGCGCTTGGAAGCTGTCAAAAAGCGCGTCGATCCCAACGACGTGTTTACGTTTCCGGAAGCGATCCCCGTGCATGCAAGCTGAATCGTAGAAAGGGCGGGCCATGATCAATTCGATCGATATCTGGGTGATCGTCTTGCTAATCGCGGCGATGATCGTAGTTTGCGGTGAAGTGGGCTTTCGCATCGGCGCCGGAATAAAGATGAACCTGCACGAAAGCCCCTACGGCGTGCTGCAAGCAGCGATTTTCGGTCTGCTCGCCCTACTCATCGCCTTCTCTTTTTCGCTGGGACTAGCGCGCTACGACGCTCGCCGCGAATCCATCGTTTCGGAGGCCGACGCGATCCGTGTCGTGATGCGTCGCTCGGAATTACTGGACGAGAAACGAGCTGTGTTGATGCGCGGCTACCTTTCGCGGTACGTAGACGCCCGCGTCGGTTTTGCCGGAGAGGAAACCGATTATCGGATTAAATCCGACGCATTACAACGATCCGCGACGTTGCAACGCCAAATGTGGAACGTCGCTATCACGTTGGCCGGCAGTAATAATAGGCCTGAAGTACTTAGACTGTTTGTGGAAGCTCTCGATCGTATGTTCGAGCAGGGCGACGACGTCGAAGCGATTTTTAGCGCGCACATACCCGATGCGGTGGTCTACGTCCTAGTGATCGTCATGGCTTTCGCATCGGTGCTGCTGGGCATTGGGTTCGGCCGTACAGATCGTCGCGGAACGGCAGCCGTCGTTAGCTTTGCGCTCGTGCTGGCGTTAGTTGTGGGCGCCAATATCGATCTCGATCACCCGCAGCGCGGATTTATTCGCGTAAGTCTGGAACCTCTGCAGTCCCTTCACCAGTTGTTCGCAGTAACGACGCATGTCGAAGCTAGTCTACATCACTAATACGTCGCTCGACGGTTACATAGAAGACGAAAGCGGTGCCTTCAATTGGGTCGATCCGGCTGGAGTACACGCGTTCATCACCGAGTTGGTGCGGCCGATCGGAATCTATCTCTACGGCCGTCGGCTTTACGAGACGATGAGCTACTGGGAAGCGCCGGTGGAGCGCTTTCCGCCCGAACACGTCGACTTCGCGCGGGTCTGGCAGAAGGCCGAGAAGATCGTCTTTTCACGGACGCTGACAGGCGCTGCGACGCGCAACACGCGCGTCGAGCAGGACTTCAACCTCGAGGCCGTTCGAAAGCTCAAACGAGAATCGGAGCGCGACATCAACATCGGCGGTGCCGAGCTTGCGGCGGTTGCACTCGATGCTGGTCTCGTCGACGAACTGCACCTATTTATCAATCCGGTAATCGTGGGCGGCGGAAAGCCGGCAATCCGAGCCGGCCTACGACGCAATCTCGAGCTTCTCGAGACGCGCCGTTTCGAAACCGGAGTAGTTCACGTGCACTATCGCATTTTATGACGGATTTAGAATGACGCACACCTGCCTGATGGACGTGGGACGAGCGCCATCAGTCCTTGGGACATAGCGCTACGAGCGGTGGCAGATCACCTTGTAGTCCGGCTTAGTCTGCGACATGGTCGAATACCCGGTGATGTCAAAGGTGTTCTGATCGGTGCGCGCGACTTCGGCACGGCCAAGCTTACCGTCGAACGTGACGTTATTCACCCATTCTTCCGTGGTCCCGGTAAAGGGTTTGGCGAACGAAACCGCCCACGTGGCCTGGTTGTCGAGGCTCGTTTGCACGTAACGATTGTGCTTTGCGTCAAACGTTGTAACGATTGCAAGCTCGTATGCTGCGGTCATCTTTCCTTGCGGCGGCACGACGACCAAGTCACGCATGGTGCCGTTTTCGATCGCGTACGTCGCGGTGGCGTTCGAATCCGGCTCGCCGACGGCTGCGCAGGCCCACGTGCCTACGTAGTATTGCATGGCGGCCATTCGGCCCGTGGTCTGGGCGCCGGCCGATGCGACGGTCGCCGCAATGAACCCGAAAAGCACAAGAACACGCATCCGAATACCTCCTGGCTCGAGATTCGGGCGCGGGAATCGCCGGCCTTCTCAAGACAAGCCCGCAGCCCGCATGAAATGTACATCGCGTCGCTTACTGAGTTTCGGGAAACCATGGAGTGCGACAGATTTCAGGCGACCTGTTGCCGCTCACCACGTACATTCGCCGCAACCTTGGCGCGCCGGCTCTTTGGGAGAACTTCGAATATCTCGCGCTCCTTTCAAAACGCTTCGTCGAAACCCACCCGGCGGGAGCGTATCCGCGCGGCGAGCCTCGACTGCCAGAAGATGATTCGCTCATCCGCGCGCTGGCGGGAACGCCAGCCGCCAAGCGTTTGACAGCTCGCCAGCGCAGCGATTCGCGATGCCGTAATGCACGCACGGCCGAAGATATCCGCATGGGTGAGCTCGCGTGAGGCGAAATCTTTATAGATGGAGGGCCCTTCTCATGCGGACGATTTTCGCACTTCTTAGCGGCATGGCTCTGGTGAGTTGTTCTGGTGGGGCGCGCTCGCTGCCGGTGGCGCCGGCGCTACCAACGGACCAGATGGCGCTGATCCAGCCGTCGGACAGCTATAAGTTACTCTTCTCTTTCAACGCCTCCGATGGGCAAGAACCGATCGGCGGTCTAGCAGCCGTAAAGGGCACGCTATACGGCGCGACCCGCAACGGCGGCGAGCACGGCGATGGCGCCTTCTTTAAAATTACAACGCGCGGCAAACAAACGGTGCTCTACAGCTTCAAGGCCGGTTCGGACGGATTTACGTCGGTGACACCGCCGACTTTCATGAACGGCGTGCTCTACGGCACGACCCCTTACGGCGGCACCTCCCAGAGCAACGGTACCGTCTTTAGGATGACAACAAGGGGTAAAGAAACGGTGCTGTACAGGTTCAACGGTTCGCCGGACGGTGGCGTTCCGCAAGCGCCGTTGATCGGTGTCGGCGGCGTGCTCTACGGTACGACGTGCAGCGGCGGCACGAGCAATCACGGTACCGTTTTTCAGATCACGCCGTCTGGCGCAGAAAAAGTAATTTACTCGTTTCAAGGAAGTCCTAAGGATGGCCAGTGCCCCGAAGCTGCGCTAACGGACGTCAAAGGCAAATTCTATGGCACCGCAAGCTCTGGTGGCTCCAAGTCGAACGGAATCGTTTTTGCAGTGACAACGTC